>DQIP01000078.1 GCA_020793565.1 Candidatus Methanovorans sp.
TCCGAACTCTTGTTACAACACTAACAAAACGCATGGCAGAAGACCTGACCGAATATCTTTTGGAAATGGGCATAAAAGTCAGGTACATGCATTCGGACATCAACACCATTGAACGTACACAGATCGTGAGAGGGCTACGAAAGCATGAGTTCGATGTTCTTGTAGGCATCAACCTTTTGCGCGAGGGACTGGACATCCCGGAAGTCGCACTTGTTACAATCCTTGATGCAGACAAGGAAGGGTTCCTGCGCTCTGAGCGTTCACTTATCCAGACCATAGGCAGAGCATCCAGAAATGCGGAAGGACGTGTGATATTGTATGCCAATAACGTGACAGGTTCGATGGAACGTGCCATAATGGAAACTGATCGGAGGCGCAATATCCAGAAAAATTATAATAAAGAGCATGGCATTGTCCCACAAACGATCCAAAAAGACATCCAGAAGGAACTTGTCAAGATGGGTGCAAGAGCAGGTGAGAAGGCATCAGGCATAATGATGATCGCAGAAGATATGTCGGGAATGGAAATTGCGAATATTATCATCGACCTTGAGGCTGATATGCATATGGCTGCCAAGAATCTTGAATTTGAGATGGCAGCCCAGCTCCGCGATAAGATCAAGGAACTTCGAACGAGTTACAAATTGTGATTGTGATGCTTTTAGATATTTATTTCCTGTGGGACTGCATCATGAATCTCATTCTGTCCATTTCATCCACATTAGACTCCCGTATTGCGCGCCCTGTATGATATAAAAACACGTCGTCAAGAGTTGGTTTCCTTAAGTTTACGGATTCGATCTGGATGTCCTCTTTTGTGGCGGCATTGAGAACCTGAGGTATGGCGCGCTCGCCTGATGTTGCAGTTATCCTGATAGTGCTGCCCGAAAGAGAGATATCGGTCACAAGCTCAAGTTCTTTGCAAACTTTTAGCAATTGTGCCGCAGAGTCTTCTGTTGCGGTTGCGAGCGTGATTATGTCGCCGCCAAGTTCTGCTTTAAGTTCTGTGGGCGTGGCGAGTGTTGCAATCTTGCCGTGGTCGATTATTGCAATTCTCCCACAAAGGCTGTCAGCCTCTTCCATGTAATGAGTCGTGAGCACCATTGTGATCTTCTTTTCCTGATTCAATCGCTTGATGTAGTCCCAGATATGATTTCGGGTCTGTGGGTCAAGCCCAAGTGTAGGTTCATCCAAAAAAAGAAGATTCGGGTGGTGCATGAGCCCTCTGGCGATCTCAAGGCGGCGCATCATACCGCCCGAGTAGGTCTTTACGATCTCATCGGCACGCTCGGGGAGTTCGACAAGTTCAAGGACTTCCATTATCCGCTCACGGCGCAGGTTCTTGGACATGCCGTACAGCCGCCCGTGCAGGTCAAGGTTCTCCCGTCCTGTGAGCTTGTCATCAAGTGTGTTGCCCTGAAACACCACACCAATTGACCTGCGCACTTTGGTGGGATCGGACGATATATCAGAACCCCACACAATAGCAACACCTGATGTTGGTTTAAGCATTGTGGAGAGCATGTTGATAATTGTAGTCTTGCCGGCTCCGTTGGGACCAAGAAGTCCGAACAACTCCCCTTTTTCGACGGTGAGGCTGACATCGTCTACAGCAGTCAATCCGTTGAACTTCTTTGTGAGGTTTTGCATGTCTATGGCGTATTCCGTCATTTTTGCCCTCTGGTACTTGGTGCTTTTGATGCATTCTGAATAAATGGTTGTAACGGCACTGTCCCATTTTCCAGTTATTTTTAAGACGCTGATTCACGCAGATTTACGCTGATTTAAGGTTGCATCGGCGTTAATCAGCGTAAATCTGCGTCTAATATAATTGTTGAAATCACTGGATTTTGGAATTGTGCCGGTTGTAACAAAGAAGATGAAACACAGAGGACATTATGAGTTTTTGATTATCCCCGTGTCCCCTGTGTGTTCCCTAACCGCTCCGGAACAAAATAAAAAGCATCTGCACCTATTTATAGCAATTTATTATCCGGCGTGTGATATATAATTTTTTCACGCTATACGATTGATTTTATTTACGGGAATATGATCCCGGATGCAATGTTCGTTATCCCTCTCGGCCTACTTTTATTGCAGGCTACAAGATACATTTATGCTGTTCTTGCAATAAGGGGCATATACGAACACATCGAAACAGCTTTGTGTAGAAAGTACGACTTGTGTATAAAGTCGCAATTCTGTATAAAAAGTCGAAATGTATTTTTACTCAATTCCAATCACACTCTCTTTAATTTTATCTAACTCATTATTGATGATATATTTTATATCTTCAATTTTACGATATTTTTCGGCAATTTGTTTTTGAGCTTCAATGTCAAATTCTCCCTTTTTATTTATCGGAATGTTTATACTGATTCCATAATTGTTTATTTTATTAAAATACAATTTAGATTGATAATCGGCATCGGTTTTATGTATTTCCTCTCTTAGTTTGTAAAGTAAATATTCTAAATCAATATTCTTCACTTTTGGTTTAAAGGAGGCAACGACATCAATAAAAGAATATTTAACGTCATTTTTTAAAAAACAGTATCCTACACTTCCATCTAAATTAAACAATATTGATGGTTCGTTTAAAAGAGTAAGATTATTCTCCATGATGTATTTTTCTGAAATATGTCCCAAAACACTGTTTTCAGACTTTGATGATGAATAAACAGGTATGTTTCCTTTGTTTCTATAAATGGTTTCTTTTGTAATCCTTTTACCACGCATCAAACAAAAAATATTTTCATCTGTTACAGCGCAGTTTATGAAATTATAATTTGACAATTCAATTTCTACAATCAACTTATTAATTTGTTTTTTAAATACACCAACTCTTTCCTTTAGTTCATTAATACATTCATATTTTTCAATAATTTCTTGTTGCTTTTCAATATCAATGGCATCATTATTATTGAATGGAATTTGTACTGTTACTTTTCCCATATTTTTAAGTGATGCCCTTAATTCTCTATCAAATCCGTACTTATGTTTCACATTCTCAAGTTGTATCATTAAGTATTCAGGAAGAATTTTATTTTTTAGTATTCTAATTGTGCCACAGTGATCAGTGGAAACAAATGGATTGTTTTTTTGAATTGTATTAAAAACAAAATCGCCATCAATACCCCATAAAACAAAATTGTTTTCAAAATTTTGGATGTTGCTTTGATTATGATATCCAACTGGAATTTTTACATTTGCACTATAAATAGGAATATTACCAGATATGTTAATTATATCTTTTTTCAAAATACGCTTGCCTATAAACAAGTCGAAGTATTTATTATCAGACAGTTTTATATCTTTAAAATTGTTTGTAATCTTTTTTTTTTCAGATACTTCTTTTAAAAGGTTTGAATACCCGCTTAAAGTGTCTGAGATGTCAGCTACCAATTCACTGAAAGCGTTGATATCAACAACAGTATCTTCTTCAAGTATTCCCAATTCAATTTGTTCTTCTTTCGTCCACCATCTGTCAATAGACCAGTGGTTATCAGGTTTAAATTTTTGAATTGGTTGCATTTT
>DQIP01000221.1 GCA_020793565.1 Candidatus Methanovorans sp.
TAACCACGGCGATTCAACCCATGATAATGCAAGAAGAATCAGTGAAACAAAATCGACAGTGGCTAGTTTCCAGTAAACAGGTGTAATTCTAATAAATAGATATGTTAACTCAAAGTTCATATCTATTTTTTGTTTTTGTTTATATACATACACGACATGCAAATTTATTAACTATGTGTCTTTGCTTTAGATTACATTGAATTGGGTGATTTGTCATGGATAAAAAAAAGATTTTGCTTATTGCAGTGGTAGTGATATTTATGCTTGCATTATTTGTGTTAACACTTAAAGATGAGCAACATGTAGAGCAAATGAATGGAAGACTGCAGCTAATATTAACATCAGAGAAGAATCAAGTAAAAGAAGGTGAAATGTTCGAGATTTATTTGAATTTATCAAATACTGGCAATAATACGGTCAATATCTGGAAAATGTCCGAGCAAATAAGTTATGATATTTCCTTCTACTATCCAAATAGATCTGAAGTACCATATGTATGCGGAGTTATTGAAAGACCTAGTTTAACAAATGAATTTCTTGTTGAACTTTCTCCTGGAGACTATATAGAATCTACCTTCTCTGATTCTAAGTGCTGGAATTTAGAGAAGGGAGAATATACCCTTATTGCTGAATATCATACATCTGTTGGTGAAGCTATAACAGAACCTTACTGGATAGGAAGGGTTGAATCGAATGAAATAATAATTGTGGTCGAATAATTTCCATGAAGTTAGTTATAAAAAGATGGCCTCTTCGCTGTTTCATGTGGGTAGATTGAATTCCAATTTGCCCAATCTTAGATATATCATAATCATAAAGTGGCTCATCGCTGTTTTGTGTGGGTAATTTCTGGTCTTACATCAGATTGTAATTTCTGATTTCTATCGATTGGCTTAATTGATGCTTATTTATCAGCGCTCATTAGTACGCTACGCGCTAAGCTGAAGCGTTCCGCTTCGGACACCCGCAAGGTGTCCTTCGCTACACTGCCAGTCAAGTTAAAGGATTGGTTACAAAATTTTGCTTTATCAGATTATTGTTTTCGAAATTAATAGGCATGAATTTACCATAACGGAAGTCTTACCCACTCGAAACAGTGAAGAGGCGAATGCAAATAGCATTCCTGATGAGGATTGGATTAAAGTGGACTTGAAAAAAGAGAAACGTAAATTCAATAAGTTCAAGATGCATGAGAGTTATATCACATTGCCACGGACTAATTTCAAGGTTCGTCAAGTAATCTTTAAGGAACATGGTCGGAAATTACCTACGTTTTTGATTACAAATAATTTCGAGATAGAGCTTAAAACTCTGGCTCTACAGTATGCAAATTGTTGGCTGATAGAAAATAAATTCTCTGAGCTTGTTCATTTTTTCAATCTTAATGCTTTGAGTTCTCCGTTTATGATACGAATATATTTTGATGTTGTTATGACAATTGTGGCCGATACACTTTACAGGTTGCTTGCCGATGATTTGAAGAGATTTGAGGATTGCACCCCAAAAACGATCTTTTCCGATTTCATTAACTGCAGATGTAAAGGGGAAGTGGTTGGCGATGAGATTATAATCAAAATGAAGAAGAAGGCAACAACACCAATTTTCAAATCTAATGAGATTTTTCAGAAATCGTATCCAATTCCATGGTTAGGTGATAAGAAACTTCGATTTGAGTGGATATCTTGAGGTATGGTCAATTATGAGATATAAACGGCTGACGAAAATCGGTTTTGAATGATATATGCATAATCAATATATAGAGAGAACCCAAGCGGAGTGAAAGTATTCATTTTGAAAAGCTACTTATTAAATCGTACTGTTACCTATGCTGTGAGTCTACAATGAAGATCAGATCCCTCGACCTGCCGAAAAATATTCTCAAATTCTACCTGGATTCCGGCATCAAAGAACTCTATCCGCCGCAAGCAGAGGCAATCGAAAAAGGACTCCTGTCCGGCAAGAATATCCTTGCCGCAATTCCCACAGCATCCGGCAAGACACTTCTTGCAGAACTTGCGATGCTAAAGTCGATCGCAAATGGAGGTAAGGCATTATATATAGTCCCGCTTCGCGCGCTTGCGTCTGAAAAATATGATCGGTTCAGGGAATTTAAGCCGCTTGGAGTAAAGACTGGCATCTCAACAGGGGATTTTGAGTCAAGGGATGAATGGCTTGGTGTAAACGATATCATTGTTGCGACTTCCGAGAAAACCGACTCACTGCTTCGTAATGAAACTTCATGGATGGGGGATATCACAACCATTGTGGTTGACGAAGTGCACCTGCTGGATTCTGCAAACCGGGGACCGACACTTGAAGTCACGATCGCAAAACTAACGAAACTCAACCCGGATGCCCAGGTCATTGCACTATCAGCCACGGTGGGAAATGCTCAGGAGGTCGCAGATTGGCTCGGTGCAAACCCGGTGCTTAGCGAATGGCGACCAATTGAACTTCGCGAGGGTGTATTCTATGGGGATGCGATCAATTTTAATGACTCGCAAAAACCGATCAAACAGGCAACCAATGACGTGGCAGTAAACCTTGTTCTGGACACACTTAAGGATGGGGGACAGTGCCTTGTGTTTGAAAGCAGCCGACGCAATTGCACAGGTTTTGCAAACACAGCAAGCCGGAGTATCACAAAAGTGCTCAGTGTCGATGAAAAGGCGGCACTTAATGGGATTGCAAACGAAATACTCGACTCCGGGGAAACCGAAACCGCCCGGGTGCTGGCAAAGTGTGTGAAAAACGGTGCGGCATTCCATCATGCAGGCTTGAACCCTGACCACAGGAAATTAGTTGAAAACGGATTCCGGCAGAACAAGATAAAGATCATATCCAGCACCCCGACACTTGCAGCAGGCTTGAACCTGCCTGCAAGACGTGTTATTATCAGGAGTTACAAACGGTACGACCCAAATTATGGAATGCAACCGATACCTGTTCTTGAATACAAACAGATGGCAGGCAGGGCAGGACGCCCGCGCCTTGACCCTTATGGCGAATCGGTGCTCCTTGCACGTTCCTACGATGAATTCACAGATGTTCTGGAGCATTATGTAGATGCGAAAGCAGAGGATATCTGGTCAAAACTCGGAACCGAAAATGCACTCAGGACGCATGTGCTCTCAACCATTGTGAACGGATTCGCATCAACACGAAAAGGACTGATGGAATTCATTGGCCTGACCTTCTTTGCACACCAGCAGGAAATATGGAGTTTGAAAAGCGTTGTTGATGAATGTCTTGGTTTTTTGATAGGACATGACATGATCATTGATGAGAACGGACTGCAACCTACAAAACTTGGAAAAGTCATATCAATGATGTACATTGACCCGCTTTCAGGATCTACAATCATTGACGGATTGAAAAAAGCTGATGTTATAACAGACCTGACCCTGCTACATCTTGTATGCAGCACACCCGACATGCGGCAGTTGTATATGCGCTCATCAGATTATGAATGGATAAATGATCTTGTAATGGCACACACCGAAGAATTCGCCCATATCCCAGGCCAGTACAAAACCGTTGATTACGAATGGTTCTTAGGGGAGGTCAAAACTGCCCTGTTTATGCTTGACTGGATAAATGAAGTTCCATCCGATAACATTACCAAAAAGTTCGGAATTGGTGAAGGCGACATACATGCATTCTCCAATACTGCCGGATGGCTCATGAATGCA
This sequence comes from Candidatus Methanovorans sp., assembly GCA_020793565.1. GTDB lineage: Archaea > Halobacteriota > Methanosarcinia > Methanosarcinales > Methanosarcinaceae > Methanovorans. The sequence goes on from DQIP01000221.1 coordinate 3,693, forward strand.
ATTTCACAACTTGCAAATCTCACGGGTGTGCAGGGAGCGGATAAGGCACATGAACTGGAGAAACGAATAAAATACGGTGCAGGCCCTGAACTCGGAGAACTTATCGGGATCCGGAATGTTGGACGTGTTCGTGCACGCAAATTATATAACGCCGGCTTTAAGTCAATAATCGATCTTAAACAGGCAAACATTGCAGTGATCTCTGATATAGTCGGACCAAAAATTGCTGAAAAGATACTTACCCGACTCAAGGTTACTATAGAAGAAAGAACGAATGGAACCATGGTGGAATCCAGAAGCATGGATTCTTTACTGGATACCGATCAAAAGACGTTCAATGATTTTAACTAAAAATCATGTGCAGGTTTTAAACATGATGTGTACATATCAAAAGTAAAACAAGAGACGATAATCATGCTGTACAAACACTTATCCGATGTTACCGATGCAGAGATGGAAAAACTGCTCTGTCGTGGAGGAGAACTTGCAGATGTCACAGAGACCGTGTCATCCATACTTTCCGATGTGCGGGAAGATGGCGACAGTGCCCTGATACGTTATACAGGACAATTCGATGGTGCCAAACTTAAAATTACGAATATCGAAGTTACGGAAGAGGAGATAAATGAGGCAGTAAGTAAACTCGATGATGAGCTCCTGTGTCACCTTGAAATTGCAGCAAACAACATACGCACGTTCCATACTGCGCAGATGCCACAGGGTATGTGGTTCATTGAACTTGCACCGGGTATCGAACTCGGGCAGAAAGTGACACCACTCGGTAGTGTTGGCGCGTACATCCCTGGCGGGCGGGCATCCTACCCGTCAACTGTGCTTATGACAGTGATACCTGCAAAGGTTGCAGGTGTCAGGAATGTGGTCATGTGCACACCACCGCAAGCCGATGGCAGTGTGAACCCTCTTACCCTTGCGGCTGCAAGGATTACAGGTGTTGACCATGTTTACAAGATCGGCGGAGTGCAGGCAATCGGTGCTATGTCATACGGTACGGAAACTGTAATGGGAGTTGACAAGATCGTGGGACCCGGTAACGTATACGTGACAGCAGCCAAGATGCAGGTTCGGGAAAAGACTGAGATCGATTTTCCTGCCGGACCCAGTGAAGTGCTCATCATTGCCGATGATTCGGCAGATGCAAAAATGGCAGCATCCGACATCATCGCACAGGCGGAACATGACCCAAATGCTGTTTCTGTACTGGTAACACCCTCTGTAACCCTTGCAGAAAAAGTACGGGACGAGGTCATCCGGCAGGCCGGGAATACAAAACGACGCGAGATCGTAGATGCATCACTTGGGAATGCTGCAGTGATCGTTGCCGATTCTATAGACATGTGCATTGATTTTGCCAATGAGTTTGCGACAGAACATCTTGAGATCATGGTAAGTGATGCAGACCCGGTCCTGGACAGGATCGAGAATGCAGGTTCCATATTCATCGGTAACTACGCACCTGTATCGGCAGGAGATTATGCATCCGGTACGAACCATGTGCTTCCAACAGCCGGATATGCAAAAGTATATTCCGGACTCAATATCAACCACTTTGTCAAGTACTCAAGCATCCAGAGAATCGGGAAAGATGGATTGGGTAGTATCAAGGATACCATTATAGCCCTTGCTGAAGAAGAAGGGCTTACGGCCCATGCTGATGCTGTAAGGGCCAGATTCGAATAATGGTATTTATGGTTTTTTCGTAACTATTCAGCCATGCTTGAGACCGGACACCGGTTGCGATTTATTTCTTATTTGTGTCTACTGTATCACATTTTCCAGTTTTTAATACTGAGTCTATGGCCATCGATTTCAAATCTAGTCGATAATTGTATGTAATTGTCAATTTAGGGGTAATTCAATCTACTGATAACGTATATGTGTGGCTGAATAGTTACAACCAAACAAGCATTGCAATTTGTTGACCTGCCAGTAAATGCACCGGATCGTGGAGGTAAGATCGCCCATGTGAGTGCTGGCTGGTTGAATAAATACCACAACAGGGTCTTATTAGATTTGTTGGTGCTCATGTATCTGGCAGTTTTTACTTTTTATGCGTATGGGAAAGTTAATCCGGATATGTACATGATAGGCGTCATCAGTGGTTTGTCTTTCCATCTTTTCACAGGAGTAAATGATTGGCAAAGATTCAATAGGACTGGCAGGGGGATCTCACAACTACAAACCACCCGAAAACAAATAGCGATCAAATTTTTGTTTATTATCAGTCTGATCGTTTTCATTGTCTTTTTGGTAACTAACATCACCGGAGGAATAGCTTTTGTATCAGGCACCATGGTCTTTGCCTGGATTAAATTTCTAGAACTTCTCTATTGGGAGCACAAGAACAGGAAGATATTGATCGTGGATAAAACATCTTTTTACGCAGTGGATGTTGACAGAGAACGGGGCTGAGTAATCCGATCCGGCAAGTAAATAAGTAGAAGGTGTCAACACATCGTAAACAAAAAATCTCAATACATCGTGAACGCTCATTTTTCATTTTAGTGTCAACACATCCTTCACAAACACCATCCGTACAATAAAATGTTGAAAATGTTCAATGATCACAGGTTCAACGATCCGAACTGCTGTTTTGCGTCTCAGGAAGGCGGCATAAGTGGATAGAATGCCCTTGTCACAACCTCGCTCAAGGACGGATGGATATCCATGCCATTCATGATGGGCTCTGCACTCTGCAGTGGAGTGTACATCAGGGGAATGATCTGGTGAATCAGGATCGAGGCATGTGGACCTATTATATGTGCTCCCAGAATCTTGTAAGTATCCGATTCCACAATGACCTTTACAAAATAATCCTTAACACCCATTGCCTGCCCTTTGGCAGTATCCTCATATCGCTCAAAACCTATGAGCACACTGTGCTCCCCATACCTTCCAATGGCTTCCCTTTCCCTTAATCCCACACTTGCAATTTCAGGATATGAAAATACTGCATGGGGTACTGCATGATAATCGACCTTAACATTTTTCTTCAAGATCGCATTGTAGTAAACTATAGTTGACTCATAGTTTGCCACATGCTTAAAAAGATACTTCCCATTGGCATCCCCGAATGCCCAGATGTTTGGCTGTGAAGTTTCAAGATATTCATTTGTCACGATCCATCCTTTGCCATCAGTTTCTATCCCTCCCTTTCCGGGATGCAGTATATCTGAGTTTGAACCCCTTCCTGTAGCAACAAGAATTTCCTCTGAAACCACTTCGATCACTTCACCGGTACTCATGTCCTTTGCAACAACCTTTTTATTTCCATTATTGGTCATCCGAACTTCAATTACTTCATGACCCGTAATCAGGTTAAGATATTCAGACATTACTTTCTTTGCCAGTGCTGAAACCTCCGTTTCCTCTTCAGGAATGAATCGGGGATTTCTTCCGATGATAGTTACGTTAGAACCCATTGCAGAGAAAAAATGACCGTATTCTGCCGCTATATAACCACCGCCTATGATGGTAACACTATCCGGTAGTTCGGTCATATTCAGTACAGTATCACTTGTGAGATATTGAACTTCATCCAATCCTTTCACAGGTGGTAATGTAATCTTTGAGCCCGCACATAAAAAGATCATATTTGATCTTATTGTCTCATTGCCCACCTTTAATATATATGGAGCAACAAATTCTGCCACTTCAGGGTAGTAATCTATATTCTCATTGCCGGAAATTCCCTTACGAATCATATCGATATTTTTCGATATGTGAGTTCTCATCCTATCCATCACAGTCTTAAAACCAGTGTTTTTTATTTCCACATCAATGCCAAATTTCGATGCAGTCCCTATTTCCCTGATAAGTTCTGCAGGATAAAATAACAATTTAGATGGAATGCACCCTCTTGTAAGGCATATCCCCCCGGGTTCATCCTTATCGATAACTGCGATCTTTATACCGGGATTTTGGTTAATCATTGGCCCTACAATATTCATTGCAGAACCGGTACCCACTACAATTAGATCATAATCTTTCATATACTCACCCACCTGTTCCCAATATGAAATTGACCTTACTGTTTTTAAGATTTTTGGTGGATACAATGATAAAAGGATTTGTTATAATGTTCAACTTTTATGGATATTCCGGTTTGACGGGGATTCCTGACAGCCCCCTGGAAATGTTCGTTGTAATGTCGCGGAGCAGGATGCTCTCATTTAATAGACGGGATATATCACCTGTCTGCAGGCTCAATATGCACGACAACATCGCTCACACCAGCAAAATGTTCGATCAGTCGTTCCTCAACATCATGTGCAAGCACATGTGCTTTATCAGTACGCATATCAGGACGAACCTTTATGTGCAGGTCAATGTGAATATCATCCACACCGCCTCGTGTTCGTATTTTGTGGCATTCGATCACGCCTTCAATAGATCCAACAACACAGCAGATGGCATCCTCATCAAGGCGTGCGAGATCACATAAGGTATGTGAACTTTGTTGCATGATCAAGATTCCGGCACGGACAATGACTATTGCAATGATGACCGCAATAAGCGGATCAATGATGGGGAATCCCATTTCAATTGCAACCAGGCCCAATATCACCGACAATGATACATAGATATCGCTTTTCGTATGCATTGCATCAGCGACCAGTATCTCGCTGTTAAGTTCCATTCCTTTTTTGCGTTCATAGGTCGTAACAAAAAAATTGATGCAGATCGTGGCAACCATCACAATAAAACTCATTGAGGTTATGTTCGGTTGTACTCCTGTCATGAACCTGTCAATAGAACTTTGGAGTATTTCAAATCCCACGAACATGAGGAGTATTGCAATTGCTATCGATGCCATTGTTTCATATTTCCGATGTCCGTAAGGATGATCCTTATCAGGTGGCCTGGATGCGACCTGAATGCCGATAATACCAATTATGTTTGACACACCATCAAAAAGGGAGTGGTACCCGTCAGCCTGCATGCTGATCGTATTTGAAAGTAGGCCATAGGTGATCTTGGTTAAAGCTACTGCAAGGTTTAGTAAAAGAATGGTAAATAATATCGTCCGCACTTTTCCAAATCGTATGTCCACATGCACATCCCCTATGGAATAGAATGCACGACAATAATATAAAAGATGCACTGAATATTGAAATTTATACGGACCTTCTCCTTCTTTCCGGCAAAAATTTAAAGAGCCATGACAACAATTACCTAAATGGTGACTCTCATGGAAAACGCACGTTCACGCACTATACAAATTTTGACGATTTTGTCTCTGCTCGCTTTGACGATCACAAGCGGATGTCTTGAAACCCCTGACGCAACTCCTGCTAAAGCCAGCAATGATGCACTCTCTAAATATGGATGGGTGCAGGTCGGAGATGTTGTTTATGAAAGTCAGGAAGAAGAAATAACAGGTACGGTAATAAAGATCAACACAGCGATGATGACGTACCAGGATGAACAGCTTGGCCAGAAAATTCAGGAGGAACTGCGTAACCTGCAAAACCAATATAATGTACAGGCTGATACACAGTTGCCACTACCGGGGTCACAGTTGACGACGCTTCGTCTTGTTTTACCTGGCGGGTTTTCATTGCCATCAGGTGTTACATCCCGCCTGGTCGATTCCCAGGTCGATACTCTAGCAGACCAGAATAATATTGATAACTTCAAAAAAGTTGGTGACAGGGAGATCACTGTAAAGGATGGATCAACCATAACTGCGAATACCTATGCAGGTGCAATTCCTCTTGATGATAACAATGGTGCATCAATCGATGTGATGGGGATCATTGCCATGTGGTCAGGTTCAAATTCAAATGTTATTGTGATTGGTATTGTTCCGGATGGTGATATTAACCTGAATATGGAAGCAATTGAAAAGACTATTATCACAATTGATGGTGAAGCCGAAATCGAAAATATTCTGGAATTGATCAAGACTATAGAATAGACCTTGTCCTGACATCCACAATTCATAATCGGTTATATGAGATAGGAGAGGTGGATACCATAGTTAAGATCGCAATCACAGGTAAGGGAGGTGTGGGGAAAACCACATTTTCCGGAACACTTGCAAGGATGCTTGCGCGTGATGGATATGACGTACTCGCAATTGATGCCGATGCAGATATGAATCTCGCTTCTGCTCTTGGTGTTAATAATCCTCCGCGCCCGCTTACCGATTATAAGGAAATGATCGATGAGCGTGCAGGAAGCAAAGGCGGGGTTTTCAAGTTAAACCCGGAGGTAGATGACATTGTCGAAAAATTCGGGGTTGTTGGTCCCGATGGTGTCAAGATGCTTGTTATGGGTACGGTCGAGAACGGCGGAAGCGGGTGTATGTGTCCAGCCTCTGCTTTTTTGCGCGCGCTTTTGCGTCATGTTGTATTAAAGGACAGCAGTGCTTTGATACTTGATATGGAAGCCGGGATCGAGCATCTTGGTCGTGGTACTACACGTGGTATTGACCTTATGATCATTGTTGTAGAGCCTGGTATGCGTTCGATCGAGACTGCGGCAAGGATCAAGCATCTTGCGAGCGGCATTGGAATAAAGCATCTTGCTGCGGTTGTTAATAAAGGTTCATCAGAACATGTTTTAGCACATCTTGGAAAACTGGGTATACCTGTGTTGGGCGAGATCTTATATGACGCCGAACTTGTTCATGCTGATCTGGAAGGGTTGGCACCTATTGATGTAGGGGGCATGGCTGTTGGATCCATGGAGGTCATCAAAGATGAGATCCTGAATATGGTCAACAATTTTACCAATGAGTATTGATATGTGTTTCCGATACATGTTGTGTTGCCAGTATGTTTCAATTTTGAGGTATAATGAAAATCGCAGGAATTGATGAGGCAGGTAAAGGTCCTGTTATAGGTCCGATGTGTATTGCAGGCGTTGTAACTGATGAGGCAGGGACCAATACACTGAAGAACCTTGGAGTAAGGGATTCGAAGAAGATCGCACCTAAGAAAAGGAAGCAATTGGCAGGCCAGATCAAAAGGTATATTGATGATTTTTATATATTCGAGATCAGTCCACAACAGATCGATGAACTGCGTAAGATCATGACCATGAATGTTATTACGGTCACAGGTTTTTCCCGTGTACTGGAGAATCTTCATCCGGACAAGGTTTTTGTGGATGCGGCAGACGTAAATGCTGATCGGTTTGGAAAACATGTGCGGGATACATATTCAAAAACATATCCAGAGGCTGCAAAGCAACTTACGATAATTTCACAGCACAAGGCTGATGATACATATTCAGTGGTTGCTGCTGCTTCAATTCTGGCAAAGGTCAGGCGTGATGAATTAGTAGATGACATGAAAAAGAAGATAGGGATTGATTTTGGGAGTGGGTATCCGTCTGATCCAAAAACAAAACAGTTCCTCATGGATTGGGCAAAGGAGCATGGTTCTCTTCCGGATATTGTCAGGCATTCATGGAAAACCGCTGAAAATGTGATGGATTCGTTATAACTTCGTATTTGTTCAGGTGGAAATGGTCAACACATCGTGAACACTTTTTACATTGACACTTTTTCCTGACCGATGTATTGACCCCTTCCACATAGGCATTTGATTTCGGGATTTAGTCATTCCAATCCCTCCAATAGTCATGGTTAATTTTCAATTCTATGATGTTTTGTTAATATTATCATCTTACCTTTTCATCTTCCTTTTTTGCCAAATCCCATAAACAAGTAGCAAAATGCCGACAACAATGATTACAGGCAGGGTCATAAACACCAGCAACCCCATGCCCCATCCGGCTTCAGGAATATACTCAAGCATTATTGTAATTGATACGAACAGAACCACTGCCAGGGCCAGCAACCATGAACCCAAAGCCAGGAATCTATTCTCTATCTTTCGCATGAACACTATCAGTAATACAAGCATGGCGAAAGCCGCAAACAATGGAAGATAGCCCACAAATGAAGCATAGGTATTCTGCAATCCCGGTTCACCGTGCTCAAAAGCGTATAACCTGCTATCAGAAGCGGTCATGTACAACCTGCCTTGGGACAGCACGGGTTGGGATACGGAACTTCCGAATGTCCGGCCTCCCTTCCACACCTGTTCACCGGTATCCCCATCAATCACAAGCAGATTTTCATTTCCAAAAATCCCCACATAGGCCAGGCCACCGTAAACGGATAGTGGTCCCGAACTGCCCTGGCATTTCCATATTGAAGAACCATTATATGCGTCCAGGGCTACCACATCGGATCCGGCAGACGCAAACACTTTCCCATCAACAACAGCATAGATATGCGGCCATGAAACATTTGAACTCCAGATCGGTCTGCCTGTATTAAGGGTTCGTGCAACAATTTTATCTTTAAGTCCGTAATACACCAGGTCATTGTAAATGAACGAGGAGGTTTCACTCAGGCCGGAAATGCTATTGATGGAATAGTTCCAGATTTCCTCACCGTTTGATGCATTGAGAGCAAATACCCTGGTGAAAGTTATTTTGTCAGGTGCGGGCGTAACCGGATATTCCCTCTCCGGTTCAATCGGAATATCTTCCCCCATTTTTTCAATGTACCCTACCACAAGTGTATTTGGGTCTTCCATCCCTTCTTCAATAGCAACAGCCATGATCTTTTCCCTGTATTCGAACTGTACAATGAACACGACAACGCCCTTACTTGCAGTCGGAATGGTTGAATCATAACTGATCCAGTATTCTTTATCCGGAAGCTCTTGCTCTGGTCCGAATGAATGTATCCATTTCAACTCACCGGTTCTGGCATCTATGGCAAGAACCTTTCCGGCGTTGTATATGGTGGTATAAACGGTGCTGTTATACACTACCGGATGCACATCTGGTGCTGAGACATATTCATCATGGTATGGTTTGAGATTGAACTTCCATTCTAATACATTGTCCCCAAAGGCATAGATATTCTCATAATCCGATGCAAACACCAGACCTTCAGCATATATTACATGATCATTGAGTTCCCATGACCCACCGGTTTCATGGCTCCAAACGACCTCGCCATTTCGTGCATCCATGGCATTGATCGTTTGCTTTCCCCATGGTGTGCCCGGGTCGATCCGGGATGATGTGTAATATATTAATTCGCCTGATTCCGATACAACAGGCAGGCGTGTGTTTTGGTATCCCCCGATAGATGATGACCAGATCTTCCTTAATGGAGGTTGCACATTCTCACTATACAGATACTTACTTTCCGGGATGATTTCCAACCTGAGATCATAGAATTCAAAGTCGTCATAATTATAACTATAATTATAACTATAACTATAATTAGAGCGAATAGCATTACATCCGGATGAAACGGTAATGTTATTTTCACCGGAATGTAGCAATTTTGTGCTGAAATAGATTGTCACACTTCTGGGAAGATTGTCCTGCTCTTTTGCTTCGATATGATCATTCAGCTTTCCCACATTATTTCCATTCACATACACCTGGTCATAGAACAGTCCGATACCGGCAGTATCGGTGGGAACAACACTTTTTGTGGTCACTGTAATGCTGGCAGTGTCACCATCGATCCTGTCCTGAACAAATATTTTCGTGTAAACCGTACCTTCCGCATCGGCAGGTGTTAATTCAGGTTTTACCCCATCACCCAGGTGATGATGACCTGCATCTAACACATATACGGCTGTGGACCCCGGGTTTAATTGTCCTGAATACTCATTATCAGGCAGGGCACTGCCAGTCATTGTGACAATAGCAAATAATATAAGCAAAATACTTGATATCATCTTCATTTTTTAACCTTCATTTGCCCATGCAATAAAGTTACAGGGATATTATTTGAAATATTAACATTTTATTCACTATCTCGTCATAACATGTTTTACCGGCTTACCTACGTTGATAATCGCGTAAACCAACCCGATGATCACGCTAATGGCTATCAATGACACTGGAAAGAAACTGAAACCGAAACCTTCTCCTATGCTGTGGTATTCAAAAATCGTGAATATACTATTTGTAGGTCCAATTGCCAAAGATTTCACACCTAATATATTCAGGAGTATTGGAGACATAGTCATTAGAAAACCCATAACAAAAAAACTGAGAATGAATACTTTTGAAAATACATACCCCAATCCTGTTGTAGAGATATTCAGGGGTTTATCGGTTTCTTTTCCATAAATTACCAGCTCGTTTTTTCGATCTTCCAGCAATACATGTTTCGGATATCCCAATACATTGCGTATCATCCACAAATCGCCTACTGCTCCGGAAGCATTAATTACGAAGGGTATGAGCATCCAGTGTGCAATGGATGGGAAAGCAGCCATGATCCCGATCACAGTCAGGGAGATTACAAAAAACGGCGCAATAGCGGTCACTATGAACTGGTTGCGTGGAAAAAAAGTCTTTGTTGTAGTGTATAAATAAGGGAGAATATAATATGCAATACCGGCACCATAACTTGGCTTGCCACCGTATTTTGACATAAATGCACCATGGATTAGTTCGTGCAGTACAAGTGTACCAATAAAGAGAACTATTGAAATAAGAATTGTTCCGCTCGCGTAATCAAAGCTGAATTCCCCGACAAATTGTGTATACAGTGCCGCGAATAAAAATCCAAATGCGAAAAAGGCCAATGTCCCCATGCCATTTAGTGTAAGTACAACTTCTTTTGACATTTCCAATTTTCCAAGTTCTTTACATTTATCAAGGTTTAATGTTTGTTGTTCTTTCATGTTGACCTCCCCATTTTCTTCAACTTCTTACAGCTTCCTTAGTTTAACCGCAGTCCCATAAGCCAACATCTCTGCGGCTCCTGCCATTATCTGAGATGTCGTAAACCTGACATTTATTACAGCATCTGCATTCAGTTTTTTTGCATCATCTACCATTCTGTTCATGGCTTCTGCCCTTGCATCTGCAAGCATCTCCGAATATCCGTGCAGTTCCCCTCCAACTATGCTTTTAAAGCCAGCCATTATGTTTTTCCCAACATGCTTGGCTCTACGGTATTTCCAAATACGACACTTAAAGTCTTAACCTCATATCCCTGTATGTTTTCAGTTGATGTTATTATCATGTTATCCTCTCTCTTCAATTAATTCGTTAGAATATAATTAGGCGTGGCCAATATTTATAATTTCCCATTAATCGACTTGTTTGTTTAAAAAACAACATGTCTTGCCATTCATTTCATATGTTCGGTCACTAATATTCACATGGGCAAGATGTTCATTAAATCGGTCCAGTTGGATGCACCCGCATTGCGTCAGCTTCCAGGTGCCAGACAATTTAACCGGAACTGAATAGATCGGAACATCAGTCGCCTGCGCAAACGACGCATTCCAATGCTGCCAAACTGACCACCTGCAACCCACAATCCAAACACGTAATCTCTTTTATCCATTCGGCTGTGGCAGCACCGTATTCATATTGAACCCGTTAAACCGGCTGCGCCATAACAAGATGGTGCGCTTGCATAACAAATACACAAATCATACTGCGTTCACCTGCTCGAAAATACTGCACAATCCTGCATATCGCCCCTCACAAGCGGCTTTGCCAGATGCCTTCTGGCTGATGGCGGTACTTCATATAGGCCTACATCAAGGTCCCGGTCTACTTCAATTAAAACTGTGGAATCTGCTGTTGTCCTGCATTTTTTGCACCTGTACCCTTGTCCCGATCCTGCAGATTTCATCCGTTTTTCACATGACGGGCAAACAGGGTTTTTGGTCTCACTTTTTGCTGCAAGGGATTTGATCTGTATCTTTTCGATATTCAGCGTATTTCCGCCCACACTTCCGTATACAACAACCCTATCGCCTGCAATCAATTTGCGTACCAGTATCCTGAAGTTCTTTGTAGGTTCGTATGCAGCACAATCGATCTCATCCCCTTTATCATCGCGTATTGCGAAAATGACATGCCCACCCCGGATCGTTACGGGGGTTCTGGAAACCGTGCCCTCGATGATGTACGAATGCATCTCCCTGATATCCGAAATATTTGTGAGGGGAATTAGGTGCATATCAGTTCCCTGGTTCGTCCTGTAAACAACATAGCGCTCGATGGGTTCTGATTCGATCAAAACGGCAGCGTGTGTTACATCTTCTACACTTTTTCCGCGAATCCCGAAAAGCACAGGATCAGGTGAATGAGGCACACACACGATGAGATCGTTTGCATGATCAACCGTATCCCAGGTATCCGGATACGTTTCCATATCGGCTTTGTGAATACTTGTTTTGTCAACCAACCTCGGACTTCCCCACACATTTTGTTCACGGTATGCAATGTATTCGTATGTATGATCCCATCCACAGTTTTGCATTGCCCCGCACGCAGCAAGTGCACCAATCAGACCGCGCCCGTTCTTGAAACTTTTGGAGGGGATGTCAAGTTCAAGTACCAGTTCTTTTGCGCTGTCAATTGACAGTACACCTGTCACCGCACGCCTGAAATACTCACCAAGCGAATGTTTTGTGCGCTCATAATCCTTGTCCGGAATAAATACAACACCAGGATTTGTAGTCTCACTATCCATCTCTGCCAGTGATCCTATCCTTGAGATGACGTGATCCATTACCTTTTGCGGCCGGTCAGTCTCAACCTGTATCGCGACAGACGCATTGCCGCGTGTTTTGTATGGAATAGTTGGGTTCAAGCGCATCAACAGGGGTAAACCTGTTATTGACCCGTATTCCTGTAACTCATCTATAAGGACTGCACAAAGATATGTGGTGCACATCCCATCCTTTGAATCTGTGTCATCAATACCGATTATCATGTTTCCCTGGTTTACCTGGAAATAGTTGTATTTCCGAGATTATACATAAATATTTTCGAAATCAAAAACCATAATTCAATTTTTCCTCAATTTGATCTTGTTTTCGATCTTCTTCGCAACAACGGCAAAATATTCTCGTATATGTGATAAGTGCACCCGTCATTTATAGTGGATGTTTCAACATACTTGTTAAACGTAGGCCTGGAGTGAGAGGTTATGTTCTTACTGTCCTTTCGATATGTTCAGCAAGTGAGTAGTAGTTATAGATTTCATCCTTCTTTTTTATAGTACATAGAGGCTGTCCAACAATTACTGTATTCAATAATATCAATCCTTCCTTTTGTATTTAAATCAATGTTTGACCTTCTTTTCCCTGGATTTTTGAAAAACAGGACAGCCCCCATATAAGGAAACAATAGCATTTCATTTTATTTTATTTCATTTTGCATATAAAAATTGGATGAAGTGTCGTGCTGGTGAAAATCGAGATAAAAAGACGTTATGAGAGATTATTTATGCATGTAAACCAGTAAATTTGAGTGGAATAGTGGAGAACATGGGTGACAAGATATATTAACGATAAAATACAACTGGCTAAAGATATCATGATTCGCAAATGCAATGAACATGGATACTTCAGGGGTCACGAATGTCCCGATTGTGGAGATAACGGCAGGTATGTGCTGGATGATGACCGCGAGGAGAGGCTGGGACGGTTCATTTCCGGATCTCTCAGGCATTTTCCTGATGATGTCGGTCTTAATATGGACCAACAGGGTTGGGTTAACCTTGATCTTCTGTGTGATATCATGGAAAGCCGATACAGGTGGGCAACAGGGGAACGCCTGAATGCTCTTATCGAATCAGATATAAAAATAAGGTATGAAGTAGAAGGCTCTCGTATAAGGGCAAGATATGGCCATTCCATTAATATTGACCTGGATTATCCTGAAAATGAACTTGCATATCTTTACTACGGTGTCAGTTTAGAAGAGGTTGACATGCTTCTTGAGAACGGCATCATGCCACTGCGACAGCGCTATGTACATCTCAGCACTTCATATCGCAAAGCGAACGAAGCCGCATCGATCCATACTGACAATCCGGTTATTATTGAGATAGATGCAGGGGATGCACAGCAAGATGGCCTTTTTTTCATGACTGTGAATATTGATATTGTCCTGGCAGATGACGTGCCGCCAGAGTACTTGAGTATTGTAGAGGCACAAGAGTGACATATCCTGTCACTTGATAGAAACTTCTATAAGTTTAGACTTAAGCTTGCCCCCGGATATATCGATCTTTTTTACATTGAACTTCACATCAAGGAACTGTTCAGTTACCCGGATGTTCGTAAGTGTATGCTGTGATAGTTCCCGAACAGAATAAGAAACTGAACCAGAACCACCATTGCAAAGACCCATATACGGAATTAACTGGTCAGCAAGGTATACATCGACAGATGCTCCAAAATCCAGTTCTGTGAGTATTTCTTCTGCGGCATTGGTGCCAACTTTTCCGGCAGGCAAACCGCGTTTCCCGAGTGCACTTCCACCAACCAGGCCGTGCCATAAACTAATCCCGCTGCCGGTTGAGCGGCATGTTACGCATTCGGTATTTATTTCACATTCAAATCCTGCCTCCCTGATCATTAAATCAGCCGAATTTGCCTGCCTGCTTGCTACGTGTTCGGGCAGGTTCGAGCAATGTGATATTCCGTAAACCTTACCTTTTTCTGTCGTAAAATCAAAACTTTTGAGCCTTGCGGGCTTAAGGTGTGCGCGCACATACCCCCCGCCTTTTGGATAATACCCGCGTGCAAGAAGTTCGATCTCACACTCATATCCCATCTTTGACAGTGCCGGGGCGGTGATGTGTTTCAGGTAATCGATGGGGGGCGACCATGCGACATCAGTCCCACCGGTAATGACCAGTTCAATGTCCGCGGGTGCGCAAGCAGCAACAGGCATGATGCACTGGAGAAGAAGTGATATACTTCCCGCAGTTCCGATATCGATCTCATATTTACCCCCCTTTAATCCCATTGGAGAGAATATAATATCGGTCGAGCCAATTGAAAGTCCTATCACATCAGCATCGCATAGCAGGGCAGCCGTCTCGATAGCTTTTATGTGCTGTGGTCTAAGCCCGGCCCTGGGACGGTTTTTTCGTATATTGATGACCTTTACGTCTTCTCCGGTTACCGCAGACATGGACACGGCAGTCCTTGTGACCTGCCCGCCCCCTTCTCCGTATGACCCGTCGATCTCAATAATATTTTCATCTCCTACATCTTTTTGTGTGCATCTTCGATCGCATACATGAGCGGGTCAACCAGCATGGATACCGGCGGAGCATAGCACGTTTCCATCTCCAGCATCTCAACGATGGTCGTCTTTCTTTTTATTGCGAATGCGAGCCCGTCGATGCGCTCTTTTACCCCCTCCCCGGCAATTACCTGTGCACCTGCCAGGTACCTGCCATTGAATATAAGTTTGATGGATATCTGGCTGCCTCCGGGGTAATACCCGGCACGAGTCAGGCCTTTTGACATGCCTGTTATTACATTTTCACCGCTTCTTTTTGCAACATTGTTCGTAAGTCCCACAGATCCTACCTGAAGGTCCCCTACAATGCAAACCCATGGGTTTATTGTTGGACCAAAGGTCGAAGGTGTGCCGCACAGGTTATCTCCGATCACGGCAGCCATCCGTCGTGCAGTACTTCCAAGCTGGCTTACGAAAGATTCGCCGGTTAAAAGATCATAAACCTGTGCACATTCACCTCCTGAAAACACATCCGGGTGGAACCTGTTGCCTACCTTCACCCGAAGTTGCCCGTCTGTTACAATACCACCGCTCTTGCCGATCTCAATTCCTGCGTCCTGCGCAAGTGAGGTTTCCGGAAGCACACCTGTAGAGATAATTACGGTATCAGCCGATATCCCTGCACCTCCAATGGTGACAGATCCAACCTTTGCGATGCCGTTTATGGACGTGGGTGCGATATCAGTAATAACATTCACACCCAGTGATACAAGATATGCCTGCACGATCCCGGCCATGTCAGGGTCAATGCTGTGTGATAGAAGCGAATGGTTTCGGTTCACAAGCGTTGTGTTGATCCCGCGTTTTGATACCGAGGCTGCAACTTCAACACCGATCGAGCCCCCACCAATGATGATCAGGTTATTGGCAGTTTCAAGTGAATTCCGGATATTCATACCATCTGATAAAGTGCGAAGTGTAAACACATTGTCAAGCTGGATACGGGGTTTGATGTTGCCAGGCAGGTTCAGGTGACTTCCGGTTGCGATAACGAGTTTGTCAAAGGGAAGTGTTTCATGTTTAATGTGGATAGTTTTAGAATCAATATCAATCGCATCGACTGTGGTGTTTAGTTTTACATTGATGCCCATCTGTTTGAAGAATTCAGGTTTTTTCACGATCAGTGCATCGAAATCCTTGATCACACCACCAAGTACGAATGGTATTCCGCACTGGCTGTATGCGGTGTGTGCATCTTTTGATAGGACTGTAATGGAATAGTTTCCATGTCTCCGGGTGTGCGTCGCAACCGCCATTCCAACAGCACCCCCACCAATTATCACAAGTTCCTTACATTTGGTTATTTTTTCATCCATGTAGATATAAATATGGGGGATGGGATATTAGGGTTTGGAATGTTAGGGCCTTGGGACAATATCATTTTTGGAATTGATATATAATGGCACTTTTTAGAAGTTTAATCATAAAAATTAACCATTATTCAGGGACACCTTTGTTCCAAGGCCGATAGTATGGTTTAGATTTATGTATTTTTTGTTACTTTTTGATTTATTCTGAATACTGGACCTGAAAAAAAAATAACCGCAGGTGAGTATTATTTTTTCAGCAGACTCTGGAGTTTTCCAAATTATGTGAAAATAAATAAAGTCTGTGAACTTTTTATATAATGAATAAAAGGAATTAATGATAAAATAAACCGGAGTACTGGTGCTGTATTGTATTGTATTGTATTATGAAGAGCGGGTTTGAGAGTGGATTATTATAGCAAAAATAACACTTGAAAAATCCCGATTGTTCTTAAAATGATTTATTGACACTGTTATAAAAGATTTTCGAAGCATCCCCTTTTTTAAAACCATAACCTTATTAAGCTTCAACCGCTTATCACAATGTGTAATCACTTAATACAGATTACATATTCGTGATCGGAAATCAATTAATAGATGACGCAACAAACGCTCAAAAATTTCATTGATACGATCATATGTACAATAATAGTCAGGATTACTAATAAATTTACAACATAATTAAATAATTCAAATCTCATATACACAAGGGAACATATTTACAGGGTTAAGTTTTAGCAGATAAAAAATGATATGATGATGGGTGTTCACAAAGGCACATTTCAGGATTGAAAAAATCCAGGAATTATGTGGATATCGCCACCCTATAACGGTCCATATGATTGCAAGGAAAAGAAGGGGAATCTAACTCATAGTCCAAGCAATTCAACAATAAATGGGTTGTATTCATATCGAATTTAACATGCAAGTTGCATAATGCGAAAACATTTACAATAATTGTTTCTTATTGTGTCATTGTGGAATAAGTTCGACACATAAAAACACGGACATAACTTGTACGGGACATTGTGCAAGTATGGTATTAGTATTAGAGGGAAAGTTAAATCTGACTGGTAGATATACCAGAAACCATTTCCCTGCTTATGTTGTAATTTATTTCAATTCTGCTATTTTTGTATTAGAACTGGTATATGTAAAATTATGCATTACAAGTTGATCCGACCAATAGGGAGGATTTTCTTGTAGTATATAATCTATAAGATTATGTAGTCCGAGTTAATCCGACCTTAGGGAGGATTTTCTTGTCGTACATATTTTATAAAAATAAACATGGGTCGATCCGAACGTAATAAGATGATCTCGTTGTGTATGATTTATGGAATTATATGCGAGTAAATCCGGGCGTAACGGGGGTTTACCCGATAATACAATAGGATAGGCCTTGCATAGGCAGAGAAAAACGCACAATAATAAATTGTTAAATTGTGGAGGATAAAAATATGCAAAACACAGATACTACAAAATACATCATTCATTCCAAAATTAATGCAGATGGGGTTATTGAACGCCCTGATATAGTCGGTGCTATTTTCGGTCAGACCGAAGGGCTGCTGGGCTCAGACCTTGACCTGCGCGACCTTCAAAAAACAGGTCGGATAGGCAGGATAGAAGTTATTGTAAATGCCAAAGGCGGGAAGGCAAGAGGAAACATCCAGATCCCTTCAAGTCTTGACAAGGTTGAAACATCAATTCTGGCAGCATCACTTGAAACAATTGACAGGGTAGGTCCTTGCAGCGCGAAGATCGAAGTCATCAATGTTGAAGACGTACGTGCGACAAAAAGACAACAGATCGTTGATAGGGCTAAGTTCATTCTCACCGATATGTTTGACATAAATCTACCGGAATCACAGGAAATTGCTGATGAGGTACGCCAGTCCGTGCGGATTGAGGAAATGGAGTACTACGGTAAGAAAAAGATCCCATGTGGTCCCAATATGCTTGATTCGGATGCTATTGTGGTAGTCGAAGGACGTGCTGATGTACTGAACCTTCTGCGATATGGCATCAAGAACACGATTTGCGTTGGTGGTACGAACGTTCCACCTGAAGTTGCAGAACTCACCAAATCAAAGACAGTCACAGCGTTCACAGATGGAGATCGTGGAGGAGAACTGATAATCAAGGAACTTCTTCAAATTGCGGATATTGATTATATTGCCAGGGCTCCTGATGGGAAAAGTGTGGAAGACCTCATCCAGAGAGAAATTGTGAGAGCCCTGCGCCAGAAGATACCTGTTGAACAGGGTATGGAGAAATACTCAATTCGCCAATTCGATTCACCCAAGACCACAAAGGTCTCAAGGTTGCCAAAACGAAAGGAACAACGAAGAGTTGCAGACGTTAAGAGGTCCGTAGTTGCAAAGACTGAGAAAATTTCAGCAAAAAAGCAGGAGCGAACAGTAGCAGAACCATCTAAACAACTACGTGGGTCACCTGCAAGAAAAATAGAAGCAAAACCAAAAGTAACTGGCTCTGCAAAAAAAGCAATGGAAGGTCGAAGATTTAAAACCCATGCGGATGCACTGGTTGGTACGCTTGGAGCGCGCTTGTTGGGGATAGATGATGACATAGTTATAGAAACTGCAGTCCGTGATCTTGTGCAAACACTAAGAGATAGTGATGAAAACGTTAAAAGTGTTGTATTTGATGGCGTGATCACCCAAAGGATACTTGATATTGCGGTAGATAAAGGGATTAAGAATCTCATTGGTGTTAAGATTGGAAACATAGCAAAAAGTCCTGAAGCAGTGAAAGTATTTATGGCACAGGAATTGTAATTTTTAGTTAGGAAATGTTATATGGGCTTTTTAGACTCATGTAAAAGCATTTCCTACCAGTTTATTTTTTGCAGCATATAATTTGTAGGATTATATATTAAGTCAAACTGGCACAGGGATAATTTTCTCGCAATTTTAATGACTTTTTAATTGTATATAATCTATAAGATTATGTAGTCCGAGTTAATTCGACCGCAGGGAGAATTTTCTCGTTAGTTCCGGATACTGGGTCATGGCAAAAATTATTTAACCATGGGGATCGAAGAAGATTACAAAGGGTTGACATTTTATCCTGCATACCCTGCGGTTTTTCGAATTGTCAGAAAAATAATAAAAAGTCTTGAATTTCAAAATATATCTCTTGAACGCTACGGGTTTCATCATGATTAATCATACACATAATGTATAAATATATATATATGATAAGGGGGAAAATACATTCCGGCAACAACGGTTTTATCCAAGTCAAAATAGTATTTGTATGTTAGTAAATTGATGCTGCTAACTTTGTAAGTTATAAACTGTTATGAAAGGTCTAGGTTGGTTATTATGCACAAAGATGAATTAATTCAGCTACATACATTAATGGCACAGATCAAGAAATATTTTGAATACGACAAATCCTGTTGCGATTTTAACGAATACCACTCTTTATCTATAAGTCCTGTACACATACATCGCAGTAAGGCAGAACACAAACATGCAATCTTTGTTCTTGGAAACGAACTTGCTTCTATAATATCCGATGATGAATTCTCTGGTACTGGAAGAACATCTGCAAGGATGCAGGAACTCGCATCACGCGCCGGTTCTGAAATGGTGCATAGTAACTAAATCGAATTCGGGTTCTTAAAAGCAGGTCCATTTCTGATGGGGAGAACCTGTTTTTGCAATGAGTTATCCAGAGCATACAATAAACATTGTGGAGATGTGCGCATCTTCATGATAACTCCATCTTCTCCATCAAAGTAATATTTTTTTTCAACCCAGCAAGACAAGAATCCAACTCGCTTGTACAATTTTTGTGCGCGTACGTTGCTCACACGAACTTCAAGGCTGGCATACTGGAGTGAATTTTCGTAAAAGATTTTCAATATGGCATGGATAAGCCGGGTTCCAATCCCGCGATTTTTGTATTCGTCTTTAACAGCAAGCGAAAATATGCGTCCTTCGTTCTCATTTAATTGGTAACCTACCACAAAACCGGCTATCACACCATTTTCTTCGGCTACCAAAAATCCATTCATGTTCAATTCATAGAAATTGATGTAGACAAGAGGATTGTGGTCACTAAATATTGTTTGTTCAATTGAAAGAATATGTTCAAAATCATCCGGAACAAAGCGCCGTATATTCATCGATTGTATGTTAAGTTGCTAATACTAAAAAAGAATGTTGAGCATCAAACTACTCCCATTTGATACCACCTGATATGAGGGAAATGTTTCATTTTGTGATTAAGATCACTTTCATTCCAACTGATGCCTCACAGATAACAACTACCTGACCAACAGCAACCTTTGCTCATCCTTTCTTACAATTTTTTTACATGCCTCAGGTCAACAGCTATTCCCCGCGTAGATCCTTCCATTTCTTTTCCGCTCATCGCCGCGCGCCCGACACAGATCACTTTACTGCCCGATACGATAACATCATCATTTGGCCGGATATTCGGGTCTGCGCCAGTCACACCGACCGCAAGTATCGATCCCTTTGGTACGAAATCCTCAATCGTAACCACATACCTGTTGCGCGGCAGCAATATTTCCGCCCCTGCTATTGTAATTGCGAGTGTGCCATATTGTGGTACAAGGGTTGCGAGATGGGTCTTATCGACATACACCTGGTGTTTTGGGAATGGTGCTTTGATGACCGCCCGCTCCGGTATCAGCACATCCCCTGCGCCATGCCCGAACTGGTAATCTGTGATCTTACGCAGCATATCTTTTTTTACGGTCTCAGCCGAACGTTTGCGCCCGTCGCAAAGTTCTGAGATCGTATCTTTAAGGTTGCGTAGTGACCCATGTGATGTCACACTGCCGCTGCTTGTATAGATGAAGTCCAGCCCAAGTTCTTTACTTACGTTTTCGCAGATATCGCGATAGGCACCTTCTACATGGGCAACAATGGCTGAATAACTGTGTTTTGAGAGGTAATTTGCAAGACAATCACCCACCCACGCAATTTCCCCTGCATCCCAGTATCCCGTGACCGCTATATCATAATGCGCAGCAGGATAGGTCAGTTCAAGTTCACGCGGAACAATGCCAAGCGGGGATGTGATTATAACCTCGTGTACGAACTTGCGACCCTTGCCAAGCGCTTTGATAAACTTCTGGTGTGAGTTAGATATGCCGTAAGGTTTCTTTGCAGAACATGGCAACAGGAGTAAGATATCAGCCTCAGGCGGTGTATATCTTTCATTGATCCGGTTTGCAAACCGCACAACCTCCGCGCGCGTCTGCGATTCACCGGTATTTGCTATCATCTGGTTCGATCGCACGATCGGTGCGCGCTGTTCCATATAATCGTATTCCGAATCCGCGATCCGTAAAAGCGCTGTCAGCCAGGGGCGCGTCCTGCATTGTCCTTCAACATATTCCCGCAGGAGACCGGCACGTATCTTTTCCCTCACAAGTGCAAGTTCGGATCCAAGCATGTTCCTGTTATGTTTTTCAAGATGTTGTGCGCGCTTTTTCCTGTCCATAGCCATGAGGTCTTTAACATCAAGTTGCGCGCATGTTTCGCATTTGCAAGGAAGTTCTGCGAGGGCATCGAGATAGAACCTGCCGGATGGTGTTAAGTAGATGTCGTTGTATGCCGCAACCACCGCGCGCGTATCATCCACAATATCGATCCCGAGGTAAACAAGCATTGCTGCGTTCTCAGGCAGGCAAAGGTTGGGCGCATACACCGCAGTATCGGCAGGCACACTGTTTTTCAGTTCCAGCAAAGTATTAAAAAAACGTCTTGAATTGTTCTCAAGACTACCTGCACCCTCCAACACGTACAGGTCGCTTTTCCGGACCTTCTGCCCTGTGCGGAATGTAGTTCCAACAGCACCACTGGTTGTAATTACAAGATTAAGAGCATCAGCGGTTTTTATTGCCACGTCATCGGGTGCGGCAGGCGGAAATGACTGGTGTGGCAGGATGATCAGCGTATCATCACCAACTACCGCGCGCATCTCATCAAGATGCACCTGTTCACTTTCCTTTGATCCGGATTCCCATGGCGAACCCGCATCAAGTATCGGATTGTTTTCTTCTTTCCATTTCCTTAATTTGCCTGTCTCGATGACATGCGGTGTTCGTATCGGGGTGTTAAGCAACAGTTTTCCTATCCTTGCAGCTCCGTCACGATGTTGTACTTCAAAATACCTTGTCATTGAATGTAGATACTCATACATGGATGTAAATGTTTGGCTAAAAACGAGATTTTTCATTATTTTCCGGACAATTTGAAAACTCGCAGGGTATGCAGGATAAAACTCCAATCCCTTGCAACCCGATTCGATCCTACGCGTTTAATCCTTTTTGTCCTGGCCTATAAAATAAAGTGAAGTAAAATAAAGTGAAGTAAAATAAAGTGAAGTAAAACTATGTGAAATTATATAAAATTATGTAAAATAAATATGAAAGTCTCCTGCAAACGCCCGAAAACTTTAAGCCTAGTATCACTCTCAAAATAATTGATCATAAATGGACCTAATCAAAAAATTGCATGAAATTGTTGGAATCGACAGGGCAACAACGTCACCCATGCAGTTATACTGTTATTCTTCAGATTCATCACAAATTCGCGGCACTCCTGAGTGTGTTGTACGTCCGCAGAATACAGGACAGGTCTCACAGGTACTGCGGTTTGCGAATGAACATGACATTCCAGTAACAGCACGGGGTGCGGGTACGGGTCTTGCAGGCGGGGCTGTTGCACTGGAGGGAGGGATTGTCCTTGATCTTTCAGGCATGGACAGGATACTTGATATTGACATTAATAATTTGCAGGTTGCAGTCGAGCCAGGAGTTATACATTCCAGGCTCAATGAAGTGTTGGGGACAGAAGGTTTCTTTTTCCCGCCTGACCCGGGAAGTTCGGAGATGTGCACGCTCGGGGGACTGATCGCGAACAATGGGAGTGGGATGCGTTCTGTGAAATACGGTACAACAAGAAGTTATGTGCTTGACCTTGAGATTGTCATGGCAGACGGCAGTGTGATAAATACAGGTTCAAAAACATTAAAATCATCAGCAGGATATGACCTTACACGACTCATGGTCGGTTCTGAAGGAACGCTTGGTATAATCACAAAAGCGGTGCTCAAGATACTCCCGCTCCCGAAAGCGCGTACTGTCGTACTGGCATCATTTGATAATCCGGTACTTGCAGGTGAGGCTGTGGTGAAAACGCTTTCTGCAGGTGTTATTCCATCTGCATGTGAGATCCTTGACAGGGCTACTGTTGAGGTGCTGAATGCCTACGATCCCAATATCGCAATTCCTGATGCAGGTGCTACAATATTATTCGAGTTGGACGGAACTGTGAGTTCTGTTAAAGAACAAGCTAAAATCGTTGAGGCAGTATGTATGCCTTTTGCATCCGGCATTCGTATTGCGGCAGGAGGGGAGGAGATGAAGGAAATATGGTCAGCGCGCAGGCTTGTTGGTGCTGCGATCTCAAGGATCGATCCGAACAAGACGCGGGTGTATGTCGGGGAGGATATAGGCGTACCGATAAAAGAGGTTCCAAGAATGCTCAAGTTTATACAGTCCATTTCAGGGGAGTTTGGCCTGCCGATCATAACGTATGGCCATATCGGGGACGGAAACCTGCATACAGGCATGTGTATCGATATGCTGGATAATGAGCAGTGGAAGCAACTGGATCTCGCTGCGGATAAGATCCACAGGACTGCCATCATGCTTGGTGGTACCGTAAGTGCAGAGCATGGTATAGGTAGCGCACGATCTAAGTATATGAGACTTGAAAGGGGAAATGCTCTCGATGTCATGATCCTTATCAAGCGTGCACTTGATCCCAGGGGGATATTGAATCCCGGGAAGTTAGGGTTGTGAGGTGTGAAACATGCTGGATCTTGACTTGAGATCGATATTGAAATGTGTAAGGTGCGGTGCCTGCCGCTCGGTCTGTCCTGTTCTGGAGGAGGTCGGATGGGAGTCAGCGGGTGCGCGCGGGAGAATACTTGTTGCACATGGCATTTCGCAGGGGCTTGATGTCGATGCTGATGTGCTTGAGAGTCTCAATACCTGTATGACATGCGGTATGTGCAAACAGATGTGTCCGGCGGGTGCGAATCCGACATATGTTATTGAGAACACCCGTCGCCAGCTTGTGATGCGAGGTGAGATGACCGAGGCGCAGAGGAAACTCAATGAAAGGATCATGGAGAGCGGGAATTCGCTTGGTGAGGTGTCGGATAGGCGTTCGTGGCTTAGTGAGTATAAAGGAGAGATAAAGGAAACCGCAGGATATGTTTATTTCGTGGGGTGCCTTGGTGCGTATCGTTATCCTGAATCAGTGGTTGCGACGTTTGATGTTCTGAGTCGTTTTGATGTTACAATACTACCTGATGAGATTTGCTGCGGGTCACCGCTTATCAGAACAGGTTTCGATGTTGATGAGTTGATCGCTCACAACATAGAACAGATGCGTAAGGTGGGAGCACATACTTTTATTACGAGTTGTGCAGGCTGCCACAATACCCTGATACAGAGTTATCCTGATGAATTTGAAGTGATGCACGTGTCCGAGTTTTTGGAACAACACCTGCCTGAACTGCAACTCAGGCGCCTTAAGCTTACTGTGACATACCACGATGCATGCCATCTTGGAAGGTGCAGGGGAGTGTTCGATGCGCCGCGCAGGGTGATCGAGGCTGTATGCGACTTAAAAGAAATGAAGACGAATCGTGAGAATGCGAGATGCTGTGGTGGTGGCGGCGGTGTGCGTACCGGATACCCGGACCTGTCGCTTGCACTTGCAAAAAAAAGACTTGAAGAGATTCCTGACGGGGTGGATTATCTTATTACGTCATGTCCACTGTGTACCAAGAATTTGATCGAAGGCGGGAGTGACACGGATGTTCTCGATCTGGTGGAACTTGTCAGGCTTGCGATAGAGTAATGGGGAATTGTAGTTTTTGGATTTCACCTGCGAAAAGTGCGAAGAAGCAGTTGAATTCCCTCTTAATAATTAGTCTGGAGTCTCTTCTTTTGTATCCCCTTCAATGATATATTGTCGAAAGGAACTCCAGGCATTAAGCGGTATATCTGCCTTCATCGGATTCTTCGAATTTTCACCAAAAATCGTCTAGTCGAGTAACCAAGGATCGTTGCCGACCCCCAGCCCTCTAAGAACGGAGCGTGCGACTTTCGCCGCACTCCGCTCAAGCATTTCACAACCCGTATTCCGGGCGGCGGTATGCGAAGTATGAAAGTCTTGTTTGAGTCGCTTAACAAGATTTATTTTTCCTTCGCGTGTTGCCTTTGCAATCCGGGTCTGTAACCTGTTAACATTGGACCGTATTTTTTTCCAATCTGTGGAATTCCATTGACGGATAAGGTCTTTGTCTGTACGCTTCTCGCTTGTTTGCGTCTTTGAATTTCGTACATTCACGGTATACCTCCTTTTTTTGCTGTGAAACACCAGCAGCAAGTTTGCACCTTTTCAGGTCAGAATTTCTATTGAGTTCTTATACAGGCCATTACAATCTGGCTTTTGCTTTTTGCTGCCTCCTCTCCCGTCTGCACCATCATTTCTTCTTGCGAAGTCATTACCCCATAATGGGAATGCATACGGTTTTCCAAGTTCTGATATTCTGGATAATATAGTCGCTTTAGGAGTTATCTTTAGACCGGGAACGCTCTGTTCGTTCGTTATATCGTGTGCGAAGCCGACATAACCGGATTCCTCACCTTTTGGTTCAAGCGTAGTCAACCTGTTTCGCTTGTCGCGGATTACGGCCCTTGTAATAATTCTACATTCGTTTTTCCATGGCAACCTTTCCCTAGCAGATTGACCAGATTAGGTTTCTGATTTTTTCCACGTTGTCCTGCTCGCTTCACACGAATCCGTTACTAGAAACACATGCCGCAGCAGGGATATCCTGAACGAATGGGATAGCGTTAAGCAATCCAAAATTCAGCTTCTTGTCGCACCCGCACTTTCCGCAGGTAAATCTAAAAGTGAATATTTTTTGCTCTTGCAAAAAAGGAACATATACGAACTCGGACTACATAATACAATAGAGTATATACAACGAAAAAATCCTCCCTATCAGGCTGTCCCAAAACTAATTTCCATTGCACAAATTTACCATATCTGATCTCAATAAGGCAATTATTGATGTAAATTATGTATTTTGTACCCATCTCGGATTTAATATGTATGATTTGTACACATGCTTTGGCTTGTGGGACAGCCTGCTACGGTCGGATTTTCTCGACCGCCGTTGACACTACCTCAGGATTTAGAGCAGGAAACCGTTTTATTTAAGAAGAAATGCTCCATACATCAAAAGTGTTCACGATGTTTGACACTTCCCATTTTAGCATATGATGACCCTGCGCTATTAGTAATGGGAGCATTATTCGACCGCTACAATCTGCCTATGGTCTCAACATCGAATGCACGTCACTGATACCTTTTAAGACCTTGAATCCTTTATCCGTAATCATATAATCCCCACGCTCGTGACGCTGCAGAATCATACCGGTATCAAGCAGTTTATGTAAATGAAAAAGCAAATTACCTCCCCGAAGTCCAGTGAGTTTTGAAAGAGCTGAAAAAGTCTTAGTCTCAATAGCCACGGCTTTTAGAATCTGGAGTCTCTGCCTGTTGGATAGCGGCTCAAGAATATCGGTGACTATGGTATCTTCGGGAAGTACCAGAATATCCTTTTTCTGTTCAGAACCCGTATTATAGATCCTTAGCGAACGCATCAATTTTACCTGTTTATCCGAAAGATTTGAAACTTCCTGAAAACATTTCCAGCATTGATCATAAGGGGCATTGTTTCTCATCCTTTCCAATTCGGACTGTTTTCCCAAAATAATATCTTCTGCAACACCATCATGCTTTAGCAGGTTTGCATTCTCCCTCAAGAATTTGGTGAAATTTGATCTACACGTTTCCTGTATCTGGCATTCCTTCACCATATTTTTGTCAAGACCGTCATCGATATCATCCACAATATGCTCTATTATTGAATTTAAAAAATCCCTTCGCGAACCTGCCAGAATTGATTCTAGATGCTGCTGGCTTGATTGTTCCATTAATCGCTTCAGGTCTTCATGAACCTCATCAAGTTTAGTTTTTATTGTCAGATTATCGGGGATGGATTGTTTTTTTTTGTTCATTATACTGTACTATATTCCGCACAAATAAAAATGTTCCCATTATAACTGTAAGAGTTATTTTTATACACAATACTGCATTCAGTACATTTTAATGACTGTCAAGTATATATGCATAATCGACCAAGAAGAGTATGAGGCGCTAAAGTGCCTTTATGGAAATTTACAAACAAAAGCACAACAAACAAAGAAGCAAAAAGGTCACTGTATGCTGTAAAAAGCACATGTTTCAAATATGAAACACGCAGCAGCGATTGTTCTATCGCCAGAACAGCAGACGAAATAAAGACAGATATGGAGAAATCAATATGAGTGTCAGAGATGAAATTCACAGCCAGATTGTTGGAGGACTTGTAAACGGGACCTCTCCGATAAACATACCTGAAGAACTGTTTGGATCATTTCCATATGGTGCAACCAATACATGCAGGTCGGGTGACCTTATAGTGAGTGCAGGGGATGCAGGAAAATTGCAAAAAGCGAGTGATTTTCCATCCAAGAATGCAAAGCAGGTAGCTGATGTGATTGTTGAAAGAGCAGGGCTTCAATAGCACTCAGTTTTATTTTCAATTGCAATATTTGAGTTCAATTTCGTTTAATTTCGTTTAAGCAGAAATTGATTTCCTGCAATTATGCATGTCACAAATTGAAATATTTAATGGAGTTTATGAAATGAAAGTAATAGGAATAAGCGGAAGTCCGACAAAGGACAGTAATACAGACACATTGATAAAAGAGATACTTGATGGCACAGGTGCAGAGACTGAGTTTTTCAAACTCCCGGACCTTAAAGTAGGTCCTTGCATCGCATGTATGAAATGTGTTTACACCAATGAATGCATCATCGATGACGATTTTAAGTGGCTCTCCAAAAAAGTGTTGGAAGCAGATGCTATCGTGGTTGGCTCACCGACATTCTATGGCGCAGCAAGTGCCTTCACAAAGGCATTCATTGAGCGGCTTTTTTCTATGAGGCACATAAAATGCATAACATCCGGCAAACTGGCTGCAACAGTGGCAGTAGGCGTTGCATCTGAGTCCATGGTTTCCGAGTGGATAGGAAATGCCCTTCGCGCAGGCGGTATGGATATTGTCGGCAACATGACGGCAAAAGGGACTCCCGGCTGCTTTGTATGTGGAGTCGGTGAGAGTTGCCATTATGCCATCTGGAACGCATACTCCAAAGAACTGACTGGAATGGACCTTGGGGTTGAAGCGGCTTATGAAGGATACTTTGAACTATTGCCGGACAACAAACCATACCAGCATGGTTCTGCAAAAATCCTGAAGGAATACAGGTCTGTAAAGGATGAACCTGATGTGATGGCTGAAGCCGAAAGAATTGGAAAAATGATCCGGGAAAAGATGGAAAGCGAGTAAGTAATACGAATGCCTAATTAAGTTCAACCCTCTCAGCGGTGAGCGCACACACAACGCTTTTGCAGATGTTGCTGGCATGGTTGCCAACGCGTTCGGGATATCGTAGCACAAACAGGAGATGAGATGCATTGTTGATCATTGTAGGGTTTTCGATCAACATACCAGTTAACTCAAACCATGTCATATGGAACAATTCATCGATCCTGTCATTCTCTGCAGCAGTTATTTTTGCAATATCCATTTCCGATGTTTCAAACGTTTTTATCATATTTTTGACCATGTTCATCTTCGGTCTGTTCTGTAATTTCAGATATATTGACTGCAAGATCGCTAATCCTTTCACGATCGGATGCAATATAAATCGATGATGTGATCAGCCCCAGGTTGCTTGCAAACGGTTGCTGGAGTGACAGCAGGCGTGTTGCACATCTTTTAATATTCGCTTCGTAATTATCGATCACAGGATCCATTTGAATTGTCCCTATATCGGAAATCTTATTTTTTGCTTACTGCCTGTTTATCCCCGTCTCACACATCAACATCCACCACGATCCCAGACCCATCAACATCCACCACGAGTTTCGCCCCTTCCATTACTTCACCTGCAACGATCAATTTTCCGACCTTTGTCTCGACCTCATTCTGGATCACGCGCCGCAGTGGACGCGCCCCGTATTTTTCACTGAATCCGGCATCACCGAGATATTTTTTGGCGGCATCTGTGATCGTAAGTGTGATCCTCTTCTCTTTCAGGCGCTTCACCAGATCTATGACCTTGATGTCTACGATATTGACAAGTTCATCTTTTGTCAGGGGATGGAAAATAGCAAGTTCATCTATGCGGTTCAAAAACTCAGGCCTGAAGTACCTGCCAAGTTCATTGAGTGCGATCTCCTGCATTTTTGCATAATCTCCGCCTTGTTCGAGATGTGCACTGGCATAGTCCACACAGATGTTTGATGTCATGATCACAAGCGTGTTCTTGAAATTCACAGTCCTGCCCTTAGAATCGGTCAATCGCCCATCATCCAGGATCTGGAGCATGATATTGAACACATCAGGATGCGCCTTTTCGATCTCATCAAACAGTACCACAGCGTATGGCTTGCGGCGGATCGCTTCTGTGAGCTGGCCACCTTCATCATGACCGATATATCCGGGCGGCGCGCCGATCATGCGCGAGACGGTATGCTTTTCCATGTATTCTGACATGTCAAGCCGGACCATGTTATTCTCATCATCAAACAGTTCTGCGGCAAGTGCTTTGACAAGTTCGGTCTTTCCGACACCGGTCGGGCCAAGGAATATGAAACTCCCGATCGGTCTTTGAGGGTCCTTGATTCCGGCATAGGCGCGGATCACTGCATCGGAGACTGCTTTTACGGCTTCCACCTGTCCGATGAGGCGTTTATGCAGGTTATCTTCAAGATGTAAGAGTTTCTCGCGCTCACCTTCTATCAACCTGCTCACAGGGATGTTTGTCCACTCGCTTACGACCTCTGCGATGTCCTCTTCGTCAACTTCTTCTTTGAGTAATGTGGATGCACCCTGTTTTTCCGCAAGACGATCTTCTTCTTCCGCATACTGGCGCTCAAGTGCAGGCAGGGTTCCATGCCGCAGTTTTGCGGCGCTGTCAAGATTATCGACTTTATTCTGGTAATAGTCACGTTCTGCATGCTCGATCTGTACTTTTACGTCCTCGATCTGCTCTTTCAGGGAACCAAGTTTTGCAATAGCGTCCTTTTCTCCCTGCCATTGCGCACGCATGGAATCGGATTCGGCGCGCATGTTCGCAAGTTCCTGCTGTAATTTTTCGAGCCGTTCTTTTGATGCGGGATCCTTCTCTTTCTTCAGTGCTTCCCGCTCTATTTCAAGTTGCATGATCTTGCGGTCAACCCCGTCAAGTTCAGAGGGTTTGCTGTCGATCTCGGTCCTGATCTTTGATGCTGCCTCGTCTACGAGGTCTATGGCTTTGTCAGGAAGGAAACGGTCTGAGATGTAACGATCGCTCAGTACTGCGGCTGCGACGAGTGCCGCATCTTTTATCCTGACGCCATGATGCACTTCATAGCGTTCTTTTAATCCGCGCAGTATGGAGATGGTATCTTCTACGGTGGGCTGTTCAGTGAGTACGGGCAGGAACCGCCGTTCAAGGGCTGCATCCTTTTCGATATACTTGCGGTATTCATTGAGTGTGGTTGCACCGATGCAGTGGAGTTCACCCCTTGCAAGCATGGGTTTTAAGAGATTCCCGGCATCCATCGAGCCTTCGGTGGCACCGGCACCTACGACTGTGTGCAGTTCATCGATGAACAGGATAATCTTTCCTTCGGAACCTGATACTTCCTTGAGAACGGCTTTTAGGCGCTCTTCGAACTCGCCCCGGAATTTTGCGCCTGCTATGAGTGCGCCCATGTCAAGCGATATGATGCGTTTGTTTTTCATGGCTTCGGGGACATCATGGTTTGCTATACGCTGGGATAGCCCTTCTACGATCGCGGTTTTGCCGACCCCTGCTTCTCCGATGAGGACAGGATTATTCTTGCGGCGGCGGGAAAGTATCTGGATAGTGTGCCTGATCTCATGGTCCCTGCCTATGACAGGATCGAGTTTCCCCATGGATGCGAGTTCTGTGAGGTCAATGCCGTATTTTTTGAGTGCTTCGTAGGTGTCTTCCGCGTTTTCGGATGTGACCCGCTGTCCTCCCCTGATCTCCTTGATGGCTTGAAGGAGGATCTCTTTTGTGGCACCTGCATCTTTTAGTATTTTTCCGCTTGCATTGTCTTTTTCTATGAGCAGCGCAAGCAGGAGATGTTCAACACTGACATATTCGTCCCCCATTTTGCCTGCTTCCTTATTTGCAGTGTCAAGGACACGGTTGAGCTTCTGGGTCATGTAGACCTGCTCACTGCCCGGACCCG
This sequence comes from Candidatus Methanovorans sp., assembly GCA_020793565.1. GTDB lineage: Archaea > Halobacteriota > Methanosarcinia > Methanosarcinales > Methanosarcinaceae > Methanovorans. Next base: position 35,558 of record DQIP01000221.1, read on the forward strand.
ATACCTGCGGCAGTTGTGAGAGGTTTTGTTCCA
>DQIP01000077.1 GCA_020793565.1 Candidatus Methanovorans sp.
TTTCGAATTATTAATTTACGATGAGGTCATTGTATATTGAATTTTCGGTTTTGGTGTTTTTTGAAGAATAAACGGTTTATAGGGTGGCTGAATAGTTACTTTTCTTTAATCATTCCTAACCCCGACAAATACAAATCAATATTTGCCTCCCCTCCCTTGTTTACAATGACTTCGTTTGGCATTGGAATTAAAGAATATACAGGAGAATAGTTATGAAAATCTGTAAATTCGAAATCTGAATCAGATTGACCAGAACCAACAGTTATGAAAAATAATCCTATAAAAACGATTGTCAGTATTTTAGTCATAATATTTTTGTAATACTATATTCATTTATCTAAAAGCCCATGCATGTTAGTGTATGTGCAGTCACATTCCCTGACTTAAGAACCAAGGCCTGTTAATAATACTCCGCATCACGATTTTACATTATGTTCGTCAACCCCTGTGGTAAGATTACCATTCAACATATTCAATAAACGATACCCATTTTCAACCTTCTGCATCATCATTCAGATAAACCTTCTTGTACTTATTTCATTTGTTCTGTATCAAATCAAAGTAAAATATTCTGATATATTTCATAAAACACTGGGAGATACAGCATCAACCTCCGTTCACCCATGCCGTACCCACTCTCACCCTATTTCAGGGTTGTCCGTTCATAGACGGCGGCAAATACCAGTACTGCCGCACCGTCTTCAACACATTCTTGATTAAGCGCAGCATCACACAGCTCAGTACGCACATCTCCTCCTGCCACATTCTCAAGTTCATGGCCCTGCGGCCAGTACTTATAGATTCCTGTCGGCAGACCGGTTACGTCCGTTCTGGTTTATCGATATCTTTTCGCGACCCGGTACATCACCTTTATCAGTTCTCCAATCTTGGCCAAGTCGAGTAAGATACCGTGACTTTTTCACTGCTTGTGTATCTCCAATCAACTGCGGGCCAAACTGATATATCGTTGGAATGACCGGATGCTCTGCTGATGTGATTTTGAACACTTCCGCAACCATAATACTCAACTTCGATAGATGTGTAGCACCCATACTTTTCGAATTCCTGCGGTTCGCCAGAACAAGATGGGGCATATCAAAAGAAGTCTCTATCCGGATTGGAATACCCTTTTTCCGGATTTCCATTATTTTTGCGTAAGTGTCCCTATAATCCCGGGAAATCGTCTTCTCGTTCATGTATCAGCGCTCTATATTTTTCATCGACCAACCAGTACTTCGTTCTCCCGACCCTTTTTGTGTGAAGAACATCTCTGCAACTTTTATCATTCATCACCTTTTCGATCAAACTCAGGTAATATGAGACTGTAGAAGGTTTGATCTGGAGTTCATCTGCTAATTCATTTCTGCTAACATACTTTCTTTTATCCGACAGCATAAATAAAACTCTTGACGATGCATGATTCTTCTCTGATAATGCTGAAATTGCGTCATTCAATGCCTCTTTCATCGCATTCACTTCTATATGCGGCTTTTTTGGTTTGATCTTGCTCGTGAATCCGAAATGAGCATCACATATATTTGATAGTTTAGTCAGATCATCATATTCACTGCTTCCGCAATACACACCAAATCCCCAGAGAGAACGATATTTTTCTTCAAGCAGACGAATCTCTGAATGTATGGCAGTTCCTAATTCTACATAATCGCCTTTATCAGATGCCAGTAAAATGTTATTATAATCTTTCCAGGCAATCGGTGCAGGAAGCCCGATCAGAATATTCTCCTCAGCAATTGCTGACTCCTCTGAGATTCTTCTGCGCGTTTCATTTAATTCAATATCATCCCTTTCCATCCTTTCAATGGTATTGCGTATTCGGGTAGGTGTGGTATCATCAAGCACAAACACCCTTTTGAATAATCTCCGGTGCAACAACCGTTCAACAAGTGGTTTCGCCCTATATGATCCTCTCATCGCCAGCAGCAGTTCCAAATCCCCGGACAGGAATATATCAAATTCATTTATTGTATTATCGCTTAGCGCATATTTTAAAGCGGTGATATACATCTCATCAGCGATCAATGAAGTATGGTGGAGATATACGGCTTTCCTGAGTGTAAACCTGGCATTCAAAATGCTCAAAATTGAATTTATAGTATCAGAAGAATTATTAAAACCAATACGGTCCTCGTTATCGATATTGATTATTTTAAATGATGAAAAGATTCTATCGTCATAATTTCCATAAGGCAGTCCGGTATAAAAAGAATCCCTGCGCAGGTAATCCAGTGAATCCGCATCGATATAACTATCTATCAAATCACTAAGATACGCTCTTTTCCCGGTCAGGATCTCATGGATTGAATCTCGTTCATCCTTCTTCAAAACATCGCTAACGAATGGTGTTTCAATATCCCCTTTGATTTCCAGAACTCTTTCCTTATATGTCCCATCCAGTATATATTTGACAACATCCTCATGCACAGGCATACCCATGTCGCGTAATCGCTCGGTGATATGAACATAAGCAGGCTGAGCAGCATCATGCAGCAGGGCAGCAAGATATAATAATCGTTCATCTTTACGTGATATCGGTATGCCGGATAATCGCACAATGTTCTGCGCCATCCATCTCGTCCCTATGCTGTGTTCAAACCGCGTATGGTTTGCGCATGGGTATACAAAATTGACAAAGCCAAGTTGCGCTACATGTCTTAAGCGTTGCATCTCATACGTATCAAGGATTGATGCTTCTACATCTGACAGAATGACATCTCCATAGAGTGCATTGCGAATCTCCATGATAACTAATCAATTCTTAATGCATATAAATCTATTGTTTCCCCAGTTATGCCACATTAAAGTTGTATCGTAGATTTAGCGTTTATCTATGAATCGACAACAAATCTGCAATGACATGACTTATCAACGCTTTGTTGAAATATAATCCTGAATAGAGGTTAAATTCATCAGTCGATTTAAATATACCATCAGTGTGTACAAACTAATCAACTATTGTGGTCCAGCCAATCAATAGATATGTGACTTCTGTGACATTTCCCCAATTTAGCTACTGATAAACTTTTATCTGTTCATCACTACGTTTTAAGGATATTATGCTGATTTAAGTTGAATTGTGAATTTAAAGTTAATTGGCATTCAACATTAAATAGGAGAGAATACAATTAATCAATTTTAATTTAAAAATTAAGCATAATATTGCAATTGAATATCATTAATATTGATTAAACGAACAACATGGATAGATTACTAAATTATCAGGATAGTGCAGACATACATTTATATGACTTTTGTAACTATAATAATGCATGGTCATAGATAATCCATTTACAACTGCTGTGGGAAGTATGCCACCACGCTTTGCTGGAAGACAAAAAGAAAAACATTCGTTTTCAATGAGTTTAAAATCTTGGTCGTGTCCGTGAGCAATTGATTAAGTTTAAATACTATAAATGTAATTCCCTCTTTTGAGGAATAAGGATGGATTTAGAACTAGATTTATCAGAATTT
>DQIP01000076.1 GCA_020793565.1 Candidatus Methanovorans sp.
GTTTTATTGTGTGCAATGGGACTGCGATACTCACAGGCTGTAAACTCTATTGACTAAGAAGAAGCGATTACTCGCCACCCCCCGTTTACAGCAGTTTTTCCAACAAGTCACTATACCCCGGACTTAAGTCCAAGGCCTGTACAATATATCTCAGCCTTTCGATTTATAATCTTGTCCGGCAATATATTTTTCAACAACTTCACAGCCATGTTCAACACTTCCATGATAGCAGCTTGGTGCCCATAAACCGTGCTTGCACCATTGTTTAAGTTCAGGAAACTCCTGTCGTAATATCCTGCTGCTTCTACCTTTTACTCTCTTAGTAATAAAGCTTACGAAATATTTTGAGGGGTATTGAATAAATAAGTGAATGTGATCAGGGCTTACAGATATATCAATCACTTCGATATCAAATCTTCCTGATAATTGCTTCCGCGACCATCGCCATTTCTTTTACAAGTACTTTTCCCCTGTATTTAGGAGAGAACACCATATGGTCGGTGAGGAGCGATACCGTGTGCCTGTCATATCTCAATTGTTTTGCAATAAATAATACCCATTTAATAAACCTGGCAGTGGCATATAAATGATTGGTAAGTGGTGTGAAAGTACTATAAGTTGTAGCACAATTTCATCCGGATCAAATGGGATTCATAACAAAATACCTATAAAACAACAGTCCTTTATCCGAAGATTAAACCCCATATTACATCATACCGCAAATCCCGTCATTAGATCCACCACAGCTTCCCCAATCCCTGTTATCATGAACTGGATCGCTATAGCTACAAGTAGAAGCCCCATAATCCTTACTATAACCATCGTGCCTGTTTGGCCAAGGAAGTCAAAGACCTTTTCGGATCTGGACAGGATGAAATATGCGATCAGGTAAACCAGGCCGATATCAATAAAGAGTATTATCTGATTTGTAATTCCGCTTGCCGTATTAAAGAGAACAATTCCTGTAGTAATGGCACCCGGGCCTGTGAGTAATGGTATTGCAAGCGGCGTCACTACCAGGTCCTCACTCCGCATTGATTCTTCCTCTTCCGCTGCGCTGCTTTTAGTTCCAGGTCTTTTGCCCAAAAGCATCTCAATGGCAATGATAAGCAGTATAATGCCCCCTGCTATCCTGAAAGAGTACATTTCAATACCAAGGTAGTGAAAAATTGTATTTCCGGCAAGGGTAAAGATTACCAGAACAACAACTGCTATCATAACTGCTTTTTTCACCATGTTATGGCGGGTCTTTTGGTCAAAATCGCTGAGAAAAGCCCTGAAAAGTGGGACGTTTACTATGGGGTCAACTATTATGAAAAACGTAATAAATGAGGATAATGCAAAGTTTAAGCCCATGAGGTTATCTCTGCATGGATATGTTTAATAGTTTGTGATGCTGTGGAAACCTATTATTTCAGCAAATCAAAAATCTCCATAGTGTCAAGACAACAAATAAATACTTACCCCACTTAACAGAACTATTGAACAAGTGGAACGGACGTAATTATTCCAGCCCGCGTTTAGCCTGAGGTGAAATTATGAATGTAAAAAATGTGATGAATTCAGATGTGATTTCCTGCAGACCGGATGATGAGATTAGTAATGCAGCGCAGCTCCTTAAGGAGCATAATATTAGCGGGCTCCCTGTAGTTGATGAAGGCAAGATTGTCGGGATCGTAACCGAGACAGACCTTTTGAAACTGCTCAAAGTACCGGAGCATGGGGGATTATGGTTGCCGAGTCCCTTTGAGGTAATAGAGATACCAATTCGTGAACTCATAAACTGGGAAGACACAAAACACATGCTCACGGATATCGGATCAAAGCCTATCAAGAATATAATGAAATCCTATGTATACACGATATCAGGGGACAGTTCGATCGAGGATGCCTCGTCAATGATGATTAAACATAAAGTAAACAGGCTTCCGGTCATGGATGGCGGAATGCTTGTCGGAATTATTACACGCGGCGATATTATTCGCGGGCTTGCGGAAATTTAGGTTTATATCCGGTTATTCAGATTAGGATTTGATTTCGATTCAGGCTTATACGTATATTTAGGGATCAGGTGGATCAAATGAAACAAGTGGACGGCGGGGCATGTGCTGTCAAAGGCGTTCGCGCCAGTGGGATCAAATTCGGGAAGATGGGACTTGCCGTGATTACTGCAGAGGGTAGCGCAGCAGGAGTATTTACACGCAACAGGGTAATTGCAGCGCCTCTTATAGTTACCAGGGATAACCTGTCAAATAACGGCAGGCTCGCGGCTGTCATTGCCAACAGCGGAAATGCGAATGCATTTACAGGTGAGCAGGGGATTGTCGATGCCAGGGAAATGGCGCATATCCTTGCCAAACAACTCAATGTGTCGGAAGAACTGGTCGCTGTGGCATCCACAGGAGTAATTGGCAGGAAACTCGATATGCAGTGGATACGCAAGCACGCCTGCGAGGTTGCAGGAACACTTGGCAATACACCGGATAACAGCAATGCGGCAGCACGCGCGATCATGACTACTGATCTTGTTTCCAAAGAATCGGCTGTCGAACTTGACAGCGGCGTACGCATTGGTGGAATTGCAAAAGGCTCAGGCATGATCGAGCCGAACATGGGCACAATGCTTTCGTTCATCTACACGGATGCATCACTTCCTGCCGATGTGCTGGATCGTTGCCTCAAAAGGTCGGTTGATAAAAGTTTCAACATGATCGTGGTCGATGGGGATACCAGTACGAATGATATCGTGCTTCTAACAGCAACAGGCGCGTCATCAATTGAGCCGCAGGTCGGGGAGTTCCAGATCGGACTTGACCATGTCCTGACCGACCTGGCAAAGATGATCGCACGCGATGGCGAAGGCGCCACAAAATTGATCGAAGCGCAGGTCAGGGGTGCAAAAACAGGACATGATGCGAGCATTGCTGCAAAAGCGATCGTGCGCTCGCCGCTTGTAAAATCCGCGGTGTTTGGGAATGACCCGAACTGGGGGCGGGCGATTGCGGCGGTCGGTTATTCAGGTGCGGACATTGACCAGGACAAGATTTCACTGGCATTTGCAAGTGGTGACGACGTAGTACACCTTGTAGAGCGCGGGAATATTGTAAACTCGTCAACGAGTGTGCTGGAATCATTGCAACACATAATGGCGCAGGATGAAATTATCATCATGGTCGATATCGGGCTAGGCAAAAATATTGCTACCGCATGGGGTTGTGACCTGACGTATGATTACGTGAGGATCAATGCCGAGTACACGACATGAGCATCATAAATACTATTTATACTTAAAAACCAAACAATGCTGACTAACATCATGCAAATTGCAATAAAATATAATATAACATGACTTTCGGATATTTAATATATACTACCAACCTAAATGCCACAAAATTCACAAATTAAACTTTACAAAGCGCCCATTAAAATCATGAATAT
>DQIP01000075.1 GCA_020793565.1 Candidatus Methanovorans sp.
ACCCCGACTTTCGTCCTTGCAGGAAAGCATCTTGTTAACTTCTTCGATCTCAACAGTGCGAAGGCTATCTGTTGCAGTGAGGCAAAACGTGTTCCAGTTGTTATTGTCCTCAAATATGTGCTTAACAGTAATAGTTGATTTGAATAAGGGGGTCGTGAGATACAATAACTAGATGAATATTTAGAAGAGGTTTATATGATTTGCTACGTGGATGTGAAAAGTTATAAATTATATACAACGAGAAAATTCTCCCTGCGGAACGTATATAATCTATCGTTTTGCTGATAATATCCCGTCTTTCAACTCAATTGCAAGTTCTTCAAGCCGTGCGTTCACGTCATAGCCAGATGCAATTATATCCACAAACACAGAACCTGCAATCACAGCATCAGCACCATTTACCACGACTTCTTGTGCCTGTTTTCCGGTTGATATCCCAAATCCTACGGCTTTTGGAATATCGGTCTTAACGCGGGATAACAATCCGGATGTGCTCTCTGCAATATCACTGCGTGCGCCTGTGACTCCTACCCTGGACACCAGGTACATAAAACCAGAACCATGTTCGAGTATCATGTTAATCCTTCCTTCCGTTGTTGTGGGTGCGATAAGGAATATGAGATCTACCTTATTCCTGGCACAGCATTCTGCAAGTTCTTTGGATTCCTCAACAGGAAGGTCGGGAACGATTATGCCACTTATGCCGGCATCTGTACAATCGACCACAAAGTTTTCCAGACCGCGTTTGAATATCAGGTTATAATAAGTCATGCATACAAGCGGGACCTTAACATCCAGCGATCCAACCAGTTCGAAATACCGGTCAGTGTTCATACCGGCAGAAAGCGCCCTCTCTGATGCCGCCTGAATAGTGGGTCCATCTGCGACCGGGTCAGAGAATGGCAATCCAAGTTCAACAATATCCGCACCGCCACGGATGAGTGCCTTCACGATACCTTCTGTTGCATCAGGTGTGGGGTCGCCTGCACATACGTATGCTATCAAAGCGCCTTCGCCGCGTGCCTGAAGTTCTGAAAACTTGCCTGGAATGTTCATATTTGCCCTCCTTTGTCGATCTTGATAACTGTTTCAAGATCCTTGTCGCCCCTGCCTGATAAATTGATCACCACAAGATCACCCAATTCACCGGATCCTGCCGCTTTCATTACATAAGCAAGGGCATGGGAAGATTCAAGTGCCGGGATGATGCCTTCCATGTAACTGAGTTCGTGAAATGCTTTCAGTGCTTCCTCATCACTGGCATTGCAGGGCGTGAGCCTGCCGATATCAGCAAGATGTGCAAGTTCCGGACCGACACCTGAATAATCAAGTCCTGCAGAAACAGAATGGGATTCAAGTATCTGCCCATATTTATCCTGAAGTATGCGGGTGCGTGCACCGTGTAGAACGCCTTCCTCTCCCACACACAGTGATGCGGAATGGAGCGCAGCATGTTCAGTGGAAGCCATACCGCTGCCGCCGGCTTCGACCGCAAACAATTTCACACCATAATCTTCGATAAAGGGATGGAATATTCCCATTGCATTGCTCCCACCGCCTGCGCATGCAACAATCGAATCCGGATACCTCCCCTCCTTTTCCATTATCTGTTCCCTCACCTCATTTCCGATGACGCTCTGAAAATCGCGGACTATCATAGGATATGGGTGCGGACCTACAACAGAACCTATCAGGTAGTGTGTATTCCCGATATTGGTCACCCAGTCGCGAAGCGCTTCATTGATGGCATCCTTAAGTGTCTTTGAACCGGATTCCACATCATTGACCTCTGTGCCCATAAGTTCCATGCGGTACACGTTCATACGCTGTCGCTCAATATCCTTTGCACCCATATACACAACAGTCTCAAACCCAAGATTTGCACCTATCATCGCAGTTGCCGTCCCGTGTTGTCCGGCGCCCGTTTCAGCGACGATTCGCGTCTTGCCCATATATTTAGCAAGAAGCCCCTGTCCGATGGTGTTATTCAACTTGTGGGCACCGCCGTGTACAAGATCCTCACGCTTGAGGTATATACGAATGCCATATTTTTTGCTCAGGTTCTTTGCAAAATAGAGCGGAGTCTCCCTGCCTGCAAAATCATGTAAATAATAATCAAGTTCTTTCAAGAACCCAGGGTCGTTTTTGTATCGCTTATACCCCTCTTCAAGTTCTGCAAGGGCTGGCATCAGTATTTCAGGTACGAACTGCCCTCCGTATTTTCCGTATAAGGATTTTGTCATTATCTGCTCCTGTTATTCAAATTAATATTGGTATGATCTCATTTATGGGTCAATTGATGCATCATACATCATGGGTATTCCGGGATTATGATCCATGCAATAATGTATGCTAATATCCCGCTTCCACCGGCAAATGTGAACAATACCCACAAGAACCTGATAAGTGTCGGGTCCGTGTCGAAATATTCTGCCAGGCCGCCGCATATTCCTGCGATCATGCAATTATCTCTTGATCGGTATAATCGTTTATTCATAATAGGCCTCCACCATTTCCTTTGTTTTGATGTATACATCACTGCTTTTAATAATTGCGGTTCCAATGAGAATCGCGTCCGCACCTGCGGAAATAACGCGTTTTATGTCATCTGTATTGTGAACGCCGCTCTCACTTATGATTGTATGTCGGGTTCCGTTCTTTTTATCGAAATCCCTGATAAGTGGTGCCAGGCGTTCAGTGGTCTGCAGGTTGACTTCAAGCGTGCCCAGGTCCCTGTTATTAATACCAATTACCTGTGCAGTGGTCTTTAATGCATTGTTCAGTTCATCCTCATTGTGAACTTCAACAAGCGGCTCAAAGCCCTTTGACTGTGCAAGGAGCACAAACGATCCAAGTTTATCTTCGAGTGCACCCGCAATCAAAAGTATGAGATCGCTCTTTGTTTCATCCATCTGCCTCTCATCGATTATGAAATCTTTCCGGAGCACAGGAATGGATACTGAATTCCTGGCAGATCTGAGGTTCTCGACCGACCCGTTGAAATAATCAGGTTCGGTCAGGACAGAGATTGCAATAGCTCCGCCGCGCTCCATCTCTTTTGCAATAATAGCAGCATCATCTGGTGTTATCTCGCGAAATGTTGCACTTGGGGATGCAGGTTTAACCTCTGCTATTATCGGAACTTTTCCCTCTTGTTTTGCAAGTTCAAGTGCAGATGTGATGTCTCGCTTTTGCGGGATTGTATTTTGTGATGTATCACTGGCAATTACAATACCAGGCACGTTTGCCTCAAGCGCAGTAACTCGTTTTCTGGTGGCTTCAAGTATGTCTTCTATAATGCGGTGCATAAAACCTCTATGTATAATTATGTACGTTGGTGTACAGTATCGTGCATTCAATATATATGTTACGGGTCAGGGCATATATTAGGGATTTCCCAATAAATAATTTACCCACCAGATAT
>DQIP01000074.1 GCA_020793565.1 Candidatus Methanovorans sp.
TGGTTGCAAAGGACACCAGCTATGGCTCAGAAAATAGCAGATCATATTTGGACATTGAAAGAATTATTGACATTCAGAGTACCTGTTCAGTAACTCGGGGGCACGACCCAGTAATGGAATTTGCAAAAAGGAATTTATCCAATAATTAACATTTTTAAAAAATCTATGATTCTGCCCATTGATCCAACTTGAGTCGGGGTGCCAAAATAGATATTTTGAGAGACCATTATTTTTAATTTTGATATCATTTAAAGCAATAATTAGGTGACAAGTCCCCATGGGATATTTAGTTCCAAAATTTAATTGTGTGACATTTCTAATCAAATTCGGATTCAGAGAGTGTTTTAAATATGGTGCTTGTTGATTATTATTTAATTTTAGTATGTGATGCCCAATACTTCGAACATAAGGTTTACTAATATCAAGGTCAACCCATATTGCATTATGTAAATCGTCAATATTTTTATGTTTAGAATACCATATATTTTTCAAATCATAAAAACCAATTATATTCCAGTTATTAAAATGATGCAATAAATAAGCTGACAAAAGCCCATCAAAATCATTATGGACAATCATGTCAAGATTATCTTCCCAAAGCCAAGGGTATGATATTTTTAAAGAATTGATATTGTTAATCATAATTTATTCGATCAAAATATCTGATGGCAAAGAATGTAAATTTATCATTATTTTTTCTCTTCTTGGGCTGCCATTAGCATTTCTCATTCCTTTTTGAAATACAGAAACCCATCCATCTGACATCCCATCAATAAAAATTTCAAAATCGTTAATAAAAATACATTGCCATTCACTTATATGACAAGATGTTTTTCTTCTCCTAGATTTTGCCCCTCTTTTTACTCTTTCTTTTTCATAATCACTAATTTTACCTTTTAATTTATCATGCCACATTTTAAATTGTCCACTATTGTCATATTCAACATCGGCAAGCGCAATGAAAAAACCAATTCCACCAGTATCTGAAATAATGCTTTCAATTGCTTTTAGGTCATTTAATATGCACCAGCCACTAGTCGTATTATTTGTATGAACTTTTATATCCCATATGTTAAACCTCTGATAATCAAATTTTGTCCTTCCAAATGCGGGACCTATTGATCCGCCCAATTCTTGAATTAATTGTATTCGTCCCATTTCTTCGACATACCAACCAAGCCATTCCATCTGTTTCCAATTCAATTTTCTTTCTTTCATTTCTAAAATACACGTTTTTCCATCCAAATCACCATGAAATTTATTTTTTAATAGTGAACTGATTTGTTTTGCTTCTGCAATAGTAGCAGCATTGAAAGAACTCATAGTATCATATAAAAGATATTGATAGTTCAACTTATGTCATATATAATTATGATAGAATATTAATTAACATGACAAAGCATTAATTAATATGAATATAACTCTTTTATATGACTGAAAATTTACTTCGAATTATTTCTGGATTAAACTCTGGTTTAAGGCTATCAATTTTAAAATTATTATGTGAAAATGATCTTACATCGCAGGAAATTTTTTTGAAAATGAAAAACAAAGTATTATATCGACAATATATACATAGAGAATTAGAAATACTAAGAAATGCAGGGGTTATTAAAAAGTATTATGATGAGGAAACAAACAAGTTGTACTACAAAATTACATGTCATGAAATAATCATTAATCTTAGTAATCAAACAGTCGATTGGAAGTTAATAAAATCATAAATAGCAGCACAACTTTACAAAAACATTTTGTCAAAAACGAATCTATGTCTAAAATTTGATTATATGGATAATCATTAATGTTTTCGATTAATATTTTCAACAAGTTTGTTTTTTACAATGTTTTCTGCACACTGGTTTTTGTTTTAGAATGGTTATCCTTGTGCTTTTTTATTATATTTAATATTGAAAACCGACCTCTTCCAAACTCTTCAGATAAAATCTCAAACGCTTTTTTATTAGTAATTCGTTTCATTTTCATATCATTATATCGATTCATTAAATTATTTGTTTCATCTTTCGACCAAGATTTACCTTGATTGAAATAAAGATTCTCTTCAGGCTTTTTAAGATTTATTAGCATGTCACCATATTCAATTTTTTCCAGCTGGTTAATTTGATAATTAAAAGCTATGGGATTGATTTCAAATCCAATTGAATTCCGATTTAAAGACTTTGCTACTTTTGCAGTCGAGAAACTGCCTAAGAAAAAATCACAAATCAAATCATTTTCATCAGACGAATATAATATTATTTTTTTTAAAAGCTCTTTTGGTAATTGATTTTTGTTCTTTGTTTTGCCTGATTGGTATTCTCTATTAATTATCCATACATCTTCTAGATCAGAATAAAGAGCCGAACCGCCATTTCCATTTTTTTCATTCGGGCCAAAGCGACAATGTGTATTAAATTTCGTTTTCTTGCGATTTTGCTTTTTACAATATAAAATATGGTAATGAGAAGTAACATATTTTTTCGTTGTATTGACTCCAAAATTGTATTTCCAAATCATGTGGTTTATAATTTCAAAATTATTGTGTTCCAATGCTAAAAGAATATCTAAAAGGTTTGACCAGCCTGAAACAACATACATAGCTCCATCATCTTTCAATACACGGTGAGCTTGTTGGGTCCAATTAATGGAAAAATCTTTGTATTCATTTTTAGGAATCTCAACATATCCAACTATAACATTTGCTTCATTACGGTTATAATGTTTATGTAATTTATCTCCATCAATTGCAAAAGGAGGATCAGTGATAATTAAGTCGACGGATTTATCTTTCAGATGTAGTTTTGCGCCCACAATACAGTCTTCGTTGTAGTACATAGCAATTGAGGAGGTTTTTAATTATTTATAAAATTTATGTTAGCAGGCTGTCCCAAAACCCACCTCAATTGAATAATTATTATTTCTAATTATTATATTTTATCTGAGTCATGTTCATTTAGTTTTCAAATGTGCCTTACCTTAACCAATTCATCGCGATCAATCAATTCTTTAATTCAGTTTCACACCAATAATCGACATAAAACGACGTCATTAAGTACTCTTAAGTTTTTATATTACGGGCCGTGAGGGATTTTTCTGTCTAAAATCAAGTGAGAATTTGACACTTACAGAAGCACTTGCAACATACAGAAAAAAAGACTCGATCGATAAAATATTCCATTCACTGATGAATGAGATCGAAATAAGGGATTTCCCAATAAATAATTTACCCAAATATGGGGTTTATAGTTACATCCCACTTTGGTAAATTTTCCAATCTTTCAATTCTCCCTTCGCAGATTTTCATTGCTTCTTTTGTTAATTTAACCCCTTTCTGGTAAACTTTATCGACAAGATGAACGACGGGGTATACACCATTCCATGTCATAG
>DQIP01000073.1 GCA_020793565.1 Candidatus Methanovorans sp.
ACACTTACGATGTATGATGAAGGCGTTTTGCCTACACTGACGCTTGATGGCACCGAGCCGCTTGAACTCTCAGTGACAGGAAAGAGCACATACGATACTACGATCGATCCTGACCAGATCGGAATGCATGATATTTCAGGCTATCCGGTTGCAGTGAACTATGCACTCGAATACCTCGATGTCGGGTTGAATGAAGAGCTTCCATCGCTTGTCAAATCCAGTGGCGGAAAAACGTATGATGAACGGGATGCCCGCGCGCTGCTTCTTGAGGATGCAAAAGCGAACTCGGAAAAGGTTGTTCAGGAGCCTGTGAGTTGGAAGATGTACTTTATTATTGCTGCGCTGCTGTTGTTCCTGCTGGAGATCGTGATTCGGAGGATCAAGGAGATACAGGCTGCGAAAAGGGCTGAGAGGATGGGGATTTGATGTAAAAATATTCCATATTATTTTTATTTCAAGAAGGTCGTAATTCATCAAAGTATATTTTTTTATCTGCGAGTATATGCTTAATTTCTTCAATGTCTATCTTTGAAATGTCTTTTTTTATTAATAACGTTAACAGACTTTGAGAAAGATGAGCTTCATTTGGATTTGTAGAAATTATGCTATCTTTTAATAATGGATATATTTTTTCTACAAAAATTACACTTATTTGATTTGAATTGATGATTATATCATAGCAATCAGACCACACTAATATAGGTTCGATTTTGTATTTTAAGACTAAATAATCAACATAAATTTGTGCTCTGTCATTAATTTGAGAACTTATTTTCGCAATGAAAGTTCCAAAGTGATGAATGAAATCATCATCTGATTTTTTATACTCCGCTACTTCAATTAATTGTTTTTCAAATTCTTCAAATAATTCAGGGATATCTTCTATTAAAGAAAGCAGTTCATCAAAATAAAATTTAGATTCATTTTTGTTTTTTAGTTTGTCCAAGGCATCATTAAACCAATCATCATGATATTCTTTGATTAATATGGAGCTGTTTCTTTCAAAACAAATATGTTCAATGTCCCAGCAAACTTGAGATAAAAGTTTTATAAATAAAGCAGAATAATCATCATTGCTTCCATCAAAACCCAAATTTCGATTCATTTTCGCGATTATTTTTGGAGAATGACCGTGAGCAGCAGTTGAATTTCTAAACTTATTTAGCAACTTGAGGCTAGATGTTTTTTCAGTGATATCAATTGTTTTTTGTTCAAAATATTTCCGATTATCAAAGTCTTGTTTATTTATGTCCCACATGTAAAAATTATCAAATTCCATCTTTATGAATTCATAAAATTCATCTCTGCTATTTTCAAAATGTTTAATGGTAATAACTTTTTGTTCATAGTAGTGATTGTGTAAGTCATCAACTAAAAGAAAGCGTTTTAAGAGTTCTAGACTATTTAAATTGCGTATAAATGATTTATAATGTTTAGATTCTTCATCATTTAATCCATCTGGTTTTACAGATATTAATGTTAATACTGAAGAAGAATACTTCAGATTTCCATCCAGACAATCCAATAATTTACTCAACAATTTTATGTTAATGGAATCAATTACTAAACAGTTTAATGTAACAATCTTCATCTCTAATTCTTCAGCTGAAGTCGATTCATTTATTACTTTTTTTAAAAAACGTAGATGGTTTTCTGAATGTGTTAAATCAAATATATTATCGTCAAATGAGTCACTATTAAATTTAATTGCTTCAGGATAATACAGTTTAATTTTATTTTTCATAATTTTATTTAGCACATCCATAAAATGGACAATACGGTTTAGAGTATGTCTAAAATCAGTATAATATTCAGTAATGCCCATTTCGTCCAGATGTATGTTATATAATTTCCAGTGCTTCAATTCTTCATCGGGGAAGTTATTTCCTAAATCGCCCAAAAGCACACATATTATACCCTCTGCATCTCTGTAACTTCTAAATCCCCATTCAGATCTAAATTGGACTGAACCATCATCTCCAATTTGATAATCTCGATCACCTTCATATTTTTTCAATACCTCTTCCTTGAAATAGACTGAATCCTCAAAACCATAAATTTCATTTCTTGCGGCTTTTTTTGCAGATTTTAATCCTTGATAAGTCTCAAATTCAATATCTGTCATTAGGAACACCTCAGAGAATTCTTAATAGGCGCACTATTATTAAAAATATTTGTTTAATGTTTTACTTTTAAGAATGTTTATTTTACACCAAATATACAAAAGTTTAATAAATCGAGTGGACATAAATTAAAATATGAATGTTGCAATTGCCGATGATGCTATTCCTGTTGTTAAAGAGTCAATACAAAAAGAAGTAGTACTTTTGGAATCGAAAAAACATCTGGTGGAAACTGAAATTCAGGAGTTCGAAGAAAAGTATCATTTGAAATCCTCTGAGTTCTTGGTTAAGTTCGAAAGCGGTGATCTTGGTGATTCACAAAACTTTTTTGAATGGTGGGGACTTTTAACAGGTCTCAAAAAGATGGAAATGAACATTAGATCAATGTCAAATTCTTAAATACCTTAAAATGACTTGTGTTGAAGGTGAATAAACTCAAACCCCTGTTTATCGCAACAGCCGCAATCATTGAATCAAATCGTGAAGCTTTTTTACCTTTTCTTTCTGCTTCAATCTCAAGTTTGGCAGAGAGATTTGCATCATCTTTGTTGAACTCAACTACATCAAACAATAAGATTTTATCAATTTTTCCCCGTGCCTTGTATTTGTATAGACCAAATAGAATTTCGTGCAAATTCAAAGAAGACAGGGTGATATCCTCCCCAATTTCCTCTATCTTCTTTAAAGCTGCATCTCCCTTTTCCGAGTTTTTATCAAAAATCTCGATTAAAACATCTGTGTCAACAAGGATCAATATCTTATCTCCTTTCTCTTCTCAGATATCTCTTTTAAAAGCATTTCTTTATCATCGATCTCGACAAAACCACGCAGCGCCTTAAGTTTATTGATATTGCTACTGGATTTTGCCAATCGCTCAAATAATGTGCTGAAACTTTCATTGTTTCTTTTTAGCGATACGAGCATTCGATATACATCTTCTTTTATGGTGATCGTCTTGGTAGCCATAATGTATGTTTATGTTTAAACATATATTTAAGGGCAATTATGCAGGAACTCGTGAACTGAAAGATAAACTTAATCATATGAAAATATATGAATTTTATCGATGATATAGAGCTGCGCCGCCGACAGCGGATTGACCTGAAATCAAAACTGCTTAAACAAATACGAAGATTTGATTTTGAAATTTACTCGAAATGCTACAAAAGTTTGATAAATGAAGTGGACATAAATTAAAATATGAATGTTGCAATTGCCGATGATGCTATTCCTGTTGTTAAAGAATCAGTA
>DQIP01000072.1 GCA_020793565.1 Candidatus Methanovorans sp.
ATTTTGGTGACTTAAAGGTTTTGTGTATAAAGTATATCCTGTGTATAAAGTAGGGATATGTTACGATTTTTAAAACAAAGCCATTAAGACATGCCGTCACGGACCTCCCGTTAGAAACGGGAAGCATCTGAGGATGCTCAGTTCTATTTTCTATCGGTCTGTTGGAATTCTGCACTATAATTTAGGCGCAGTTCTGATAGTTAAGAGTTATTATGAATTGCCATCATATGATATAATTATAATCCATATGTTTATAAAAGTGCTATTTTATATTTCAAAGTTTGGAGTTATAATATTATGTCTATTGTCAAAGCTTCCATAGAAAATAGAATGAGATTAATGTTCCGTATACGGCGGCAAATATTGTTATAATATCTGGAAATTTCTTTACTTTGAAATATAGAACCAGTCCAAAAGTTAATACAGAAGAAATACAAAACAAAAAAAGTCCAAAATTAAAATCTCCAGGGGAGAGAGGATAATCTACAATTGTTTTGTTATTTTCACGAACTCTGAAGGGTATAGATAAAGTATAATCGTCGAAATTCTCAATATCCTCACCAAAATAATAGATAATTTGACCATGAATATAGAAGTTTCCTGTCCGGTAATTTGGATTTATGCGAATTTCACTATCCATACTTAATCCAGGTTCAAGTTCAAAATATCTCACTAACAAACTTGGTCCTTCCCTGATGAATTCATAAGAAGTAACGCTCATTCCCGATGGAGGAACAATTATGACTTGGACATGCATTGTAGGATTTCCAATAATGTTTACTGCAGACAGTTTCAGTAGGACCTCCTCGCCAAGAATAACATCTGTCTTTTCACCGAAAATGCTGACATTTGCGATTATTAGAGTTGCGATAGATGCCTTTTTTTCAATATTTGTTTCATTAGAAGTAAATATTGATGATTCAAAAGAATTTATTGTTGTATTTTCATTTCCTTCCACTACAAGAGTCAAAAGTACTAGTACAACAAAAAATATGATCACGGAAATAATGAAATATTTTCTCATATTGACTCCAATTATGACTTCATTCCTTCGACTTTCTGAAATCTCAAAATTATTATTGATTGATATATCCTTTTGTTGACATCCATTATAAAAAAAATTATTCATTAAATAATAGAAACCAAGGAATCATCCTTTCATTCATTATATGTGCGCCCATAAATATTCGAAAAAAGTTGTTTTGAATTTCTATTGCCCTATCCGAGCATCAATTCCCCATCTCGGAATAACCATCCCTGTACTAAATAGTACAAGGTCTTCATCATACTTATGCAAAACGATTTCTTTCTTTAAGTCCTGAGGTGGTTACCAACCCTTATCCAAATCCCTTAGTGTAGGGCTTTGTGTACAAAGTACAGCCTGTGTATAAAGTCGAGGCATAATTCGACTTTATACACAAAGCCCCATCAATGACAATAACAACTTCATTTACAGTAGATTGAAGCGCCTTACCACTCAGGCTATTCGCACCGCATCAGGGGAGGTAATAGCTATGTATTATGCGAATGATTTTGATTCGGGGATGGAGAGATCATCCTCAATCAATCCCTGCACATGCAATTCTATGGCTTCATGCATATTCCGCTCTATTTCTTCACGGGTAACTCCCGTAGCAACACAGCCTGATAAATCCGGTGAATACGCCGAATAATTATTGTTTGCTTTCTCGATTGCAACAAGGAAACGATATATATCGGTTTCTCCATTAACTACGCCAGTTTACTTTGAACCTTAGTATAGAACCCGCTGATCGTTGTCCTCACGAAACGTGCAGGATATTCTGCCTTTGTCAACGTAATAACATCGTGTTCACTGATAGTATAATTGTGTTATCCATTAATGGGCTTTGTGTATAAAGTATATCCTGTGTATAAAGTCGGGATATGTTACGATTTTTAAAACAAAGCCATTAAGACATGCCGTCACGGACCGGTCGGATTGGAAATCCGGGGCATCCCAGGACGGATGCTCATGGTTTAGACATCTATTCAGTTTTTTGGGCTTTTGCTTTTCTTTTCAGACGCAGGATTTTCTTCAAAAACAGTTTTTATTTATTTCCCCTATATTTTGAATACAGGAAGTTTAGGCATTCTGAGCAATTTCCATTTCTCTAAATCTTACAAATTTATTTAACTCTTCAACCTTGGTTTCTTCGAGGCATATCTCTATGACTTCTTTTATGTTCTCTAGTGCCTCATCTATCGTTTCACCGTAGGAATGGCAACCTTTGAAAATAGGGCAACTTAATATGTAATAACCATCTTCGTCCATTTCAATTATTATTGGCAGATGTAATTTTTCCATGTCTGTTACTTCCTGTTAGATAAACAGGGATTCAAATAATAAGATATTTCGCCTATTTTTTGTTAAAATTCCTATCCCAATGCCAAAATATTTGGTCTAATTCTATGCATTTATATCCAGTCAATTCTGAAATTAGTTCACATATTTCAACTTCATTTCCTAACCCAATTTTCTTTAGTGCATTAATTATGTGTACATCAGGTTTCACAGTATCAATTCCGAGACACATTCTAAGATTTTGTATAGTAGCGAGTCCCACATTATTGACCCTGCCAACGATATCTTCTTCAAATTGAGATAAGTTACACTTTTGTGCCCAATCTATCATTGCTTCTCTATCAGAATTAAATCCGTTTTCTTTTTGATATTCAGTAAAAGCTTTGACCATATCATTTAACATTTTATAACGCCAAAAATTGCTTTGGGTTATGGTTATACCTAAGACTTTTTTGCAAAATTCTTGTTCAGACATACTTTTTATAAGATTATCTAAGTCATATAAAGTTTTAATATGTGTATAATTATTTTGGTATTCGGTAAAACGTGGTTCTGCGGTTTCTTTCCAACTCTGACGCATTGCTAAAACAGTATTTATTATAGCTTCAACATGATTGTTTACCCACTGTTCTTGAATATCCTTTTTAGCAGTTTCCCCAATAGTTTCATTTTTGCCAGCTATAGCAGTGCCTCTAATATTTTCGATTTGCCACTTTATTAAATCAAATTTTTTGCTCATACTTCCTCCCAATTTTTAACAATTAAATAAGCTTAATCAGTAATTACTTTATCTCTGTGCACCAGATTTTCAAGTTTAATGTGGTTATTCTGGATTCTTATTGCCTCTGGAAGCATAAAACGATTTCTTTCTTTAAGTCCTGAGGTGGTTACCAACCCTTACCCAAATCCCTTAGTGTAGGGCTTTGTGTACAAAGTACAGCCGGTGTATAAAGTCGAGGCATAATTCGACTTTATACACAAAGCCTCATCAATGACAATA
>DQIP01000071.1 GCA_020793565.1 Candidatus Methanovorans sp.
CAACATATGAGTGTGGGTCTGTGCCGATTGGTGATGCAAAGATACAATTCAATATTGAATATTATTTATATGCAATAGCATTTATAATATTCGATATTGAGATTCTTTTCATGTATCCGTGGGCTATGGTGTATATTGGTCATGGTATAACAGAAATAGCAGTGGTTGCAATGCTACTGTTCTTTATTGTTAGTGTAGTGATAGGAGATCTATATATGTGGAAGAAGGGGGCATTTAAATGGGTGAAATGATTGAAAATGTGAATTTTACTACCTCAAGCGCAATTAGTGATTTTTTGAAAAAGACTCCTGCGCAGGACATTATAAATTGGGGTCGTAAAAACTCACTCTGGTTCTTGACCCAACCAATGGGATGCTGTGGTGTGGAAATGATTTCGACAGGCTGTTCGCACTATGATACGGACCGTTTTGGAATCATACCAAGGGATTCCCCAAGGCAAGCCGATGTGATCGTTATCAGTGGTTATGTGACCAAGAAATATCTTCCTGCTCTTAAGCTAGTGTGGGATCAGATGCCAGCCCCAAAATGGATTATTTGCATGGGGGACTGTTCCATTAGTGGCGGTCCATTCTATGAGTCATATAGTACTGTACAAAACATTGATGAGATATTTCCTGTAGATGTGTTTATTCCAGGATGTCCACCAAGACCTGAAGCATTGATACAAGGTTTCATTGAACTTCAAAAGAAGATCATGGCCAAGAAAGATATTGGTACGGACTATTGAGGTGAAAGAGATGATTGATGCAGATTATATACTCAGCTCTTTAACTAAGACATTTCCGAATGATTTTTCGGAATCAAAGATCGAATCCGACACAAAGCTCACATCATATGTAGAGAAAGATGCGATTTTCAATGTATGCAAGCACATGCTTGATAATCTTGAATGTAACCATCTGTCTTGCGAATGTGGTGTCGATTATCCGGATCGGAATGAACTGGAAGTCGTTTATCATATAGCGTCTTATGAACATCCGGTTGTTATCACTTTAAAAGTGAAATTACCAAGGGATGATCCGGAAATTGAATCAATTGTTTCAGTTTACTGGAATGCGAACTGGTACGAACGGGAAACATATGAACTGTATGGGATTATGTACAAGAATCACCCGGATTTAAAACCGCTTCTTCTGATAGATGAGATGCTTGGTGACTGGCCACTTCGAAAAGATTATGATGGCTACCCAAATAAGACTTCCAAGAATTTAGTGTAGGTGAATAATAATGGATACAAATATTGGACCATCGGAAATGTTACTGCATCTTGGACCCCAGCATGCAATCCAGCCAGGACCATATTTATTGGATCTTCGATTGAAAGGGGAATCTGTTGTTGATGCTGAGCTTAAGATGGGATACATTCACAAAGGAATTGAAAAGATTCTGGAAAACAAAACTTATCTTCAGGGTATTACAATAACTGACCGGATATGTTATCTGGCTGCAATGAGCAACAACGAGGTATTTTGCGGTTGTGTTGAAAGGCTTGTTGGAATTGAGCCGCCGGAACGTTCCCAATACATAAGAGTGATCATGGAAGAACTTTCACGAATCCAGAGTCATTTATTGGGTTTGGGAGAGTTTTCGACGGATCTTGGTTTTATTACTATGTTCCTGTATATGATCAGGGAAAGAGAAGAGGTTCTTAATTTGATCGATACTGTTACAGGCTCACGTATTACCCAGACTTATTTAAGATTCGGAGGAGTTCGTGAAGACTTCCCCGAAGGTTATGAACAAAAAACCATGCTTGTTTTGAATGACCTTAAGAAGAAACTTGATCAACATGAAAATCTCTACGATACTGACAGAATATACAGGCAGCGTACAGTAGGTGTGGGCACCCTTACTAAAGAAGTGGCAACGGAACTCGGTGTTGCAGGCCCACCGCTCAGGGCAACAGGTGTGAAATTTGATGTTCGCAAGGATGACCCGTATCTTGTTTATGATGATCTTGATTTCAAGGTATGTACCCAGAAAAATGGTGATATCTTTGCACGTATAAAGGTGCGTCTGGATGAGATTCGTGAGAGTATTTACATGATAGAACAGTCATTTGACCAGATGCCACAGGGACCATTGTTCCCGGAGGGAACACCATATGGTCGCAGAACTCCGGTTATGAGGGTGCCACCAGGTGAGGTATTTTATCGAGTAGAAGATCCAAGAGGAGAAATGGGTATGTATATGATATCAGACGGTTCAGATACACCCTACAGGGTCAAGATAAGAGGTCCGGTCTTCCCGACAATGCAAGCATTACCACCTCTGATTCTAAATACTTATATAGCGGATGTGGCTGCAATTGCAGCAAGTATGGATGGATGTACCAGCGAGGCAGACAGATGAGGTGTATAATATGAATATTGTAGATATTGTATACAATCCATGGTTTAGTGGTATAGTTGGACTTATTTTGATTGGTATTGTGTTTGTATGTGCAATACTTGCAGTCTGGCTTGAACGTAAGTTTGGAGCGGATATCCAGTCAAGGATAGGTCCAAATCGTGTTGGTGGTAGATATGGGATTTTGCAAGGGATTGCAGATGCAATCAAGTTGTTTACAAAAGAGGACCTAATCCCTGCAAAAGCTGATCGATTGTTATTTGTGATTGCTCCGATAATTGTGCTGGGATCAGGATTTATGATGATTGTCGCGATTCCATTTGGTGCGATAGTAATTGGAGATAATGTATATCCTATTGCAGCAACCCAGATGGATATCAGTATTATCTATTTAGAAGCTGTATCAGCATTATCGGTTATTGGTATTTTTATGGCAGCATATGGTTCCAATAACAAATATTCAATGATCGCTGCTTTTAGGAATATGGCACGAATGATCGGTTATGAGGTACCATTAGGTGTTTGTATTCTCGGTGTGGCAGTTATGGCCCAGTCGCTTGATATTGTAGAGATTGCAAAAGCGCAAAGCCCGCTGTGGTTCGTATTCTTACAACCACTTGGTTTTGTGATATTCTTTATAGCGATACTTGCTGATATGGGACGACTTCCTTTTGATCAGAATGAAGCAGAAGAAGAACTGGTTGCAGGATGGGGTACGGAGTACAGTGGACTGCGATGGGGACTTGGACTGTTTGGAGAATATATTCACATGGTTCTTGGTGCATGTATTATGGTACTTTTATATCTCGGAGGCTGGAACCTACCAAAATTCCTGACCGGCATCTTTGTACTTGGATCTTTAATGCCGATATTTTGGTTTGTTGGAAAGGTTATTGTGATTGTG
>DQIP01000070.1 GCA_020793565.1 Candidatus Methanovorans sp.
GTAATCCTCTGACTGGCTGGTATCATCATATACCACAACCAGCACAACACCGTATATTCTGCCGTCGATAGGTCCGCATCCTTGCGGTCCGCCGGTGCTCACAATCACTGGGTTGTCGGCGCCGAGGTTTACTTCATCGGTCACATTGTAAGCAACCCACCACTTTCCGCAGGTACCGCCCCAGTTATAGTCATGGTTGTCCTTGGCACCCTCGTTGTATGCAACGCATTCAAAACTATCATCGTTACCTATGAATCTGGTAGGGTATGTAGTTCCATTAAAGGTCAGGTTGTACCAGCCTACATCGCATGGATTACCGCCCCAGATTCCAAAGTACAGATACGCCCATTTCACATCCGTTCCACTTGGGACACTGAAGTTCCCATTAACAGTAGCACTGCCGCCATCGATGTAATCCAGATATACACCACCACTACCATTGATCGTGCCATTGATCGATCCATTTGTAGTCGTGCTATCCAGTGGGAATCCATGCCAGTTGTAGTCGGCTTGGACAGGTGCGATGAGTACAAGCACTGCTGCTATGACCAGCGCACCTAAAACCACTGTTTTCATATTAGTTTCCATTATATTTCACTCCTTATTGTCTATATTTTCGGATCTGGTATGATAACCATTTGACAAACCGGTTCAATGACACTTCTGTCACGAAATTCCAGGATTTGCCGTGAGATCACACCAGACACCAAATTTTATCCTTCTATCCTTCCTTTCATTTCCCCTTTCATATTGTTGTATTAATAGCGCAGTCGATATCGGTTATGATGTCACTCGCATCCGACATCAGCGCGTCCGCGGTATCCACGGGTATATGGATATCGCTCTGGGCATCCACCTCGCTTATGAATGCATTCATGGTGCTCTTGCATATGTTGAGATTAGTATTCGCACATGCTTCATCCCCTGCATCAATGCAATCCAGTGCCAGATCGTTCTTTGCTATCGCATTGTCGATCTTGGTGAGCAGACTGGTTCTGATCCCGGCATGGTCAAGATTCTGGACATCTGCTCTCAGCACATGCAGATCGGAATCGACCTTAACAACCATGTCGCGCTTGTCCTTGTTTACCACCAAGAAAACGTTGCAGACTGTTTCACAGTCATATCTGTCCTGTAGCTCAACGGTATTCTGTCCGGATAGCAGGTTAACCACATCAAATGTGTTCACGCCGATAGCATACTTGTTGTCGGCAGTGCTCGGTCCGACCTCGACATCGTTGAAGATGACCATGTTCTTCGGCGGCGTATATTCTCCCTTGTCGCTGGCTGTGAGTACGGTTGTCAGCTCAGCGGATGCAGCGCACGAAACACCGTCCGAAAACGTCGTATTTGTGGTAGCCATCGCAGGCGTTATTCCATAGTAACTGGACGCATAGAGCATCTCACATCCTTCTGCGATCCAGTACTCGATCCTGGATCCGTCATTTAACTCATAGACAACAAGAAGACCGAATCCGTATGTACAGAAGTATTCACCCGGGTTCGGAAGTGTCCAGTTATTCGTAGAGTCAGTCAATTCCTTTGCATTCTCGATCGTTGCGGTAAATGAGCCGCTACCCGTAACATGATCTGTCACATCCCATGCAAGTGTTCCGGACGGGAAATCATACTTTTTAGAAGTATATCCCTGCCCCTTCCGGTCCACATAATGCGCAACATCCGGATTCGTAACAGTATTGTTCACCTCGGTAGACCATGTGTTGACCCCGTCACTGAGTGTCAGTATGGCCTCTGCAGGATCTCCGGCAATGGTATTATTGCCTGAATCACTCCATGTGTAATAGTTGTACAATCGTGCTGTCTTCACGGTTGCACCTGCTGGTATCGCAGCTGTCATATCCTGTGAGAGCACAGGTTTTGTCATTTCTTGTGGCGGAGAATACAATAACGTGTATTTACTCCCATCCATCACAGTATCGAATACTACTCCCCCATTGATCGTGTTATGCTCATACACGGTCAGTGAGCGATCCCCAATGTAGTCTGCCATTGCCGGCGGTACCACCAGCAAGCATACCATTATCACGCTCAACAGAGCGATTGTGTATCTATTTTCTATTGGTTTCATCATATTTCACACCTTTATGTTATATTTTATCAGGGCTCTTACAGAAGCCCCATATACCGCCTTTCGGCGCCGTTTTGCATGTTTCTATCAAATCTTACCTCCTGTGTTGTTCATCCGAGCAGTTTCCTGCCCGTTTCTATACATTTCCGGTGCATTATGCACCAGAGCAAAACATAAGTACCAACAAAACCAAATTAACAGATACCTACCGGCATCCGTGGTTTGCTGATACGGGTCGCAAGCGTGTTGATGCACCATCCCGCCGGTGGGCGCTTCAATGCATCATTCTTATTTGTCATTTTTATTTACAATGTTCAATCCGTGTTAATCCGTGTCTGATAAGATTTTCAAACACAGATCAACACTGATTTTTTTCACATCACCTCTTATTATGTACAGTTTAACGAGTATCCTGTATACCCGACATAATTTGAAAGCAGGATCACGTCTCCTGTGTTGATCACACCGTTTCCGGTCACATCGCCTGCCTGTTCATTCGTAAGCGTATATCCTGTATATCCGACATAATTTGAAAGCAGGATCACGTCTCCTGTGTTGACCACATCATTACCTGTGACATCGCCGCAGATGCCGTATATTATCTCCACACTCCCGCCGGTCACATTGACATCCGGGATTGCCGCAGCACCGGAATCGCTCAATATTACATCAGTAAGGAAGAGATCGCACACTCCCTGTTCTCCGGTTACCTCAAAAGTGATCGATGCCAGTAGACCGGGAACGGTGGCAGCGGTACCACCTATTATCATTTCTCCATATTTGATAATGCCAAGCGTATTGTTAATGTCGTTCACTAACGGATATCCGCCAAGGAGTGTACCCTGCACCTGGTCGGTTGCATTCAGGAGCGTGTTATTGAAATAAAGTTTATATTCCGCACCCAAGACCTCGTCACCTTCCGGATCGACCATGATATTCACAGTAAGGTTTGCGCCCTGCGAAACTTCCGAAAATGCAGGCTCAACCCGTACCTGTGCTGCCTGAGCTAATGCAATAGGGCAGAGCAGAATGATCAGCAGTATTAGTATATAGCGCATGATTATCACTTCCAAAAATAAAAAATGGAGAGGGGTTTACCCCTCTCACCATGCTGTATGTCCCCAGCAGGTCCCGATTATTACGGCGTCAAGGATATTCACGTTGCCGTCG
>DQIP01000069.1 GCA_020793565.1 Candidatus Methanovorans sp.
TTGATGTACCATTTGACAATAATCAAGCAGAGAGGGATATCAGAATGACGAAAGTACAGCAGAAAATATCAGGTACTTTTAGAAGTATCCAAGGTGCACATAATTTCTGCCGCATTAGAGGTTACATCGCTACTATGAAGAAGAATAAGATTTCTGTTATGGATGCAATTGAAGCAGTATTCAATGGAAAGCCATTTCTGCCGGTTGCATAAGTGGAATTTAATTTGTGGTATCAAGTGAAGAAACTGAAGGCTTTAGGCGAAATTAGGACGGGCTGAATAGTTACCATTTGGTTTAAATTTCGTGATAAATTATCATACCTCCTTTTTAGTTCAATGATATTATCCTTGTATATTCTCGTCACATCATGATTAACAGACAGCATGTCCTTTTCAGAATATTTATTTGAAGTCAATGCAAACCCTTTATTTGCTTTTTCAACACTTTGTGCGAAATAAAAGATTGCTTGAGCATACAACTTATTTTCATATAGAATTTTAGTTGCTTTAAGATCTTTCTTAGCAATTTTTAAATATTCTTCTGCTAAATTCATATTATTGCCTTTTTTCTAAAATTTAAAAATATGGTATTCATAAATAATTATTTATTGTCTGATAAAAAGAGGCAATGATATATAAGCGTGAGCCAAGCGGGGTGAAAGCATTCACAAAAACAAATCACCTACATTAGTTCATCCTGTTATGCCTTTGAAAGAAAAAGAATAGCAAGGTCATGAGAATTCATACACTACTTTCCCTTCATGCAATGCTTCATACAGTACTGTTCCCGGCAAATCTCCCATTCCCAAACCTTCCCAACGCTAGTCACCAGCACATCAACAAAAATACGCATGGGGCGCAATACATCACGCAGTCGTACCATTTCAGCCCTTTGACTTTTCAACGAATGTTCTATCACTAAAAAATCAAGATCGCTGTCTTCGTTGGCTTCACCTCGGGCATAAGAGCCAAACAGGATCATTTTTTCCAGAGATGTCGCCTTCCTGAGACATTGTACAGCAGTCAGGATCGTTGAATCTGTCATCATACTTCAAATACAATCATGCACGATTAATTTTAAATGTTGTTGTTGATCGTACAAGACGTAAAAATCCGCAATATGCCTTTGAAACTGCGCATACACCAAAGCGCGCGCGTTCGTGTGCCGCCATGAAGTCAGATGGTTATGGGGCGCCCGTTCGTGTATTGCTTAAATCCTGCGTGATTCTCAATTGTCAAAGATATGGATCTCCCCGTACTGCCGGCAGTTTGCTTTAATAAAATTTCCACCAAACCAAACCGCCACATCAAAAACATTATTAAGCATCAATGATTACAAGCACTCATGCTTATACGCACAGGTGCTTACAAATGATCGACACACAAACACCGGTAACCGGAGATGAGTTTTTCAACCGCTCCGAAATACTTGAACGGCTGCTCAGTACCGGACGGAATTATGCACTCATCGGACTTCGAAAATCAGGTAAGACCTCGATACTTTATGAATTTGAAAAGCGGTTGAAAAAACCGGATACAATACCAGTACACATATATCTGTTATTCAGCGAGACCGAACGTTCTTTTTTGACCAAGTACGCTGCTGCTGTGCTGTACTCATATTTGGAGCAAAACTCCGGTAGTGGATCAGCAACCCTCGAACCACGTGAGAACCTCAATGATCTTATTGTGAAAACCATCGAACGTCTGCCTGCACTTGCATCTGACCTCATAGCAGTGCTAAATGAGCTGGACAAAAAGCCCGATATTGGTATCGCAAGTCGAATACTCGACCTGCCCTATCTGCTTAGCAAACACACAGGGAACACACTTATCATAATACTGGATGAATTCCAGGTGGTGCAGAATTTCAATATCGACATGATCGACCTACTCAGACAAAAGATACAAACACAACGCGGTGCCTATTATGTTGTTGCAGGTTCAGCCGTTGGAATGATGCAGGGAATACTTACCAGCAGTGCATCGCCGCTGTTTGGGCATTTCGAAATATTATCTGTCGGATCGTTCAATTATAACTGGAGCAGGTGTTTTATAACCACGCACTTAGACAAAAGCGAATTGGTAATTGGTGATAAATTATTGAATTTCTTGATAGCATCAAGTGGCGGTTTTCCATATTATCTTGCTGTACTCGTTGACCGCATAATAGAATACTGTCACACCGTTTCGATAAAACAGGTCAATCAAAAAGCAATAATCCATGCATTCGACAGGGAGCTGCTCAATACCAGCGGAAAGATATTTGTGTATTTTACAGACTCGCTTGAAAATACATTCCAGCGGAGAAACATAGGATTCCATATCGAGATTTTAAAATCCATAGCAATCGGCAGTACAAAACAGTCACAAATAGCCAAATACACAACAAAGACACCGCAGGAATTGTCACGCCCCCTGCGTTTTCTTGAACAGGCAGGTTTTGTGACCAGAAACGGAGTGGAATATTTCATCACGGACCCTATGCTTAAAACGTGGCTCTCGGTAGCATATCCCCTGCAGATGGAACTCTCTTTCATAAAAGACGGAAAGCGGTTAGACGCATTTGACAGGAAGATCGAGGAGATGATCACCACATACCGGGGAGAGCTTGGAAAAGGAAGTGAATCAAGGGTGCGGGAGTTGTTCAGGGATTTCGGAGGACTGGAATTACGCCACACCAAATTGCCGAAATTCACAGAAGTTGAACAGCGAGTCATAGACGGCAATGAATTTGACATAGTTGCAAGATATGGTGAGCACTACTGGATAGCAGAAGTGAAGTCAGGAAACATAACTGCAGCCGATGTAAACAAATTCGTCAAGAAATTGGATAAAATTAATTTTGTAATTGACAGTGCTCTTATAATTGCTCTTGCAGGAATTGACACCAAGGCACAGCGGATCGCAGAAGAGAATAATATTCAGGTGTGGGATCGTGATGGTGTGAATTTCCTGATGAAACTCTGTGGTAAATTTCCGATCTTAGTTTAAAGTTACAGACCTTGGATCTGATGTTCGAAAGGCATCATGAGGATTCATACACTACTTTCCCTTCATGCAATGCTTCATACAGTACTGTTCCCGGCAAATGTCCCCATTCCCGAACTTTTTCGACGCTGGTCACCAGCACATCAACAGGAATGCGCATTGGGCGCAATACATCACGAAGTCGTACCATTTCAGCTCTTTGACTTTGCAACGAATGTTCGATCACCAAAAAAT
>DQIP01000068.1 GCA_020793565.1 Candidatus Methanovorans sp.
AATTGTTAAAGTGCGAAGTTTACGACCAAAAATCGGCTAAAATTGCAAATGCGCTGGGGCGCAAGATATCGAATTTAATTTTCAAGTGGGAAACTTGGGCTATAATGTATTACTATGTCAGATGAGATGATACGATTGTTGAGATTTCGAACAAGATTGATACTGGCAACAGGACTTTTGATCCTGTTGAGTATAGTTGCAGTCAATATGCTGCTTGTAAGCGCTCCTGTAGTGATACAGATAGAAGGTGATACATTTAAGGTCATCGAGATCCCCTATTCTTATACTACAAAGGATGCATACATATTGCTTGCAGCCGGGGTGCTTGGTGGGATGTCTATTTCACAGGTATTGATCTGCATTAAAGTATCCAAGTTCGAGCCATCACAAGTTAAGGTTATAGGGAAAACCGTTTCCGAACCTGATACTAACACAATTTCACCGGAATTAAGGAATGTGGATGTGGATGTGATTTTGCGGGCACTTGTGGGAGATGAGCGAAAGGCTGTGAGGATCATTGTGGAAAATGGAGGGGAGATTTTCCAGAACGAACTTGTGAATTATCTCAATTTTTCCAAGGCAAAGGTTTCACGAATACTGATGAACCTTGAGAAGCGTAATATTATTGCTAAAAGGAAATATGGTCTTACCAATCACATTTCGCTGGCTGAGGATATAAGAGGTGAGGTAAAATGAGAAAAGAACTTGTGATACCTGTGTTGGTTATTATTATAGCTGCCGCAGTGAGTATGTACTGGTATTATGGGGACAGGGATGATGTCAGGATTGCCGATCTGGATGCACCCGATAGACTTGGTTTGCATACCGCTAACCGGTTAAGCATTACCCTCCTGAATAATGAATCGGTTCCGGTTAATGTGAATATTGATGTTAAGAATGCTTTTGTTGGTAAAAACGGTACTAGCCTGCCGACTTCCAGAACAATGATTTTCAAAGACTCCGACTCTATGAATGATTTAAACTATTACCAATCTAAAATCTCATTGGCAGAGGAAGTGACCCTTATGCCAGGCGAGAACACAATCGGGATTTTCCTTGGTTACGTGGTGGCAGGTAACTATAGCGTGGAGGTCAGGATCTGCCAGAATGAACGTTTAATTGATGAGGGCACGGTAATCATTGAAGTTCCACTTCCTGAGTTATCGTTGCAATTGGAATACGAAAAAGCGACTATTGATGATTTTGACTTTTATAGGGTAGACGGTTATCTCACAAATAACGAACTCAGCTCGGCAATGCATGTTGCAACAAAGGTAACGGTGACGAACGATAAAACCGGAGAGATTGTATCAACTAAAACATACAATATCGGAGTAATAAGCTATGGAACCACTTTGATATCCGAATGGAACATATCTCATTTGAATATATCGAATTGGAATGATGGTCCTATTACCCTTGTCGAATTTGCACACAATGAATCTTCAAATGTGAATTATATGCCACTTACAAGCGTGGTAAAAGGAAAAATTGGTGATGTATATAGGGTGAATGTTACATCTACAGGGTATGACCAGGTGGTTTCCGCTGAAATTGTCATGCCGCCTGCGTGAAAAGACCATGATCCCGAGCTTATCTGGAACAGTTTGATGATTTGCACAGAAAACATTTATATGAAGCATTCAAAGCCATAGTGCCCATATGACTAAAACAACCCCCGTATCCACAATCGGCGAGCGCGCCTTGATCGCGCGCCTGTCGAAAATATTCACCACCGCGCGCAGTTGCAGCCCTGAGATCATTCTCGGCGCGGGCGCGGATGATTGCGCTGTTATTGACATTACGGACAAGGATTGCCTTGTGGTGACGACTGATATGCTCCACAGGCGCACGGATTTCCCGTCCCGAATGTCACCATGGCAGATCGGCTGGATGGCTGCGGCTGTGAACCTGAGTGATATTGCAGCTATGGGTGCACGGCCTGTTGGTATCCTTTCGGCGCTTGGTTTTCCAGCAGATACGGATGTCGGTCTTGTTGAGGATATCGCGCGCGGGATGGATGATTGTGCAAAGGCGTGCGGTACAACCGTTATTGGCGGTGATATCGATACCCATGATGAGTTGACGATTACGGGAACTGCTATCGGGCGCGTGAAAAAGAGCGAACTTCTAACAAGATGCGGCGCGCAGGCCGGGGATATGGTTTGCGTGATGGGATGTGTCGGTTCTGCAGGTGCGGCACTTCGTGCGCTTGGGGACTGGAAAGGCACGCAGGTGAGCGATTCGATCTTACGTGCCCTGTTCGAGCCAGTGCCACACACGACGGATGCACAGGAACTTGCCGGATCGGGCGCGGTAAGTTCGATGATGGATACAAGCGACGGGCTTGCGCTGTCGCTACATGACCTTGCAGGTGCGGGCGCGGTTGGGTTTAAGGTTTATGAGGATGCGCTGCCGATAAAGGATGAAGTGCTTGCATTTGCAGGAAGTGCGGACAAAGCGCTGGATCTTGCTCTCTACACCGGCGGCGATTTTGGGTTGCTGTTCACGGTTCGCCCGGATATGGTGGAGGCGGCACGCGGTGCGTGTGATCTCACTGTTATTGGAAAGGTTGTTGGCAGGGATATGGGTGTCACGATCACGCGAATGAATGGTACAAGTCTGCCTATTTATCGAAAAGGTTATCTACAATTGACTAATACGGTTAAATAAAGTGCAATCTTAGTTATAAATTAAAAGGTGTAGCATGAGAGAACATATACGATTTGACCGTATTGATGAGAAACGATGTCACGTACTGCCAGAAGGTGCAGGATCTGCCAGTTCCGGCGGTGCTACTCCCATAGTGGATACAGGTAACGAAGTTGCGCCGTCACTGCATGATGTTGCAGATGCTGGCGAGGTCGGATCTAAGATTTATGACGATGCGCCGCCGATTGATGATGACGTGCGTGTCTTTGCCGGCAGTGCGGATGAGGCAGCGGAACTTGCGTTTAACATCGGCGGCGATTATGGGTTATTGTTCACAGAGCGCCTGGAGATGTTAGAGGTTATGCGCATTTTCACTGAAAATATTAATCGAAAGGAATATGAACATTTAGCGAATAGAAAGCAGCTAAGAAGTTAGTTGGAAAAATATTAGAAGGTTATGATAATGAGAGGATATACAAGAATTGGTTTGATCGGATTGTTGAT
>DQIP01000220.1 GCA_020793565.1 Candidatus Methanovorans sp.
TTGCATAAGTGGAATTTAATTTGTGGTATCAAGTGAAGAAACTGAAGGCTTTAGGCGAAATTAGGACGGGCTGAATAGTTACGACTTTTTAATATATTCGGGATAAATGGATTATGACTAAAAAAGTCTCGCAAATCGTTTATATCACACATTCGTTAGTGCAAATGCAAAAATGTGCCACGCTACGCGCGTGTGGTGGCACCGTTTTAATCATGAACCCGTTAAACTGCCTGCGCTAAAACACAATTGTGCACTTGCTAATAAAATAAAAAGATCATGGCTCCAATTAAATTGCTCCGATCACTGTTGTTTTTATGTATATTTTTGATTCTAATTATAAATCCTGATGTGTTGCGTAGTACAGGTTTAACAGTACCTGAATTAAGTGATTATAATGACTCAGTTGCAGATTCAATTGATGATCTGGATGTTGACCTGGATGTTGACTCAGATGTTGACTTAGATGTTAACTTAGGATTTATATTCAGATTAATTTGTTTTATAGTTAATATCGGAATATATAAAACAATTTTCGGAGCATTTGTGGCTTCAATTGTATTTTTCATTTATAGGAGTGTGGTATATAAAGATACCTCAGTTGATAAAATGTGCCGGGATCCGGAGGCTCCACCTGCATTGAAGAAGTGGAAAAATATTCCAAAGACAATACTATTTCAGTATTTAGTTATCTTGATCCAATGTATTTTATGGGCTGTTGTTTTTGTTCTTGGGCTTCTATTTGATGTTCTTCCGGAAGGATTTTACATGAAGGGATTTGTGCTTGGTTCTGTTATGGCCATAGTAAACATAGTGCCCATTTACTTTAAAATGTGGATTGAATCAACTTATCCGAACAAATTACTTGCGATTGGGTTTACCAAAGGAATTATTGGAAATCTTATAATTGGATTTACACTTGCATATATGATCTGGGATTTACCATTTGGTAAAGAACTCACTTTCTGCAACTGTCTTTGGCCAGGTGGAAATGTCCCCTTCTTTTTTAAACCCTGGTGCAAATTTTTGTGATGTAGTTGGGGAGTAAACTATTCCTCTATGCCGCTATACAGCGAAGAAGAAGCTTCCTGCTCCATTCAGTTTAACATTAAATGATAAGTGTCAACGGCGGTCAAGAATTCCCCATTTTCGGCGGTTTAAAATTCCCCACCCCCAATCTTTGGTGAAAACACCAAAGGTTGTGAAATATGCTAGAAATTGAGGAAATACAGGGAATTAGGTGGGATTTTGGTTTATAATTTTCAACTGTAAATTGGATTTTCCTGACAAATTTTGGAGATTTCAGAGCAAAATAGAAAACATTCTTTTCAAGAAAGAGTGACAACTGTCAAGTTTGGGTTGATAAGTTATAGTTTCCAAAACTTAGGGAATGCGGCAATATATTGGCAGATTAGTGGAAATGCATTTGTTGATTTTCGGAATTACCAATCATTTTGGAGAGGATACTTGCAACCATTGTTTCTGTAATTGACAGAATTATTTATTTGTTCTTTGTGAGTGTCGTCTCATATTCTGCCATTGGCATTATTCGAATATTCCATATAGGCCAGAAGTAACACAGGGCATAGATGTTATTTTATGATGGATGAGCAAGCCTCGTAGTGTTACAGGCAGTTTATTGGATGTGGTGGCGCGCAAACAAACCGGAAACATCTCTTGCGAAGCGGCACACCATTCTAATCGGAACCTTTAGAAAAACAATGAATGCCGGGTAATCACATCATCAAAATAGGCAAAAGTATAAAAGAGAGTTCACCCGTATAAGCATCATTAACTTTTAAGCAGTAAATTAATCTTAACTTTTTTAAAGTTTTGTTTTTATCCCTTAATTGTTTTTAATATATCTTACATATCACACTATGAAAAAGCGATCAATCCGCTTTTTCAGACAAATCATGGAAAGTCTAACTATGGATAATTTTAAAAAACTTGGTATCAGTAATCCCATTTTGAAATCAATAGATGAACAGGGATTTGAAAACCCCTCAGAAATACAGGAAAAGTCAATTCCCCTGATCCTCGACGGGAAAGATGTCATTGCCGGATCCGCAACAGGTTCCGGAAAAACACTCGCATTTGCTTCGGGCATAATACAAAATTCCGATAGAGGATACGGAATTCAGGCTTTGATCCTGACTCCCACAAGAGAACTGGCAGAGCAAGTGGCAAATACTTTCAAGAAATTCTCGAAATACGACCCATTGAAAGTTATATCTATCTACGGCGGCGTAGGGATCAATCCGCAAATTAAAGGATTGAAAACTGCCGAGGTTGTTGTGGCAACACCGGGCAGGCTACTCGATCATATCGACAGAAATACGATCAAATTCAATAATGTGAAAACTCTTGTTCTTGATGAAGCAGACCATATGTTTGATATGGGATTCATAAAAGATGTGGAAAAAATTATCAAGAAATGTCCTCAAAACAGGCAGACCCTTTTGTTCTCTGCAACTATTACAAAAGATGTTGTCAAGCTTTCCCGCAAGTACATGTATAATCCGGTTCAGGTATCTGTAGACTCTTATATTGACCCTTCCAAACTGAATCAGGTAGTCTATAAGGTAGATGCCAATATGAAATTGTCTTTGCTCGTACACCTGTTGAAGAATGAAAACTCGAACCTCGGCATGGTTTTTTGCAACACAAAAAGAAACACTGACAAAATTGCAAAGAAACTGAAAAATGCAGGT
This sequence comes from Candidatus Methanovorans sp., assembly GCA_020793565.1. Classification (GTDB taxonomy): domain Archaea; phylum Halobacteriota; class Methanosarcinia; order Methanosarcinales; family Methanosarcinaceae; genus Methanovorans. The sequence goes on from DQIP01000220.1 coordinate 2,712, forward strand.
ATCGATGCTCTGGCAATTCATGGCGGATTAACACAGAACAAACGAAATAACATCATGCAGTTATTCCATTCCGGGAAAGTATCTGTTCTTGTATGCACAGATGTAGCCGGAAGGGGACTCGATATACAGGGTGTTTCCCATGTTTACAATTACGAGATTCCCAGGGAAAGCAAACAATATATTCACAGGATCGGAAGAACTGCACGGGCAGGAACTGAAGGAAAAGCGATAAATATCCTTTCCGAAAAGGACCGCGATAACTTTGCGAGTGTACTTAGAGACAATGATGTCTACATTAAGGAAATGAAACTACCTGCCATGGAGAAGATTGTAATTAAGAAACCGGAAAGAGGGTTGTCAAAGCCGGCTAATAAGATGGACACGCCTGCCTCTGGAAAAAAGCGGCAACATAAAAAGCGGAACTACAACCGCAGTTAGACACTGTTCGTCTGTGCATTTGGGTTATGACTAACCATTGATCAATTGGTGTTTGTGGGAGTAATGGTTTGCTCCTGCAAAAACTCGGGCACGAGAATAAGAACGACGGCTGGGTCGATTTCCTACTTTACGTTCACATAGAGAAATATTAATGTATGGTTACTCGCTTATTAATTATTAGTCGTTGAACAACTGTTTAGTATGTCCCGGTGAAAAAAAGGAGATGAACAACATGGCAGAACCGATTCGACTTGGCTTAGTTCTTGAAGGAGAGGATGCCCGCGAGTTTGATGAACGTATGCGCAACCCAAAAGTCACTGAAGAGCAAGTGGCGTTTTTCAGGGAGGCAATCAGGGTGTACAATACACATCAATTCTAATTTATGGTCACCCGCTTATCTTACAATGAGTTGAAAATCATTTCATATACAGAACGTCATGATGTATCGCATTTTGAATCGAAAACGGCAGACTTAAATTCGTTTTTAAAAGATGATGCATTCGAAAACCAAGAAGAACTTATCAGCAAAACATACCTTTGTTGCCATTCCGATCAATTGGTTGGATATATAACTCTCACTACCGATATTATCAAAAAGAAAGAGATTCAAGATGAAGAACATATCGGTGTGCCGTATAAAGAATACCCTGCAATAAAAATCGCTCGATTGGCTGTGGATATGAAATATGAACGAAGGGGTGTGGGAAGGTTCTTATTACTTGTTGCGGTTGGCAAAGCAATTAAAATATCAGACGAGGTAGGTTGCCGTTTTATAACAGTCGATTCAAAACAAGATTCGATAGGATTCTACGAAAAACGTGGCGGTTTTGAATTGGTTAAAAAGCACAAAAACATGATGTATCCGACAATGTATCTTGATATATTACCAATAAACAAAGAAATGAAGGCAGTAAACACCGAACTTGGAGATTTTCAATCACCAATGAATTAAAATGAGTCTGAATTATACACTTTATTCACCTACACCGTCTCTGGCCCCACGGATGGCCCCGACCTCGGTCGGGGGTCTGTGACGGCATATCTTATGGCTTTGTTTTAAAAATCGTAACATATCCCGACTTTATACACTGATGTACTTTATACACAAAGCCCATTGATGGATAACACAATTATACTATCAGTGAGCATGATATTCTTACGTTAACAAAGGCAGAACATCCCGCACGTTTTGTAAGGACAACGATTAGCGGGTTCTATAAGAAGGTTCAAAGTAAACTGGCGTAGTTGATCATGGAACTGGAAGCGATTTTACAAAAGATAAAAAACGGGCAGATGGATGTTGATCCTGCAATCATGCAGATAAGATCCATGGGTTTTACACCCGTTTCGGAGATTGCAAAGATCGATACTCACCGCATGCAGCGTACAGGTGTCATGGAGGCAATACTGGCTGAGGGTAAGCGCCCTGACGATCTGGTGGAAATTGCAAAGATGCAGGTGGAACATGTCGGACGGGCGCTGCTCACGCGCGTATCGGATGAGCAGATAGAAGCGGTGCGAAATGCATTTGATCCCAATAACATTGAGTGGAATCAACGCGCCCGTGCGGCTGTTGTTCACAATGGCACGCCGCGCCCAAAATCGGGTGGTGTGATAGGTATCCTGTCGGCTGGCACGGCTGATGTGGGTGTTGCCGAGGAGGCGCGCATGGTTGCCTGTGAGATGGGGTGTGAGGTTGTGGCAATCTACGATGTTGGTGTTGCAGGAATTCACAGGTTGGTGCCGCAAATAGCAAAACTCAAAGAGCGCGGCGTTAATTCTGTTGTGGTTGCAGCCGGGCGCGAGGGTACGCTTCCGACAATTGTTGCGGGTTTGGTCGATGTTCCTGTGATTGGTGTTCCCGTGTCCACAGGATACGGCGCAGGCGGCGGCGGTGAGGCGGCGCTTTTATCTATGCTGCAATCCTGTTCTATTATTAGCGTTGTCAATATCGATGCGGGATTTGTTGCGGGATCATTTGCGGCACAGATCGCTAATATGGTAGCTGCGCAGCGTAGATAGGTATAATATGTAGGATCTGCCAATGAAAGCCTGGCAAAATAATTGTTATGCTAAATACAGTTTTGCCATATATGTGTCGATATCAATGGATTTGTTGCAAGTATCATGTGTATTATAAATATATATAATGAGAAATTGTAGCCTTATACCCCAAACTTAATATGTATCTTCATAAATATGTTCCGACCAATCAATCTAACAGGAAAATATACCATGTCCAATCCCCTGGAATACTCAAAAAATACGTTGATGGATTATCTTGACACAGAACCGCTTGACATTGAAATATGTGATGTCACTTTGCGTGATGGAGAGCAGACGCCGGGTGTTGCATTCATCAGGGCAGAAAAGATGGCACTTGCCAGCAAACTGGATTCCATTGGTGTGGAAATAATTGAAGCAGGATTTCCTGTAGTTTCACATGCAGAAAAAATAATCGTCAAAGATATCTCAAACATGGGACTTGATGCAAAAACATGCTGTCTTGCACGCTCTATTATAGGGGATGTGGATGATGCTATTGATTGTGATGTTGATTTTGTAAGTATCTTTATAGCAATGTCAGACCTGCACCTCAAGTATAAGTATCACAAAAGCTGCGAAGAAATGACCAGGTGCGCAATGGAGACCATTGAGCATGCAAAAGACCATGGTCTTGGTGTGCGATTTGCGGCAGAGGATGCAACACGGACCAGTATCGATACGCTCAAAAAGGCATTTATCATGGCAGAAGATTATAAAGTTGATTACGTGAGCATTGCAGATACTATTGGCATTCTTAATCCAAGCACTACATCCTATCTTGTAAATGAGATTAAAAAGGTTGTTCACACTCCAATATGCATACACTGCCACGATGACCTGGGAATGGCAACGGCAAATACTCTTGCTGCCGCAGAAGCAGGTGCAAAACAACTTCATACAACAGTAAACGGGATAGGGGAGCGAGCCGGTAATGCTGCACTGGAGGAAGTGCTGGTTGCACTACGGATACAGTATGGCATCGACAGGTACGATGTATCAAAACTCCTGAACCTGTCCAGGATGGTGGAGGATTATTCAAGAGTACGAACCGCTGTCAATAAGGCAATTGTAGGCAGGAATGCTTTTAGGCATGAGTCCGGCATACATGTTGCTGCAATACTTGAACAGCCACGTACATACGAACTTTACAATCCGGAGATGATTGGCGGTCAGCGCAATCTGGTTGTGGGCAAACACACTGGAACCAAAGCGCTAAAAAGTATCATAAATGACATGGGATACACGCTTGAGATGGATGAATTTTGCAATCTCATCGACAAAGTCAAAACCTGCACAGAAGCAAAGCGTGGAGTTTCAAGAAACAGGCTCGAAGACATGATCAGGGAAGTAAAATTGCATGATATTTGATCATGCCTCTCATTTTTTTAGCTGATCTCTATCTTGTTGTATGTAATTTATAGAATTATACTAATCCTCGTCAGTTTTTTGCAACTCTTGGTTATCAATTAACCTTCATGCATCGGTTTTATTACAAGACAACTGTGAATTATACTTGCGGAGTAATATATATGGTCCGGGTTATAGTCAAGAACATATTATTTTGATATATGTATTTTATTTGTATGATGGTTTCGATAAAATCTCGATGCACATCTCATATTTCCAGACCCCGCGCAGTAATACCGCCGCAGGCGGCGTATTCTAAACATTATTATAAATATACCTCGGCCAAATAAATCGGAACATTTTCAATAACATTGGTGTGTAATAACGCTATGCTGCGTTATCCTATATGTAAATAATAAGTTGAAATGCCGAGAAAACGTCACCGTTCGCGCCAGTGGTAAAGGAATGCGCGCCTCCGGCGTATTGCTTCGGCGTCAAAAACCGCTAAACAAATACTGATATATTATTTTGACATGATATTTTGATATGATATTTTGATATGATATTTTGATATGATATTTTGATACATATATCCTGAACACTTTGTGCTCTTATCTGTAAGGTGCCATCCGGTCCTTTATTTTTTAGGAAAACATGGCTGTGAATTGGAATTATTCAGTAATGATCGCAGGATCATCTGTGTTTTCGTCGCTATTTTTGCCTACAGTTTCGTCAACATTGTTTTCGGCACCCTCATCTTCACATTCCTTACACGACATGTGTTCATCGGATAACAGTATCACATAGTCGGCAGTATTTTTAAGCGCAGTCGAAAAACCTGGCTCCACGCCAAATATAATCGTTTCTTTGCCGTGTTCGTTCGCTTTGTTCAAAAGGGGTTTAAAATCAGCATCACGTGTGACGAGCGCAATTGTATCTATATTTGGGTTAAATACCAGTTCCATACCCTCAACCGCAAGTCGTACATCAACATCACTTGAACAGATTATCGGTTCAAGTCCATTGTTCTCAACGGCTTCCACCAGTTTATCTGATGCGTATTGGTTCAAGAAAACGCGGCCAACCTTCACATTCCCATATTCTTTTAATACATCTCCGATCTCTTCAAGATCAACATTGAACTCCTTGCGAAGAACATTCGGGCCATCGACAAGCAAACCTATGCTACGTCTTCCCATCTCCTTTTTCGAACTGAGATATTTTACAATGGAGTTAAATCCTGTTTTCATTGGTGACATAAATGATACTCGCTATATCTTATAAATAATATAATTATGTATATTCCAGTAAATTTCGTAACAGAATATAACCTTTGCTAAATTGTGATTGTCGGAAATGTACATGTTTTCAGGCCATTTTAAATTCCTGAACAAATACAGTGTAACGATTTACTTGAAAATAAGTGTTACGAATTTAGTGTTTTATCACATTCCTGCCCGTCTCAATTTAACATTAAATCGCAATATTTGCCATGCAATTTGTTGTAATTAAAGCAGATCTGCAAGTGACATTTTTTTAACATCTCCCCGTGCAGGTGCATCCTTCTCCAATCTGAATATATTGGCAATTTTTCCATTGATCTTCTTTCTGGCATAGTGGATCTCTCCGCCTTTATTTACAAGTTCATCCATCACGTCCTCAAACTGCATTCGTTCCGGATCAGATAGTTCAATGATACTCTCGCCATTTCCCAGCCAGTTATATACTTTAAGAAGTGTCACATTCCGCACCCGCTTTAACTCTTCCGTACCTGCAACATTATCTACGTAGAGAGTTCTTTTCAGTTCAGGAGACCAGCCTGCTATCTTCTCTTCAAGATCTAAAAAATAAATTGGGATCTCCTCGCCCTCACATGGTCTTGGAAAATATCCGGTCAGGTGGTCGGTAAGTCCTTCCAGGCCTATCACCTCTGGGAATTATATTCATGCGCTGTCCCGAAACTTCGTGATCCGTATGCTTTCTTGATTTTCATACCCATAACCAATCCTACAAAAAGACCGGTCAGGTGTGCAGTGTGAGCGATCATATCAGGTGCACCGAAAAGCCAGAGATCCAGGAGCGCGAAGAGTACAAGTGCGTGTTTGATCTTCATAGGTACAAAATATACATACACCCGCATCCCAGGTGCCAGGACCGCCATGCACGCAAACACGCCGTATATTGCACCACTTGCCCCTATCATCGGACCTGTATCTGTTAATGTGTACCCGATTGCCGCAATTATGCCTGATGTGAAGAACACATTCCAGAACACGCGGTTCCCGATGCGCTTCTCAAGTTCTCTCCCAAAGAAGAACAGCACAAGCATGTTAATGAACAGGTGATCTAAACTGCCGTGTAAAAAAATATGGGTGATGAGTGTCCAGGGTCTTGCCAGGAGGAACAGGGGGTCCAACCATAAGAATTGAATATAGTCACGTATCAGGAAATCAAAAAAATATAAAAATAGACAAATATAAATAATTGCCATCGAAGGACTTGTGTACATTGAGCGTTTGATCCGGTTAAATGTTCCGACAGCAGCACCTTTTGCTGCATGTTTTGCAGTATTTTTCAGCATATCCTTTACCAATTTGTCAACGTCCGGATCTTGCTGGCCAGTACTTCCGTATGTGCCAGGACTCTCATTTCTTACAGTTTCACTAAAGCCTGCACATCCATGCTGTTCAGGGAGCCTGTGGTCTGCACAATATGTTTTACCGCAGTACCTACACTTATATAACGTAGTTTCCTGTTTACCACACATCCAGCATTCGTTGGTCAAATTATCCTCCGAAATATTCAACAGCCTGCATTAGATAAAATAGTTTCTAACAAGTGATGATAATATTTCATCCAATATTTTTTTAATAATTACTGCAACTATGTGAACAATCAAAGATTTATCAATAATAATCATGATAGATTGGAAAACCTTTATCTATACTTGGTGCATATTAGCAACAATCATCCTAACACTGTTCAAAATTATTGCATTCCCGTTAAACAATAATCATCTCTATTAAGATATTCAACAAACCAACTGACGTTGATTTAGGAGGACCAAGATCACATGAGTGAAATAAGGGCAGGCAGTTTTACTATTGAAGAGCTGGAAAACGTTCAGATAACGATCGGCAGTATTGTCGGTGCAATCGAGAAAAAAGCGGAAGATGAAGGCGAAATGGGTCCAACCCCGAAGCCTGGGATCGTGGATATCAGGGAATGGGACCATAAGTTACTCAACCGCTACGAGCCGGTTTATACTCCAATGTGTGACCAGTGTTGTTACTGTACATTTGGCACATGTGACCTGACCGGCAACAAAGAAGGTGCCTGCGGTATTAATATGGCTGCCCATCAGGCGCGTGAATTTTTACTTCGGGTGATCACAGGAGCCGCAGCACATGCAGGTCACGGGCGGCATTTGCTTCATCATTTGATTAAAACACATGGTGCAGACCATCCGATAGATGTTGGTCCGACTAATATAAAAGCACCTGTAATCCAGACAGTTACAGGAATAAAACCAGAGACACTTGGTGATCTTGAACCGGTTCTTGATTATGTAGAAGAGCAGCTAACCCAGCTTCTGGCAACTATTCATGCAGGTCAGGAAGGTGCAGCGATCGACTTTGAATCAAAAGCATTGCATGGTGGGATGATCGATCATGTGGGCATGGAAGTTTCGGATATTGCACAGATATCATGTCTTGGTATGCCAAAAGCTGACCCTGAAGCCCCCCTTGCCGAAATTGGAATGGGAACCATCGATTCCAAAAAACCGGTCCTGCTTTGTATAGGGCATAATGTTGCAGGTGTAACATATATTATGGATTACATGGATGAGCACGATCTTACTGATAAGATCGAGCTTGCCGGACTATGCTGTACTGCAATAGACATGACCCGTTACAATATGGATGCTGGCGGAACACCAACAGCGAAGATCGTCGGATCTCTTGCAAAAGAACTCAAATATATACGCTCGGGTATCCCGGATGTAATTGTTGTGGATGAACAGTGTGTAAGGGCTGATGTACTACAAGAAGCACAGGCACTTTCAATACCTGTGATATGTACTAATGAAAAGATCATGTATGGCCTGCCAAACCGTTCAAATGACAATGTTGATGATATTATTAATGACCTGTTAAGCGGCAGGGAAGCAGGTGCTCTTGTACTTGATTTTGATAAGATCGGTGAACTTGCACCACGTCTTGTAATGGAAATAGCACCAATCCGAAAAGCAAAAGGTATTACAGCCCTGCCAACGGATGAAAAATTCAAAGAACTTACAAATAAGTGCGTTCACTGTCTTGCATGTGAAATGGCATGTCCTATGAATTTGCCGATCAGCGATGCAATGACCGCAGCGGCAGATGGAGACCTTACGCCATTTGAGATTTTACACGACAAATGTATTGCATGTGGCAGGTGCGAACAGGAATGTCCAAAGGATATCGATATCGTAAATGTCATTGAGAAAGCATCACAGAAGGTCATACGTGAAGAAAAAGGAATGATGCGTGCCGGAAGAGGGCAGGTTAGCGATCCTGAAATTCGTGAAGAAGGAGTTAACCTTGTACTTGGAACTACACCTGGAATTGTTGCGATGGTCGGATGTTCAAATTATCCGGATGGTACAAAGGATCTGTATGATATCGCAAAAGAAATGTTGAAGCGAAGTTACATTGTAGTGGTTTCAGGATGCACTGCAATGGATCTTGGAATGTACAAGAACGAAGAAGGTAAAACACTCTATGAGGAGTTCTCCGGAAGTTTCTTGAAAGGAAATCTTATCAATGTAGGTTCATGTGTATCCAATTCCCATATCACTGCAACAACCATTAAAGTTGCAGCAATATTTGCACAACGTAATGTCACAGGCAATTTCGAAGAGATTGCTGATTATGTGACGAACCGTGTGGGCGCAGTAGGGATCGCATGGGGTGCATATTCACAAAAAGCAGCATCCATCGGAACAGGATGCACACGTTTGGGTATTCCGGTGATATTGGGACCACACGGTTCAAAATATCGCAGGGCACTTATTGGCAAACCTTATGACTCACATAAATGGTCCGTTTTCGATGCACGAAATGGCGAGGAGATGGCAATCCCACCGGCACCTGACTTTTTGATATCAACTGTGGACAATGCTGAAGAAATAATGCCAATACTTGCTAAAAGTTGTATGCGACCAACCGATAATAATATGGGCAGGATGATCAAACTCACCCATTACATCGAACTTAGCGAGAAGTATCTTGGTGTGATGCCTGATGACTGGCATAAATTCATAAGGACAGAGACTGACCTGCCTCTTGCCAGGCGTAAGGACCTGTTGAAGATACTTGAGACAGAGCATGGCTGGGAGATCGACTGGAAAAAGAAAAAGATACTCTCCGGTCCAACTATGAAATTCGATGTTTCTGCACAGCCAACGAATTTCAAAAGACTTTGCAAGGAGGCTTAGACATGGTTGACACTACCAGGAACATTAAGATGTATACCACTTATGGTACAAAAAGCGCAAAACCTGTTCAACCAAAAATAGCTGCAAAAATGATCTCAAAAGCAAAGCGGCCGCTTTTTGTTGTTTCTTCTATTGTGCTTGATGAAGATCTTCTTAAGCGTGCGATCCCGATCGCAAATAAAACCGGTATGCAAATTGCGGCCACAGGCACTTCAATAAAAGGTTTCCTGAATGAGGACGTTAAAGCAAAATACATCAATATTCATGCACTTGCTGCGTATCTGGGTGACACCGGATGGAACGGACTGGATGGTGAGGGGCATTATGACCTGATCATTGTTCTGGCACATAAGAAGTATTATATCAATCAGGTGTTATCAGGTCTTAAAAATTTCACAGACCTTACAACACTTTCAATTGACAGGCATTACTTGCAAAATGCAAGTATGTCTTTTGGAAATCTTAAACCAGAGACACATCTTGAAGCACTGGATGAATTGATCGACAACTTATGATAACCGAAGCCTGTGATGATCGTATTTGAATAATTTGAATCATAAGGCAATTGACCAAGTATAATGGTAATATGGTAATAAAACGGAGAATTGAAAATGGCAGATGAATTCCCCTTTGAGATCTCACCCATGTTCGAGGGTGAGAGAGTCAGGAAAGACGGCATGTATGTCGAACTTGCAGGCCCGAAATCCAAGGGTTTTGAACTGGTTAAGGCAGTCGGGATGGATGAAATAGAGGATGGCAAGTTTACGCTTATCGGGCCGGACCTGTCTGAGATGGAAGAAGGTTCAAGACACCCGATAGCAATGATCTATCGTGTTGCGGGTGAACTTGTGGAACCGGACCTTGAGGCTATTGTTGAGCGGCGAAACCATGATTTCCAGAACTACATCCAGGGTGTTATGCACCTCAACCAGAGATATGATATCTGGATCCGCGTCAGCAAGGACGCAGTGAAAAAAGGCCTTAACTCTTTTGAGCAGGTCGCAAAAGCGACTATGATGCTCTTTAAGAATGAACTACCGTTCATAGAGAAGATCGAAACCACCTATATTACAGATCTGGCTGAAGCGGAAAAAGAACTTGAAGCAGCAATGGAATCGTACAAGATACGTGATGAGCGAACCCGCAACCTCCATGATGAGGATGTGGATGTATTCTATGGCTGTACGTTGTGCCAGTCGTTTGCACCTACCAATGTATGCGTTGTGACACCTGATCGTATATCCCTTTGCGGTGCTATCAACTGGTTCGATGGTCGGGCTGCTGCGAAGGTTGATCCCGAGGGTCCACAGTTTGCGATCGAGAAGGGCGAGGTCATTGATGCTGTGGGTGGGGAATATTCAGGAGTGAACGATCTTGCAAAATCCCTCTCGAATGGCGAGTATGACCGCATTAAGATCCACTCGTTCTTTGAGTTTCCGCACACATCGTGCGGCTGTTTTGAGGTTGTCGGATTCTATATTCCCGAAGTTGACGGTATAGGATGGGTTGACAGGGATTTTACGGCAACTGCACCAAATGGTCTTCCGTTCTCCACAATGGCAGGACAGACCGGTGGCGGTAAACAGATCGTAGGTTTCCTTGGTATTGGTATTAACTATTTCCGTTCACCAAAGTTCATAGAGGCTGACGGAGGCTGGGAACGTGTTGTCTGGATGCCGAAAAACCTTAAGGACAAGGTGTTGGTGGATATTCCGGAGGATATTGTCGATAAGATCGCAACCGAAGAGGATGTTACTGACCTCGAATCACTCAAGGCATTTTTGATAGGGAAAGATCATCCGATCTTGGAGAGATGGGTTGAGGAAGAAGAAGAAGAAGAAGAAGAAGCCGAGGAAGCAATTGAGGACATTGCAGCCGCAGCACCTGGCATGATGCAGATGCCCGCCCAGGCAATGATGGCAGGTGCAGTTGCACCTATGGCAATGGCAGGCGGTTCAGGCGGAGGCGTCAAGGTCATTCTTAAAAACGCAAAGGTCTCGATCGATCGGATAATCATTAAAAAGAGTGAGTGAGTGTAAATAAATGCGAGGTCTTCTGTGACAAGGGTCATTGCAATAACCGGTAAGGGTGGAACAGGCAAAACTGCAATTGCAGCACTGCTTATCCGCTATCTTACAAAAGGCGACAGGGTTGTCCTGGCGATCGATGCGGATCCTGATACCAACCTGCCTGAAACACTTGGGTGTGAAGTGGAAAAGGGTATCGGGGATATGCGCGAGTTCATGCTGACCCAGAGGGATAATCTTCCTCCTGATGTCAACAAGGAATCGATATTCGAGTCCAAGATATATGAGGTGCTGTCCGAGATGCCCAGGTATGACCTGCTTGTGATGGGGCGTCCCGAAGGTTCGGGATGTTACTGCTATGCAAACAACCTGCTTCGTGGTATCATGGATCGCCTTGTTAAGAACTATGATGTGGTGATAATCGATACTGCAGCAGGTCTTGAACATTTCAGCCGTAAGATCATTCGTGATATTGATGATCTTATTGTTATTACGGACGGTTCACGCAGGGGACTCAGGACTGCTGAGCGGATACGTGAACTTATCAGGGAACTTGAGGCTAATGTCAGGAATCTTTATGTTATTGCAAACAAGGTTACGGATGCCAATAAGGATAAGATCACAGAGATCGCAGAGGAACTGGATCTGGAGTTAATAGGTGCGGTCAAGGTAGATAAGATGATAGAGGAGCGCGATCTTCTGGGGTTGCCCCTGTTTGACCTTCCTGATGATTCAGTTGCGGTAGAGGAAGTTGGGAATATAGCAAAGAAATTAGAATTATAGGTGATTGATACATCATTTATTCAGACGGTGAAATTAATATGACAAAAAAAATAAAATTGTCAGATATTACTGATATGTTCAAGGATATGGGCGATATCGAGGCACTCGAAGGTGTGACCATTGAGGGCGATATTGAACTTGACATCAGTGGCGGCGGTGGATTAAATCCTGCTCTTGCTTATGCATTGGGTCATGAGACCGCACAGATCAGTGTACATCTTGCAAATATCTCGCGCATGCTGGGATATCCTGTTGACCAGGCTTTTGGAGGTATGGGTGCGGGCATGGGCGCAGGAGCGGGTGCACCTGTGGCAGGTATGCCTGTACCTTCGCGGTTGAATGAACTCATATCTTCCAAATTAGAGGTTGGAAATGTGGAGGAATGGAAGCATACGATCCAGGAAGTTACGCTTGGTGCGACATCGGCAGATGGCGGCAGCCGTAAGAGCACGATTACAATTGGCGGTGAGAATGCACTGCCATTCTATTTCGATGCGGAGATGCCGCACCGCAATTACGTGACTATGGATGTGTTCGACATGCCTATTGGTATGGCAAAGGCTGTTAAGATGAATTACGAGGATGTTATTAACGATCCTGCCGAGTGGGCAAAGAAGGTCGTGCGTGATTTCAATGCCGATATGGTTACGATCCACCTTATCTCGACCGACCCGCTTATTAATGATACTCCGGCACGCGATGCTGCAAAGGTTGTGGAGGATGTCCTGCAGGCTGTGGATGTACCTATTGTTATTGGTGGTTCCGGCAATCCGCAGAAGGACCCGGAAGTTTTGGAAAAGGCAGCAGAAGTTGCTGAGGGTGAGCGATGTTTGCTTGCTTCAGCCAGCCTGAACCTTGATTATGAGCGTATCGCAAAGGCAGCGAACGATTATGGCCATGCTGTTCTTTCATGGACACAACTGGAGATCAATGCACAGAAGGAACTTAACCGCAAACTGATGAAGCAGTGCAATGTGCCACGCGAGAACATTGTGATGGATCCAACAACTGCGGCGCTTGGTTATGGTCTTGATTATGCTTATACCAATATGGAGCGCATACGGCTTGCGGGTCTTATGGGTGATGATGAACTGACATTCCCGATGTCATCCGGTACTACTAATGCATGGGGTGCCCGTGAATCATGGATGGTCTCGTCTCCACTTAAGCAGGATTCGGACTGGGGACCGCGTGAGTACAGGGGTCCTATCTGGGAAATTGTTACAGGTCTTTCCCTTGCGCTTGCAGGCAATGACCTGTTCATGATGATGCACCCTACATCCGTGCAGGTGCTAAAGGAGATCACCCAGACACTTTTTGGTTCGATAGAGGAAGAGCCTGTTGATATTACCAACTGGATCGGGGCGGAGGTGTGATAATATGAAACTAAACAGTCCATTACAGGCATACAAATTCCTGCCCGGTACTAACTGCGGCGAGTGTGGTGAGGTAACATGCATGGCGTTTGCATCACACTTAATCGACCGTTCTCATAAACTTACTGATTGTGGTCCTATTCTTGTTGACAAGTTCAAGAAGAAATATGCAGAACTTGAGGGTCTTTTAGCACCTGAGATACGTGAAGTTGAGATCGGTGTTGGTGATAATATTGTGAAGATCGGGGGTGACGATGTTCTGTATCGTCACAAACTTACATTTTTTAACCAGAATGCACTGGCTTATGATGTATGGGATACGATGGACGAGGTTGACCTTGTTGCAAGGGTGGAGCAGATACGGGATTTTAAGAAATTCTATGTCGGGGAGTACCTAACACTTGACATGATCGCGGTGCGCTCGGTCTCTGATGACCCGAAAACGTTTGCGGATACTGTGAAGATGGTTATGGATACAACCGACCTTCCGCTTGTGCTTTGTTCGTTCAATCCGAAGGTGTTAAAAGCCGGACTTGAAGTTGCGGGTGATAAGAATCCGCTCATCTATGCCGCAAATAAGGATAACTGGCGGGAGGTTGCAGGCCTTGCGCTTGAATACAAGGTTCCGGTAGGCTTGTTTGCACCGAATGACCTTGATATGCTCAAGTCCCTTGCAAAGACGTTCCTTGAGATGGGTATAGAGAACCTTGTCCTTGACCCTGGAACGTTCCCGACAGGTAAGGACCTGAGAACTACGTTCCACAATTTCCTGAAGATCAGGAGAGCAGGCATTGGTGGTGACCGCGATATTGCGTTCCCGATCATGGCAGTGCCGCTTACGGCATGGATGGCACATGATGATCCTGTCAGTGCTTCGTACTGGGAAACCGTTGTTGCATCGATGTTCACTATTAAATACGGTGATATTATGCTGCTCCACAGTATCGAGCCGTATGCACTGCTTCCTGAGATGCACATTCGTGATACGATCTATACAGACCCGAGAAAGCCGGTTACGGTAGATCCTGCTATGTACGAGGTAGGTTCACCGACTGCGGATTCTCCTGTGTTCCTTACTACGAACTTTGCACTGACGTACTACACTGTTGAGAGTGATATCTCATCAAACGGTATTGATTGCTACCTTCTGGCAGTGGATACCGATGGTATCGGTGTTGAAGCGGCAGTTGCAGGCGGCCAGCTTACGGCTGCAAAGATCAAGAAGGGCCTGGATGATGCAGGCTTTAACCTGAAGGATAAGACGAATCACAATATCATTATACTCCCCGGACTTGCAGCACGCCTGCAGGGTGATGTGGAAGATGAGGTTGGTTCGGATGTTATGATAGGTCCGCCGGATTCAGGACGCATTCCGGGATGGATGGAAGTAAACTGGTCGAGAGAGGAGAAGAAGTAGGGATATTTTTATTTACGTGAGACTGTCGGAAAAGGGGTGAAATTAAAACAGTTTAATTAATATCCGTAAGTAAAACACCATGCTGCGTTGTGATCAATTTATTTAATAAGTTGAAAATCCTCTAAATATGGACTTTTCCGACAGTCTCTACGTAGCAACAAACGCCGTAGGCGGCATATTCCACTGCTGCCCACCCGCATTCGCACAATCAGTTTCCCTGTTCCGGGCAAACACAAACACAGATGCGCTGATTGTGATTGGAATTTCGATGTGTATGCAGGGGTAGTGGTGGCGGATAGGCGTCGCGCTCTGTGCGTGTGATGATACAGTTTTTATCCTGAACTCGTTAAACCGCCTGCGCTACAACGGTGCACTTGTTAAGCAAATGCAATAAACCAAACCAAGGTGACTCAATATGGATAAATTAACAAATCGTAAAATGTATGAAACATATTTGAAATATGGGGAAATTTATGCAGTTGAAGACAAAAGTGTAGAAAACCTTGATATAATGTGGAATGAAGATCCCGAGGAACTCGCCGATTTAAACACCATGCCCATATCTTCTGATATGAAACAACTTGTCGAAAACCTAAATGTTGAAAATCTATCCGATGAAGAAAAGATATACATTGCATTAAAAGTTGGAATGTTGATGTGAGTCACAGATTGCCGGATCTCGCTACCGTTCAAATCCGGGACATTAAAATGGATGCTCATATTTCCATCTATTTGTTTGCTTTCTTTTTTTGAGTTCAGATGCATGATTAAATTCAGAAAGTCACGGTATATCCTGTACAAATGTACGAGGCCTGTATATAGCGTTTTTAGGAATTATTTCCTATTATGTTCATAGGTATTGTGGGCAGAGATATATTTCTCAACCACATCCCAGCCATTACCCACAGAGCCGTGATAGCAACTTGAAGCCCAGAGATGATCCCTGCACATTCATTTAAGTGAGGAAAATCCTTTCCAAACACTTTACTACTTCTTCCTTTAATTCTCTTCGCAATAAAGCTTATGGAATATTTTGGTGGATACTGAATAAATATGTGGATATGGTCTGAACTTACAAACATGTCAATAACTTCAATACCCAATTCGCTGCAAGTCTTCCTGATAATCCCCTCTGCCACCATCTCCACCCACCCGACCAAATCCTCACCCCTGTATTTTGGAAAAAACACCCTCGCGACGCCGCAAACAACACCAACAACAACACAGCCGCGCGCCATCTCGAATAAAGTAAGCACAACCCGCCCGCCCTTCGCCTTTGCAAATCCAAAAAAGCGCCGCTGGTATCATAGGTCAGATCGAGAATAGCGTCGCCAACCCGCACCTGCTGTTCACCAACACCGAACAGAATACCGGCGGCGCAAATCCAAAATCCCCACACTGCTGCTTATTTTTTGCTGCGCTTAAGCCCGCCTGTCTTGATCAGTGCAAGCAGGCATTCGATCAGTCCCTGAAAATATCAAGAGCGTTCGACAAACCTTCTTCAAAATCGTCAATTGTAATTTTGGATCTCACACCTCTCGCTGCCAAAAGTTCCATTATTTCCCCTACGGACGTTTCAGTCATTTTTGCACATTCGCTTATCGTAATTTTCCCTTCCGAAAACAATTTTATTGCCATCTCTTGTTCTAGATCACGAATGCCGTATAATAGAACCTGTTGAAGCATATAGTTCTCATCGATCGGTTCATATTTCTTGATAAAATCAAACGAATCATGAACTTTCTGTGGAATTTCCATATCAATCATTCATTTCACTCCGAACTTTTCTTATCAATTCCAGATCATACCAGCCAAACTTCTCAAGACAGTCAATCGATGTATTTGCTTCATTTTTTGAGATGTGACCTTTTATGTACATAGCCAATAGAATATCGATAGCAGTTACAAATTTCAGACCCAAAACCCTGCACGCATTGATTGCTTTTTTGTCATCACATAGCAAATATTCTGCTTTGAGATCCTGGCAAAGTGCAATAGCATCACTTTCACCACAATGAATGCTGAAAAAATCCTGTACTTTTTTCAATGATTCTTTATTGCTTTGTCTTACTTGAATTTTGCCATCATGGATCATCATTTCAATCAAATATGCATCAGTTTTCCCTTTTTCGATTCCTTTCCGGACAGATTCTTCATAAACCGTTTCAGGAATCGCAATAGATAGGTTGGATAGAAACCTCTCGATCAAGCCTGATTTTGCAAGAAGTATTAAAGTTGATGAGTCAGATATTATCATAATGCCATCAGTATATTGTATTCCTGTTATTAAATTAAGAGCGCGGGACCATATTGACCATAAACGAACATCAGGTCTGCGACACATGGTTGCATCTGCGCGCTTTTTATGAGTTAATCAAGTTCCAATGTTACTTTTGTTTCGTCCATCTCTGTTTAACTTTTATTATTATACGTGTTTTTTCCTTATACATGTTTTGGATGCCATATTTTTATCACTGTAGTTATTCGCGCGCCATCTCGAATAAAGTAAGCACAGCCCACCCGCCCTTCGCCTTTGCGAATCCAAAAAAGCGCCGCTGGTGTCACAGGTCATATCGAGAATAGCGCCGCCAATCCGATTCGAACAATCAGTTTCCCTGTTATCCGGGCAAACACAAACACATATGCGCTGATTGCGATTGGATTTTCGATGTGTATGCATGGGCAGTGGTGGCGGAGGAGGAGAGTGCCGCACTTCGTGCGTTAGCCGCCCTGTCTTTTTTGGTTTAGTTTATACACCCGGGTCTGCTGTCTATCAACACCGAATAGCAAACCGGTGGCGCAAATCCCAATTCCCCACACTGCTGCCTGTTTTTTGCTGCGCTTAAGCCCGCCGTCGGCAGGGTGTAGAGTTCCAATCGCAGGCGGCGTGTTTCTTTATTACTGACCAAAGATGGAGCAATAAAATCATATCAATTTCTGCACCCTTTGTACAAACGAACGAGCATCATGGCGGCATGCTTTTCTTTTAGAGATTTTTTATTATTTTCTGGACACACTTATTAATCAGTTTTATTAACCGTGGATACTGCATGCGAAATCTGCGTTATCTGCACGTCCTTCAGACGTAGCAGGCACTCAACTCTGTAAGAGGTGAATGTATTTGCGTTCATCTGCGGTTCGTTATAATTCAAGCCATAAGAAATTAAAAAGTCTCTTCTTTTATGCGTTGCTGGAACGTGCGCGCTTCGCGCGGTGGTGGTATCGGCATTTGAAAGTCAGGTCACACTCGTGTATATCTTTTTATCTGATTGTAACATCGATGTAATCGTTAAGCAAATACAAATTTCCAGTTAATTAGATCAGGAACTATGGAAATATATATGCTATGGAAAACCTTTTAACTTACGATGACAAAAATAACGTTTCAACAACTTGAATCTCATCTTTTTAAGGCAGCCGATATACTCCGTGGCAAAATGGATGCTTCGGAATTTAAGGAATACATTTTCGGAATGCTTTTTTTGGATGAGTTGGGAGACTTTTTAATATATTCTGAATAAACGAATCGTGGCAAAAAAATTCACCGCAGAGGACGCGGAGAGCGCAGAGAATCGTTGTTTTTCTCTGCGTGCCTCTGCGCTCCCTGCGATTTTCCGAACCATTCCGGAAGATAATAATAAGTCTCAGAAATATGGTGCAATATCAGAAAATGGTGATGTTAGATACTGTTTAGTTTAAAGGAGTTGCATACAATTAATGTAACTATTCAGCCACCCTATAAACCGTTTATTCTTCAAAAAACACCAAAACCGAAAATTCAATATACAATGACCTCATCGTAAATTAATAATTCGAAACAACCAAACATTTCCATTAATCAGAGGGGATTAACATGGAACGTGAAGAAATTCTTGCAATATATGAAGCTGGGCCAGATGCAGTAATCAATCTAATCGAACAATTGCTTGCCACAATTGCAAAACTTGAAGAACGCGTCAAATCATTAGAGGAACAACTCAACAAAAACAGTCGTAACAGTAGTAAGCCCCCTTCAACTGATGCTTATGCACCTAAAAAACCCACGCCAAAAAGTAGGCGTGTAAAAAGTGGTAAAAAGGTCGGTGGTCAAAAAGGTCACCCTGGGACAACATTAAGGATGGTTGATAATCCTGATGAAATTCGAATTATTAAGGTAGATCAATGTAGTAATTGTCACACGTCTCTTGAAGATGAAGAAGTTAAAGACTATAAAAGAAGACAGACTTTTGACATACCGCCTGTTCAACTTCATTCGACAGAACACCGTGGTGAAATTAAATTATGTCCAAAGTGTGGGCGCATAAACACAGCTGATTTTCCAGATAATGTAACACAGCCCGCCCAATATGGTTCACGACTGAGATCTTTAGCAGTTTACTTGCATGATTACCAGTTCATTCCCTATGACCGTAGTTGTGAATTATTATCTGATATCTTCGGATGTGACATCAGTCCTGCCACTCTGATTAGAGCAGAAACTGAATGTTTTGAAGGACTTGAAGAATTCGATAATGCACTTAAGGAGGCTTTAAAGCAATCTCCTGTCCTCTGTTGTGATGAAACCGGAATGAGAATAAATGGAATTCGCAACTGGCTTCATGTAGTATGTACTGCTACTATGACATATTATTTCACTCATCAAAAGAGAGGTTCTGAAGCTATGGATGACATGGATATTCTACCAAATTACGATGGTGTTATAGTCCATGATTTTTGGATGTCGTATTTCAAATACCTATGTGATCATGGACTTTGTGATGTCCATCTCCTGAGGGAATTAATATCCATCTCTGAAAATTATGAACAGGTATGGTCGGGGGAGATGGCGGCTTTGCTTATTATTATCAAAGAATGTGTTGATGAAACGAAAGAAACGTCGGATTCTTTGACGGCCGAGCAGATCAATGATTTTGAAATGATGTATGACGACATCATCAAAAAGGGTTTGGAAGAAAATCCACCGCCTTTGTATTTAGATACAAAACCAAAAAAACGTGGTAGGAAGAAGCAAACCAAAGCGAAAAACCTATTGGATCGCTTTGTAAAATATAAGGGCGATATTCTCAGGTTTATGTATGATTTTGATGTACCATTTGACAATAATCAAGCAGAGAGGGATATCAGAATGACGAAAGTACAGCAGAAAATATCAGGTACTTTTAGAAGTATCCAAGGTGCACGTAATTTCTGCCGCATTAGAGGTTACATCTCTACTATGAAGAAGAATAAGCTTTCTGTTATGGATGCAATTGAAGCAGTATTCAATGGAAAGCCATTTGTTCCTTTTCTGCCAGTTGCATAAGTGGAATTTAATTTGTGGTATCAAGTGAAGAAACTGAATGTTTTAGGTGATATTTGGACGGGCTGAATAGTTACATTTGGATTAAGAAAGATCGGCAAAACACTGCTTCTGAGGAAGATTGCCGAAAGCCAGAAAGAGCCAGTCGTTGTCTTTTTTAATGTCGAGAGCAATTTCGCACCACCCGAAGACCTTGCACTCAGATTTGCCTACAACATATTTCATTCATTGAAGCCTGATGAAGAGTATTTGCCATCCCTTTCAGATATGAACACGATCAAACCTGGCGCAAAATCAGCAGATGAGATCGTCAGCCTGTTCATAAAAGAATATGAAAAAACAAAGCCGGACAGATTATTATTGATGCAAAAAGCATTTGAGTTACCTGAGAAGTTATCAAAAGAACTGAATGTAAAATTCATCATAATGCTGGATGAATTCCAGGCGATCAAAGGTTTGAATAACTACAATGAGATCAAGAACATTCTTGGAACCATAAGACCCTTTTTTGAGCACACTGAAAATGTCATGTGGATAATTTCAGGATCTGCAATATCATTGATGCACAGCATGACATCCGGCGCATCATCGCCTCTTTTTGAACTTTTCACACATATAAAACTCGATTTTTTCAGCAAGGAAAATACTATTGAACTGATTGGAAAAATTGAGAAAATATATGCCGCAGAATCAAACAATTCAACAAAGGAAAAGATATTTGCATTTACAAGAGGTCATCCATTCTACACATTCTGTATTGCAGACAGGCTGTACTCACAATCAGAAAAACCAAAATCAAAAGACCTGACAACAACCATACTTGAAGAGATTCTCACGCCAAATGCAAGAATATATGATCACTGCAAGTATGTTTTTGACATCTCCATTGAAAAAGCAAAAGGCAAGGCAACTATTAAACGTGTCCTGGAATATCTTTCTGAAAATGATGATGCCATAATGGCACAGATCAGCAAAGCCACAAGAATGCCTACTGCAACAGTGAACATCTCACTCATGCGCCTAATGGAAGTCGATCTGATCGAAAAAAGTGGTCACAAATATCGAATATGTGATCCGGTTCTTCGATTCTGGATAAATAATATGTTTTTGGGCGGCGGCGATTTTACAAGGATCAGCACGGCTCGTATAAAACAGATCGAACAGGATCTTCTAAAAACAAAAACAGAACTTGGTATCGCAAAAGAATACGAGATCAGGGATAAATTGAAAAGTCGGTTCGGGTTTGAGTTTAAACAACACCTCAAAGACAATATCGAACTGGACGCTGTTGGTTTTGATAAAGGTCGATATCACATAGTGGAGATCAAATGGAGAAATAAAGCCACCGGCTACAAGGATATAATTAATTTCATGAAAAAAACAAAAGGCTTCGATCCTGTAAAACTATATTTCATATCAAGATCGGGCTTCACAAAACAGGCAGAGTCCCTGCTGAATGAAAAAAATATAGATGTCATCAATGTGTGAATATACAAACTTGTATATTATAATCCATGATTTTCGAATTCAATTGATCAGAGATTTATCTCATTTTTCACCAACGTTCTGAATCATATATCCACTATCCACGGCTTCGTTGAATATGTCATAGCCAATTCCTGACCGGACGAGAACTGTTGTCCAGCCCTGCGGCGAACCTGCACCGCAAAAAGAAATGTCAGGTTTTTCGGCTGTGAGGTCTGTTTAGATAACACACACTATTTTATGAATTCTAGGAATACCCTTTCAATCTCATCCGGACCAACACCTATAATGTTGCTTACTGCAAATAAGTGAGAGACGAAACACTTTCGAGTTATTCAGAAATTGATTATCCATTATCGTTCAAATTCAATTTTATTTAATGGTGTATGGGGAAATTTCCATAAAGAAAATTAAAAATAAATTTGGTGTGTAAAAAATAACGATTCAGCATATTGAAGATTTTGAGAATTTGGAGGAAAGTAGTCATTGGGAAATGGACGAAAAATCAGAAAATAAGGTTTTCAAAAGCTTTCCGGAGATTAAAATGAACCTCCATAGCAAGGACTGTTTTGCACATTGTTTCAATGATATTTTTTATGCTATATCCTGTGTGAATTATTTACATGATTCTAAATTGGATGATACACTGGGTGACAGGGAAAATAATAAATTGGATATCCAACGTTTTGAAGTGAACATGCCTTTTCGAAACAAAGGCATAGGTACATTTGTATTATTTGAACTTTTGGAACGTATGGAACTTTATGAACATTATATTCAAATTGTAGAGGTTACATCAATATCTCATGAAAGTGATATGTTTTATAAATCTGAATCTATAAATATGCAATTGCAATCAAATTCAGAATCTTGTTACATTGGTGATAAAGAATGGATATCAAAATTTATGAAATCTATGACCGATGAGAAAAGAAATGAAATAAATGGGGAAATAAAATTGATATGTAACCGTTTGCGCATTTACTAATCATTGATCAAAAGCAATTTTTGTTTGGGATATATCTTCATTATCACTGAGTTTGCACCCTTCCCCGAAAGGAAAACCCGCAAACTTCTTAATAAAACAAATACAGCGCACTATATTATTAATATCCTTCTGCAGCAAGTGTTTCATCCAGTGCCGCGCGTAAAATATTCTTCAATACGATTTCCCGCGCTGGGTGTTCCTCATTATATTTGACAAGTCGCGCGTGTAGTTCATTGTCAAGACTTGTGTAGATCCGGATCATAGATTTAATTCTCCTTGCGAAATCGGTTATGCCAACTCCGCGTTTGATGTGTAACCCGCACCAGTGCGGCATACTCGAATTGGTGCACATGTATATAGTGTTTATCGTACTGAACGATGACGTTTTATTATTCTGCACAACTGTTTATAAAAAGTGCGCGTGGCACGTACCAGTTGTCCGTATTTGTCATACGAGAAAATCCTCCCTACGGTCGGATTAACTCGGACTACATAATCCTATAGATTATATATTACGAGAAAATCCCGGGAATTGGTGCTCTGGCACTTATGTTTATAGTTGCCAGTGCAGGCATGAAACTGAAAAAACGTGAGCAGGATAGATAAATATGAGTAAATCAACATCTATCAATTGGAAACTGTTTTCAATATTGTTTATAGCAAGCCTCCTGAGTGTTATTGCAGTCCTGCCTTACGCATTTGACCTTCAGGGCGACGCACTAAAAAGCATTCCTTTGTCATTGCCGTTGGTAGTGCTTCTGTCAATTATTCAAAGTGGAATCATGTTCGCAATTTGTATTTTTGTTGGTTTATCCTTATCAAAAAAAGTTGGATTTGAGTCCCCGGTCATGCATAATTGGTAAATGACAAAAATACGAGTAAAATCCGTTTTTGGAATATCCACAACACTTGGTGTGCTGTCAGGAACTATAATAATCGCATTAGACTTCATTTTTTCAAAACTTGGATCACCTCGATCTCTTGACCAGATACAAATCCCAATGTGAAAGAGTTTTCTGGCATCATTTTACGGCGGCATTGGCGAAGAAATAATATTAAGGTTTTTTTTGATGACCTTTCTAGTTTGGGTCTTTTTTAAAATCAAAAAAACAAAAGAGAATCAGCCAACCGATACAGGCATATGGTTAGCGATTCTGGTCTCTTCGTTTTTGTTTGGTCTTACGCACCTGCCTACAACTTCTGCTGTTGTGGAGATTACTCTGTTAATCCTTTTGCGCGCGGTTCTACTAAATGGCATTGGAGGCGTGGTATTTGGATGGCTTTATTGGAAAAAATGATTGGAATCTGCTATGATAGCCCATTTTTCAGCAGACATCATATTGCATGTTGTTTTCCCCTTATTTTTATAACGGGTTAGCTGATGCTGTCGATAATATAAGGTTTGCAATTCCCCAGAAAATGGCATGGACTGCAGAGCTGTTGGCTTATGAGACAGCAGTAAAACCATTTCATATATTATTGTGGGTTCGGATGTAGCACCAACCATGCTTGAAGAATGGAGCAAGATTATGGTGTAGAATCCATTATTCAATTCCCTCACAAGTCAGGATCCGTGTTTGGAAGAATAAGAACCATGCCCCCATCTTCACCAATCCGCGAGTATTTTAGGAGCGAAGCGCAGTACGCGCGCTTATTGGAAAACATGCCATACGCATACGATTGTTTCAACAATTTCAGACAGGATTTACTGGTGCACAGGATTTGGATGTTGGTGGGTGGAATCCTGTCAATCCAACTCATCCGACCCATTATGTCTGCGTCCCGTGCTGATTATAGGGATACTGCCTGCGCGCCAATTCACCAACCACTCTCCCTACCTCTGTGTCCCTCCGTGGTTTTTCAATTGTCCCGCACCATGAATAATGAGGACGTGATCCTCATCGGAATGGAGTGCAAAAACTGCGCATCAACTGTCTGTTTTTGCTACACCAATTTTGTTCAGGGTCGCGGTATCCAATTGTGTAGACGGCATCTGCACAACCTAAGCCAGATAAAAAGAGCGCATCAGATTAACAGACTAAAACCGAAGCAGCAACCCGCGTCAAAAGTGACGCATTCCACTACTACATATGCACCCGACACTGCCATCAGGCTGTCGCTTTGGTCATTTTCGATTGGCTAAGATGTGATAGAAAGTAATATCCCCAATAGCAGAAGCACAAAGATAAATAATTATGCGTTACCATGCTTAAGTTTGCTTATAGGCCTTCAGGAAGCAAAGCAATTGATAAGGATATTTCCACAATTTCCTTTTGTTAAATCTGATGTAAAAATACCTGAGATCCTTCGGGATTTTGTTGCACTTGTTGAAAATGAGTTCGATGGCGTAGCCGATGTGGATATTGGTGTGTGGCTGTCTGATTTTATTGACACAGATACTGGAATGACGCCATAGCACTTCAGCACAATTGCTTTCAAAACATTATTATGCAAGAATCATGTACTTATGCTACAAAACTATTATAAAATAACCACATAACAGGACGAATTCAAAAATGGTGATGGACAAACTCGGAAGTTCTTTGCAGGATGCACTCAAAAAACTTGTTGGTGCCGGACGTATCGATGAGCGGACAGTAAATGAAGTTGTGAAAGATATACAAAGAGCGCTGCTCCAGTCGGATGTGAATGTACAACTTGTGATGGAAATGTCCAATCATATCAAGAAACGGGCAATGAAAGAAGATGTACCTGCAGGTATGAACCCCAGGGAACACGTTGTCAGGATCGTTTACCAGGAACTTATCAATATTCTCGGCAAAAGCACTGATATCCAGCTAAAATCCCAGACCATCATGATGATCGGGTTGCAGGGTAGTGGAAAAACTACAACAACTGCGAAACTCTCGCGTTATTTCCAGAAAAAAGGCCTTAAACCTGCCGTGGTCTGTGCAGATACATTCCGCCCTGGCGCGTACCAGCAATTACAGACACTCTGTGAAGGTCTCAATGTCCCGTTCTATGGTGAAGAGGGAAATCCCGATGCAGTAGGCATTGTGGAACGAGGACTCAAAGCAATTGGGAAAAATGATGTACTGATTGTGGATACGGCGGGTCGCCACTCTCTTGAATCTGATCTCATCGACGAGATGGAGCGGATACATGCCATCACAAAACCTGACCATAAATTCCTGGTACTTGACGGTGCTATTGGCCAGCAGGCAAGCGAACAGGCACGCGCGTTCAATGATTCGATAGGCATCACCGGAGTTGTAATCACAAAACTTGACGGTACCGCAAAGGGTGGCGGTGCGCTTTCTGCGGTGTCCGAAACCAATTCATCCATAGCTTTTATCGGAGTGGGCGAAACACCCAATGATCTTGAGAAGTTTGAACCTGACAGGTTCATTTCACGTCTGCTTGGCATGGGAGATATCAAAACCCTTATTGAAAGGGCTGAAGAAACACTGACAGAAGAAGATATGGACATGGAAGCCCTGATGCGTGGGAAGTTTTCGCTAAAGGATATGTACAAGCAACTCGAAGCCGTCAATAAACTCGGACCAATGAAACAGGTAATGAATATGTTACCAATTGGTGGACTGGGATTAAAGATGTCTGATGATGCATACAAAGTCACGGAGGACAAACTTGGCAAGTACCGCGTTGTAATGGATTCCATGACAGAGGAAGAGCTGTTGAATCCAAGGTTGATCGGCAGTGCAAGGATAAGGCGAATTTCAAGAGGATCAGGAAACGGTCCTGAAGTTGTGCGGGAACTTTTAAAGTATCACAAAATGATGCAGACCGCTATGAAGGGATTCCGTGGCGGTAAGTTCAATATGCAAAAAATGATGAAAAAGTTAGGGATGTGATCTTGCATCGCCTAGATTGTATATTTATACACCATAATTTTATAACTACAATTTCATAACTACAATTTCATAACCACGATTTCATAACCACGATTTCATAACTACAATTTCATAACCACAATTTCATAACCACAATTTCATAACCACAATTTCATAATTATAAAAGGGTGAAAACATGGCTTTGTTAAAAGATGAAGATCGAAAACAGATAAAAGAAATATTTAAGCAACTTCAAAATGAGGTCACACTTTCTTTTTTCACACAGGAATTCGAATGCGAATATTGCAAACATTCTCATGAACTTGTTGATGAACTTGAGCCTCTTTCTGATAAGATCAATGTCGCTACCTATGATTTTGTGAAGGATGCGGACAAGGTATCGGAATTCAATATCGAGTACATTCCTGCAATTGCGATATCAGGCAAGTCAGATTACAAGATACGATTCTACGGCGTCCCCGGAGGATATGAGTTTTCAAGCCTCATTAATGCCATTATCAATGCATCCATGAACGCGACAGCACTGGATGATTCTACAAAGGAGCAGTTAATTTTCATTGATACACCTGTAAAGATCCAGATTTTTGTCACACCTACGTGTCCTCATTGTTCAGGGGTGGTACAGATTGCACACCAGATGGCGATCGAGAATCCAAATATCGAAAGTATAATGATCGAAGCCACCGAGTTCCCCGAACTTGCGAACAAGTATAATGTGTATGCCGTTCCAAAGATCGTGATTAACGATGTGGTAGAGTTCGAAGGAGGCATCCTTGAATCACAATTCTTGCAGAAAATATTAAGCGCTGTCGGCATCGAACCGCCAAAAGCGGAGATTGCGGTTTTAGACCTTGAAGATATGCCGGATATTCCGATACATGTTACAGATTCCGATTTCGATGCTATCGTAAACGGCTATCCATTGGTTCTGGTTGATTTCTGGGCTGAGTGGTGCGGGCCTTGCCATATGGTTGCACCGACAGTTGAAGCGCTTGCTAAAGAGCATTCCGGGAAACTGGTCTGTGCAAAAGTGGATGTGGACAGGAATCCTGAAACTGCAACAAATTTCGATACTTTGAGTATTCCGACTTTGATATTGTTCAAGGATGGTGTTGAAGTGGAGCGTCTGGTCGGCGCGGTTCCGAAATTACATTTCGATGAAATGTTAGAAGCGTATTTGTGAATGCCAAGGCAGCAATTCAAAATACATTCCTTTTTTCATATTATATGATCCATAGGATTACGTAGTACGAGTTAATTCGACCGTAGGGAGGATTTTCTCGTTGTATATAATTTGTAAAATTATGTAGTCCGAGTTAATCTGAGCGTCAGCGAAGATTTTCTCGCGATTTACAGTTCTAAGATTGTACCACTGTAATCCGTTTGAGGCACAGCATTTAAAGTCAAGATTTGGTCGTGTCCTAAGTTACGAGACCTAATGTGCTTTTGTCATAGTTCAAGTCCGTTATTGATATTGATTCCGAATAACACCATTAAAATCGACCGATTGTCTCGCAACATAACGATTATTATAGAAAGTCACGATTTCTGGGGCACTACCGATTTTTGCCATCGATATCCAGTCTTAAGAATGGATGAATAGTTACACTTAAAGTACATAATCTTATAAACTGTACATAAAATAAAAGCAAGATAGAGATGAGCATCATCCCCACCATAAAATATATTGCCTAAATAATCTGGTTTATTGTGATCTATACATCAACAGCTTTGCCAAAAACTGATATAAATTCATCACATTCTAAAATAAGTGTCGAGACCGCATCCTTCACAACAGCGATAGGATCCGTTCCATCTGTCATAACATACAAAATCGGATCACTTATTGTAACATGTTTCATATCATACGATGCAGTATGCACTCGTTCATCGGCAAGCAGTACCGATTTTAACATGTTTAGGAGGGTATGGCTTTCCCCTATGATCTCAAGATGCATATCCTTATCCGACTTATCAACTATCTTTAGTTCCATCTAAAATCACTCGGTTTGATTATTATATTCAGACGATTCCTGTTCCGTAACCGGATGCAATTTTTCGTCTCTGGATATTACCACATGACGGGCATTTAAGTTTACCTTTGCTTTGATCCTTGACCATTGGTGTATGGCAAACTGAACATAGCGCTTTCATAACTCCCAGTTTATCTCCCGATGTTGTAAGTCGCATGTTATCGAGATTCAAGACCCTTGCTATGACTATATCGGACATTCCAAATTCATTTGATATATCCTTAACATACGCATCCTTAACATTGGATACATGTATGGCAGCACCTGGTGC
The DNA here is from genome assembly GCA_020793565.1 of Candidatus Methanovorans sp. GTDB lineage: Archaea > Halobacteriota > Methanosarcinia > Methanosarcinales > Methanosarcinaceae > Methanovorans. Next base: position 31,537 of record DQIP01000220.1, read on the forward strand.
CTGAAATGCTCTTTCACCAGCACCTTTGATCGCTCCGATCCTGACAAGAACCATAGAATCACGAACATTCACGATTTCACCAACTACGATGTCACCTTCTTTGATCACAGGGGGTGTATCTATAGTTGGAATTACTGATATCGCCCGTCTTTTTACATTAGTATCAACAGTGCCGGTAACAAGTGAGAATATATCTCCACCACGGACAAATGTCTCCGAACCAGCTGCAAATTCTTCATTTGTACCGATAAGATCACCAGGCAACACGAACACCGGCTCTTCAATAATCCCTGTTTTCCCATCTTTCTTTGAATTATTTTCAGTCGTGTCCTTATTTGGTGTTTCTGGTTTTCTGGAAGTTGTATTTATCTCTTCTTCCGCAACTTCAATTTCCATTGTTTCCTCAGTCACCGGCATTTCCACATGTTCTGTTTCGCCTTCATCGGGACCTTCAACTTCGTTGGTTCCTTTTATCTTCCTTCTTGAAGTTTTCTTTCTTATTCTAATGATAATCCCTCTTGTTAGAGTTGTAATTATAAATTACGAGTATAAATTACGTTATAATATTATGAATTTTATTAGTATTGGATCATTACTATGCTATCATATGATCCTGTATATTTCCACTTCGATTTGTTTCACATCTTTTTTATGGAATTTAAATGTTCGTTTTATCTGGAATGAAGCTTTATACCACTCTGTTATGATGGCAGGGCTAATGAACTTTTGGATAAAATCATGACTTCCACAATTATGAATGGAATATATGACCTCACTTGTTCTCAATGCAGTTAAAAGAAACGGTCGGTCACTACCTTTTGCCTGGGCCCCGAAAGGCGGGTTCATGACCACTGTATGCGCATTTCCTGTAATTTTTGATATATCACAGCACACAAATTCAACATCAACACCGATTATATTTGAATTTTTTCTTGCAATCTTAAGTGCTTTTTCATCAGAATCAAAACCAATTACCTTTTCCGCACCAAGCAGTTTAGCACCGATCGCAAGAATTCCTGTCCCGCACCCAAGGTCATACACAGTATCTGTAATATCGCCTTTCATGTACGCAAAATGCAGCATCTCGGCAGCAAGTACTGCAGGGGTTGCATACTGCTCAAGTGTGACATCAGGCGAATCAAAACCTTCTACCCGTTCGAGCAATATCTCAAGTTTTCGCTGTTTCATTTTGTGCTTCTAATCCCCTAATATCTCATCAAAAACAAGCTCTTCCCATACGTTTTCACCAAGTACGATCGCAAACTCCTGAGGCGTGAGCATAGGGGCATGAAACCGTCCCACCTCATCCACTGCAAGTCGTGGACATGCAGTATTTACAAATGCATCTACCTTGAATTGCAGGAGTTGTTCAGGGGTGATCATATCCATGGATAATATGTGTGCATCCATGTCGTGCTTCTTTGCAAGTTCTTTCAAAAAAAGCGCAAGTTCCATCCGGTTTTGCCCGTTCTTAGTAGAGACCAATATTCCAAAAATCGTTGCATCAAGTGATTTTGCAATAACCGCACTGCGCTGGCGCAATATCCTCGACTGGCCTGCTTCACGCACTTCATCCGTAAACGGGTCTGCAATAACCACACGTTTCTTTGTAGCAAGTGAAACACCAAGCGGGTGGAATTCGCCGCTTCCGAGATACAGGTACTCATCACACTCCACCTGGTCTTTGACTCGCACAACTGAAAAATTACAGCCAAGTACCTGCCCAGGATATGCGATCTTGCTGTCCCCTTCCCCTATAACACATGTTTTACCACCCTGTTCCAGAATTTCCTGCACTTCATTTAGTTTATGCACATGCTGGACTGTTGTGATTAAGCCGATACGCTGCCCGCGTAATTTTAGGAGCGCTTTTTTAGTAACAGCACTGACATTTGTATTTGACCGCGTTTCAATAAAATATATATTTTCGCACAATTTCGTATCATCAAGTTCAGCATGTCCGAAATGGAACATAAGTTCAACACTGTCCACGAGAGCAGCATCAATATCACATGCACCAAAACATGGATTTCCCGAAATAATGGTTCTGGCACCGGTTGCTTCTTCTATCTTTAACGAAATGTCCGGACCGCGCCTTTTGAACCCTTCCGGGAACTGGAGCCCAACAACCTTCGCACCGCTTTTTGTTATTATGCCAATGATACGACCTATCTGGAAATCGAACGCTTCACCACTACTCACCCGATACCCCCATAATAGATATCCCGTTCTCATTCACATCAATTTTAACAAGCGCAGTAACGTCAATACCCGATTCCGCCAATCTGGATGAGCCATCTCCACGTTCGATCACAACGATTATACCGCATATTATAGCACCAATACCATGCAAGGCTTTCACAAGAGCATGAAGTGTTCCGCCAGTGCTGATAACGTCATCTACGATCAATACACGATCACCCTTGACGATCCCATTGATGTACAACTCGCCATTAGAATATCCGGTGCTCTGTGACAGTTCCACTTCACCATCGAGTTCGTACTTTCTTTTTCTTACGATTGACAATGGAATACCTGTCTTTAACGAAAGCGCAGTCGCGATCGGTATTCCCATGGCTTCTATTGTGAGTATGCGGTCAATGTCCGTATCTGCGATACCCAGTATGTGATCAGAAATTTCTCCTATTAATTCAGGATCAAGTATGGGCACTCCGTCTGATATTGGGTGTATGAAGTAGTAATATTCCCCCCTTTTTATTATGGGGGCTTCTGCCAGTGATCTTTTCAGTAGGTTAAGCATGGTTTGCACGACTCTCATTTGGTTTCGATGGTACTTTAAATATATAGTGATATGATGTGTATTTTTTATATATAAAAGGGCTGTAAAAAAAGTTGGTCTACTTCTTATTTGCCAAAAATATAAAATATCCCTGCAAGGGATTCTTTCATTTTTTTGTGC
>DQIP01000067.1 GCA_020793565.1 Candidatus Methanovorans sp.
ATAATAGCACAACTGGTGTCTTTCAATTGTTGTCAGATAATGAGGGAAAGGGTTTAATATTTGAAACGGAAGGTGATACACTCGCTCAGGCTTTTAAAAGTGATTATGGTAATTACAGTGATGGTTTCCGTAAAGCCTTTCATCATGAAACTATAAGTTACTATAGAAGAACGGATCGTGAATATGTTGATATTGAAGATCCTTGTATTTCTACGGTATTATCCGGTACTCCCAATCAGGTTTCCACCTTGATCCCAAATGCTGAAAATGGTTTGTTTAGCCGGTTTATGTTTTATTATATGAATATTAAACCAATATGGAAAAATGTGTTTGCCGTAAATACTTCCAATGGTTTAAGTGACTATTATTCGGCTTTGGGTGAAGAGTTTTTAGAGTTTTATAAAACATTAAAAAACAATCCTGAAATTCAGGTTACGCTTTCCATTCAGCAACAGGAAAAGTTTAATAAGGTTTTTGAAAATATTCAGACTAAATATTTAAACATTCAATCGGAAGCTTACATTGCTTCTGTACGTAGAATGGGTATAATTGCTTTTAGAATAGCTATGATATTTACTGCTTTACGAATCAAAGAGGATGGCGATGTCAATCAAACAAGAGTATGTGAAGATGTTGATTTTGACAATGTATTGGAAATGGTTTCTGTTTTGATTAAACACAGTTCCAAAGTATTTAATGCTTTGCCTGTTGAAACAAAATTATCAAAACGTAGTAATCGTAAGGAACGTTTTTTAGAGAGTTTGCCTGTTGAATTTTCAAAACAAGAATATTTGGCTAAGGCTGATGATTTAAACATTCAACATAAAACAGCAGAGGGTTATATTACAAAATTTGTCAAAGCCAATCTATTACACCGGGAAAGCAATGGAAAATATATAAACCCTCAGTTTAATGCCAATGAGGGAATTGAGGGAACTGAGGGTTCTAAGGGAAACGAGGGTTAATTCCCTCAGAACCCTTAAAACCCTCAAAACCCTGAGTACTGTATTTTGAGGGTTTTGATCCAAATGTATAAACATTACTAAAGCATTAATAAATAAAAATTAGTCTCAAAAAATTAAATTAAACCTATTTTAACTCATTTAGTTATGAAAAAAGAAAAATCATGTAAGCATTGTGGAGAATATTTCACTCCAAGAAGAAAAAATCATTTGTATTGTACAAGTAGTTGTAAAACACTTGCAAGTTATAAAAGAAACCGGTACAAATACAGTCCCGGACATTATGAAAAGGATAGTACATCCATAAGAACAAAAGAAAAGGGATTGTCAATTCCAGCTGATCTGGAAAGTAAACTATCAACACTAACAGATAAAATTGAAAAACTATCCGTTAAAAGTGGTTCTGAAAATATTAATACTGGTTCGGTTACAAATGCCGCAATTGGTGTAGCTTCTGCCAATGCTCTAACCTATGGTGTTCAAAAAATGTTTGCTCCTCAAATGCTTCCTGCTACTAAACAGGATATAGCAAATCTTAAAAGTGAAATGAATGAAATTAAATTGCTATTGAAAAATCTCAATTTGAAAAATAGAAATCTTGATACTACAATGTTTTAAAAAAAATACCGGGTTTTAAGAATTAAAAGGAGGACGTTTGGAAATTGAGGAATAATTCCTTGGTTTCCTCAAAACCCTAACTATTTATTTTGAGGAATTGATCTAATCGTATAAAATTTATAATGCTTTATGTAATACAAAGTTACTTTGTATTTAAATTTCTATATCTTATTGTAGCAGGGGCCAAACCAAAAGTATCATCTATTAAGGATAATTTATTCAATTCTATTAATCCCACTTTTATTAGTGCCTGGTGATGTATACTATGTTCTAAACAATAAGCTAATTCCCTAAACAAAGTAGTTTTAATTTGAATTTCATTTGCTTCATTATCACTAAAATTACCTTCTAAAACCAATAGTTCATCAGAAATATCGAAGGCTAATCTAGTGCAGATAAAATCAATAGTTTCAATTGCAAAGCCTTTATCGGTTCCAATCATTAGATTTCTTTCTCTATTGTCATAATTAATGATTTTTGTATCTAAACCACTAAAAACACTTTGATAAAATTCTAAAATATGTCTAACGTGTTGTCCAATGGTTGCTTCTGACAGCAATTTGGCTTGATGAGTATATTGCTTATTTGATAATTGGAATATCAAACTTTTTATTCCCTTCAGATTTTGCTTACAATAGGTTTTCATTTAAAAGATAAAATATTTTTTAATCAAGTAAAAACAATTATTTCTTTTTAGGCTCTAAAAAAATAATTGTTTTTACTTCAATTCCTGTTTCCGCAATTAGCAACTAATAATTTTTAAAATTAATAAATTGCTTCCATAGTAACTTCAATCGTCTTTGCAATATTTGTTGAAGGTTTCCCTTTTTTGAAAGCTATTTGATAATCTGCTAAGGTGATATTCAATTTAGATTTCATAGATACTTTACCATCTTTTACTGTAACAGTTGCTTTTTCTTTAATTGCGTTTGAAACACCATTGATAGTTAGTTCTCCTTCAACATTAACAGAATAGGAACCGTCTTTCTCAAAATTTACTTCAGAAATATTTGTAATATTTCCTGTTAGTTTTGATTTTGGATTTGATTTAGTATCTAAAAATTTTTTACTATTAAAATGTTCTTGCATTAATGCTTTTTCAAATTCAAAGCTTTGCATTGGTACTGAGAAAACAATTTTTCCGTTACTTTTTTCTAGAGTACTTACTGTTTTATAATTATTAGCTTCAATATCCTCTGCAGGAGTGGATGAAAAGAATTTAAAATGTGTTTTTGAGCTTACTAATTTTTGAGCTGATGCTGTAAATGAAATCATCACTACTGCAAGTATTAAAAGAATTGATATTTTTTTCATGTTTAAAGATTTTATTGATTATTTTTTATTAATTTACTTATTTGACACTATGTCACTTTTTTCTATAATTACATTTTCATACATTTCTAGATCTTCATCATAAGAAGCA
>DQIP01000066.1 GCA_020793565.1 Candidatus Methanovorans sp.
CATAAAATGTTGAGTTTCATGTTAATGTGATTCGCTTTTAATCTTTAAGTATTTATAGTTCGATACTTACACTAAATTATGTGGTGTCCTGCTCAATTCTAAATCCCGGACAGCGCATGATGAGTCATACAATAGGCGCGAGGGGGGGCAAAAAGGGCAAAGGCGCTGGGCTTAAGATTCGGTGATAAAGGTTTTCGAGTGGGTGAACGCTTCGTTTGCATTTTTTAAAAATTTGGATATGAATAACCTCAAAAAACCGAACACTCAGATTTACGCACTTTCCGCAGGTATATTTGAAAACAATTTTTTTCACAAACAGAAAATGATGTCGTAAGATTGTGGTTTTCTAAATTTTGAGATAAATGATTTGGAATGATACATACATATAGGTAAATATTATGCATAAGTTTGAAAAGAGCATATTCAAAACTTTTCCTGAAAACAAAAGCAGAAGGACCCCTTGGCGGTAGGATATTCCCCTACCAGCTCCCGATCTTAAGTTTCACCGAATTTATCAGGTTGAAAGGTGAAAATGGCCTAGTGTCAGGTCAACTCTCTAATGTCGGATAAAGCCGAGATAATTTTATCCGAGCATCCTCAGTTGTGAATTGCCAATTAACTTTCGCATTTTTGTTGTTTCTGGATTCTGCCCATGCCATCACCTCTTTCCTGACAAACTCGATGTCATCTATTCTTCTGTTTAAACACTGCCTCGTAAGCACATTCAACTCAATCTCAGCCATGTTTAACCAACTGCCATGCTTTTGGGTGTACACAAACTCGAATCGATTCAATATTGCCTTTGCTTTATCTGGTTGAAATGTTTCATAGAGCGATCCTGGAACGTGTGTGTTCAAATTATCCATCACCAGCGTCATTTTTTTACTCCTTCGTTTTGATTTGCGATATCTTCCAGAAAAAAAGCCCAATCCGGTTTGGTTTTACTTTCGGTAATCTTCACCATGCGCTTTATGTCAACGGCTCACAAGCAATGAAAACATTGCACATTCCGCAACGTCTGTATTCATAATCATGTTTAGTTGGTTGCCCCGGCGAAGCAGGTATTGGAATTCTTGTCTCTGCAATTAGCTGCTTTGGGGATTCATCCATACATATAACTGGATGTAGTGGATCAAAGGGACGTTTGTACACATCCAACACCATTTCCATATTTGCAACAAAATTACCATTTTGCGCTGGTGGAATTATCCAACCTTTTTGTCGCCAAGGTTTGATTTCGTTTTTTTTAGAATACGACGTATAGATTCATGGGAAATGCTATCAATATAATTAAGCTCGACAACCTTGTCGGCTAACAATCTCAATGACCATCTCGCAAAACCTTCGGGTGGTTCACTGCAACTAATTGCAACCAAATGATCTTCAAAATCGCCGTCAGTTTTTTTATCATAGATACGGTTCTTTTTTCTTCCGTTTAGGGCAACCTCAATACTTTCCATGACAAAACGCTCCTTCACACGATCGATCTTTCTCATACTAATATTCAGGATGCGGGAAATTTCGTCATTGGTCGAACGTTTCGTCTGATGTTCACCCTCATCACACCCAAGTAGAATCAGAGCGTTGAGAATTTTCTGAGATTTATGTTTGCCTTTGGAAGTGAGTGCGATAAGAGTTTCGCGCTCAGCTTTGGTTAGTGTCACGATGTATTTCTTCATATTCAATCCTCATAGATTGATTATGAAGGTTATATCTAATATATATTACGACATTATGCTATTGACGTGACACTAGGTACATTTCTATGTTTGTCAAGATGTTATGTGGATCAATCTATGTTATACTACTCCGTATGTATAATTTGGAACTTTTGTGTAAAAAGACTGGATAACTCTTGTTGATAGTTACTCAAATTGTTAAAGAAACTGTCAGTTGCATTGACAAATTGAGTGTAATCTTCGTGATAGGTGTTATTTACCAGATGCTTCTTTGTAAATTTCCATAATCTTTCAATAAGATTGAGGTTTGGTGCATAAGGTGGCAAAAACAGTAGCAAGATGCTATTTTCTTCTGCAAAATCTCTTGTAACTTTCGCATAGTTATACCTTGCATTGTCCAGTGTCAACGGCGGTGTAAAAATCCCCACTTATGGCGGTTTAAAATTCCCCACCAATATATATAATTATCCTTCGCGTTTCCTCCACAATTTCCAAAATAATCAATCACTTCTCCATATTTATCAACCCATGCTTCTTACGTTCCTTCAGCCTGTAACTTTCGCCCTTAATATTGATAGTCGTACAATGATGCAATATTCTATCCAAAATCGCTGCAGCAATAACATGATCATGGAATATCTCCCCCCACTCCCCATACGACTTATTGGAAGTAAAGATCATTGAACTTCTCTCATACCTTCTTGAAACCAGCTGGAAGAAACAATGAGCTCCCTCTCGATCAAACGGTAAATATCCCATCTCATCAATGATCAGCACATCATATTTTGCCAAAGCCTTCAGTTTCTTTTCCAGTATCCCATTCAGATTTGCATTTTTCAATCCCTCAACAAGGGCACCTGCATTAACAAAATAAACCTTAAATCCTGCATTCACAGCCTCAATCCCCATACCAATTGCAAGATGAGACTTTCCCACACCCGGTGGCCCCATTAAGACCACATTTTCCGTATTATGACCCATCTTCGTCACTATGAAATAAAATAGCTATCGGTGGACTGCATCAATTTTCAAATCTGTTCTACATCTTCTTGACCCCAATCGATTTCAAGTGATTGTTCGTTCCCAAATATTTGCAATTGAACATCTCTAAAATGTTTTTTTGCGCATCTGTCATGGTCGTAAGTTTCAATATCCGGGATTTATCCCCTTTCAGACCCAACTTTCCAATTTCACATCTCTCCAGTATACGATAA
>DQIP01000065.1 GCA_020793565.1 Candidatus Methanovorans sp.
TTATTTCTGTCTTATTATTTTCCTGGCTTTAGATTTTATAAGATCTGAGAATTCTCCTTTTAATAATGCCATGAGAATCTCATTTTTTTCTTCTTGAGCTATATCCTTAGTATCACAATAATCTAATATCAACGATCCTATCTCCGATCCTGATGGTTTTTCATCTAATATCAATTTAATAATAATACTTCGACCAGAATTATTTTTCGAAGCTTTAAGATAGTAATAATTTAATTTTAAGACAAATATTTTTTTAGCTTTATCTTTAATATTTTCAGTTCCGATCGGAATTATTTCAAATTTATTGGTCGGATCGATCTGATAAGATAAATAATCCAAATAACTGTTTAGAAGTTCTTGGTCATCTCCGATTAAATCTAATTCATTTTTTATTTTGATAATATTATTGTCCGTATCAGAAATAATATTGTCTTTTACTAATTTATCGTATTTTATTGAAAATTCTTTTTTGTAAGCCAGTGGTCATCCATCGCACCGGTCAGGATGATATCTGCATCGGTATCGATCGGTACAAGTTCCTCTTCTTCTTCATCTCCCGGGTGCCCAGTTGCTTGCATACTTCCGTCAGCATCAGCCTCAAGCGGCATATAGGATATTACGTACTGATTGTCCTTCGAAGCGACCGTCCGCTCCATCTTCACGCCCACGACAACGACGTGCTCAGCTGTCATCGGAAGTGTGTCTCTCAGTCCAACCACATACTCAATCTCCTGGATATGGCTGCTGTGTGATGAGATAAATAGCGGTATAGCAATAATCTTTGTGACACCGGCATTATCTAGTCTCTCAACAGCATCATTGATCGTCTCATTCGGTACAAATTCGAGGAATCCGAGTTCGACCGGATATGGCAGATCTACCTCAGCGACTGCATCCCGTACAGGGGAGCACCAGCTCTCGCTCGGGCTTCCGTGTGCTATGACAAGTATGCCGTATTTTTCTTGGTTCTCTGATGCTACAGCAGGTACGATCAACGAAATGATCATGATCAATAGCATCGTTTGTACTGCAAGAGCATTCAGGCTCTTTTTTTGTTTTGTTTGTTTCATAACATACCTCCTTTAAGGTATATCTTCGTAGGTGGTTAGGTTCAGAAATACTATACCCAAATAAAGTTAGGTTGAAGGCGAATATCCTTACAAATCCTCTAATCAGTACCCTGTACCCCCGACAACTTTTAGAGAAGAGAGTAAGTGCACTATTTATCAGTGCCCTCGTCCGAGTTGCGCCTTCCAGATTGCGCTTCCCTTCGTACTGCTCGGCTGCGGGATCGTGAATGTTCTCTATCTTGTAGGGTTTATCGATTGGGTTGGTAATGTTTTCTCGCCGGTCTTTGTCCTCTGGTTCGGCGTACCAGAGGCGACCGCTGGTCCATTGATCGCAGCATTCTTAAGAAAAGACCTTGCAGTTGCACAGCTGTCCGTAATCGAAATGACGCCATACCAGATGATCTCGGCAGTAGTACTTGTCTCGATATATTTCCCGTGCGTGGCAACGTTTGCAATGATGATCAAGGAAGGGGTGAAAGAGATGTTAGGAGCTCTGGCTGTTCTTTTTGTGGTGGTTTTCCTCTATGGTGGTCTGATACACCTGATAGGGATACTGCTGGGGGTGGCGTAAATGGCTGAAAGATCAATTGCTGCCATCTACTTTGCCATACTTGGCATAATCACCACGGCATTCGGCATTGCAGATATACTGGTCACAATGGGAGCAGGTAGTTTCGCCTTCGGGATACTTGAGATACCAGGTGACCTGTTCAGAGGTGTATGGGGCGGATTTATTATGCTGTCTGCCGGACTCTTCTATCTATCCGGCATCCGGAATTTTGAAGATATCCATCAGTTTTCAAAGATCGTGATGGGAAGCATACTGATCTGGATCATGGCAGGATGTGATATCTTTGCGATGATCACAGAATCAATACCTGGCGGTGAGGATGGGCCATGGTTCAACACACTCAATGGATTCATTGGAACGTATGCACCGCCTTATACGCCGGCAGTGTTATTGCTGCCATTCTCACTCGTGGTGGTCTATTACATCTACAAAAGAAAATAGAAGATATAAAGGTGATACTAGTATGGCTGCGATGAAGAAGGTACTATCAGGAGTTGTGAAAGGAGGTACTATCGACGCGCTCGCCAAAGAGCTGGATATGAATATATCCACTCTCCTGGCGATGATCGATTTCCTTACAAGTGATGGATATCTGGAAATAACAGGGTTGCAATGCTCTTGCCAGACTTCGAACCTGTGCGAAAAATGCTGCGGCTCTAAAAACGGTTTGCAAACAAAAATGTATGCGTTGACAATGAAGGGTGAACAGTTCCTTTCCTAAAGAACTCTGTAACTCTGTAACTCTATAAATTTCAATGAAAATATTAAAAGCTTTTAGTTAAGGTATTAAGTATGCTAACTCGAAAAGGTGAAGACTATCTTGAAGCTATTCTCAATGTCACAGAAGATAAAGGATATGCCAGAATAAAGAACATAGCAGTCGCTCTGGATGTCAAGCCGCCAAGCGTTATTGAAATGGTCAAGAAACTTGATAAAATGAGTTTTGTTGTGTACAGGAAATACGACGGCATAACACTGACTGAAAAAGGGAGAGAGATCGGTTTGATCATAAAGGATCGGCACGATACCCTGAAGGCTTTTCTAGAGATTATAAAAGTGCCTGAAAAAATTGCTGAGAGGGATGCATGCACAATGGAGCATGAACTGAATGAAATAACGACAAAACAGGTTAAAAATCTGGTTAATTTTGTGAAATCCGCGCCAGAATATCCTCAGTGGCTCAGGTATTTTGAACAATTCTGCATGACAGGAAAGCATCCATGCGAGGAAAAGACTCACAGATTGA
>DQIP01000064.1 GCA_020793565.1 Candidatus Methanovorans sp.
TCGAATTATTAATTTACGATGAGGTCATTGTATATTGAATTTTCGGTTTTGGTGTTTTTTGAAGAATAAACGGTTTATAGGGTGGCTGAATAGTTACATCCAAACAATGAAATGTTTTTAGGATATCCATTTTTGAGTAATTTGATCGCCTTATTGATCTGTTCGATCTCTGCTTCCCTGTTCGTAAAAAGGGCTTTTTCTTTTTTTGTCAGACATACCATACTGTATATATACAGGTCTGTATATATATATTTTTTGTGAGTTACCACAGTACCGATCGAGCAAATATCAGGCGGGATGAATCGAATTTACAGGATGGGGCGCGTCACTCGCATCTTGTTGATCCTGTCCATTAATTTGAGCAATGCGATTGCACATTTGGCGGCGTATCCCTCAATAGCAATGTTATCCACACGATGTTAAAGAAAAACACAAAAAGTTCCCCAATTTATGATCTTGGTGCCTACCGCCGCAGTTCATGTAAACTCTGCACGGACCTGACCACCGAAAATCCAGACCTCTCTTTTGGCGGTTGCCCTTTCCGGCATTGGTGAGTATTGTTACTAAAGTAGATGCCGAGATTAGATCAACTCTTCTCTTAATAATATATCGAACACTTCATCCAAAAACACCTCAGGTCCGACCTCATTCGCACCATCACCTGTTGTGTCATGTTCCTGCGTATCTTCAAAAGGGTGTCGATGCCATTTGCCTCCTACTGAATCTCTGCCGTACAACCTGCGGTTCCAGCCAACAAGTACAAAATTTGATGTTCCTGTTATCTGGTGATGGTAGAACTGTACATAGATGTTATCCGAGATCTCAACTCTGGCTTTGATCGCATTATCAGTTTTCACCATTATTCGTGGTGTTATCATGTATTTTGAAGCAGCCAACTCCAATGCTTCAATAAAACCGTTTAAATTCATATGTACTTCGCGAGCTTTTTAAGTTCAGTATTGATAGTCTCGACTCCATCAAGAGCGAGTTCCCAATCACAATAATCTTCTTCCACATCAAAAGAATGATTGAATTGTTCAACCATGTTCTTTTGCTTGAACTCATCAAAACTCATTTTATATTTCTCACTAAATTTACGAATCATCAATGTATATTGAGCAAGCTGCCTGCGCAGTTCATAAATTACAAGTTGCATAGTACTCTCCGCAGGGGTTTGCTTAAAAACGTGCTCATAAACACCTTGAAATTCATTTGGTAATTCTACAGATACAGGCATATTCCCATCACAAATCAACATTAGGTTCTATCAGTTATTAGTCTTTTTCCTGCTCGGGGTATTTCTGCTCTATGTGTAATTCTCGGTAAATAACGGTTTGATTTTAGTGTTGATTAGGTAAATATCAGACGGGATGAACATGATTTACAGGATAGGGGGAACCACTTGTATCATCGAGTAGAGCTCATAGCGCACTTCTTATTGGAGTAATAGCTCCGAAGTTACTATGGGGAATGAGAGTCGAATCTAATTAAACTCAATTTCTTGCTTACAAGTGATTTCTCCCCTCTTTTAACCAATAAATTAAGTATACCCTTTAAAATCCAATTTAAAGCCACATATATACTTTTCGATTTCAACACAAAATAAAGGTTTATTTGTCTTGAACTCCTCTATTATCTTAGCAAACACATTATTGTGCAATAATGGAGGAGTCCAAGATGATTCAAGTCTTCACAGAGGATGGATATTATATCCAAATACAAATATCCGATTTCTATACAAAATCATCCTCTTCAATCAAAGATTGTAAACCATCTGCTATATGGTTTGCGAAAAAGAAGAGTAAATGTATTAAAACACGCATAATATCACGGATGAATAAAATATTTCATAATGTGAAAACAGGTATACAGAAAAAATTATCAGATTTTCAAAATCTTCTAGATAAAATAAAAGATAGAGTACATCAATATATTCCGAACTTAAAAACACCCGTTTGCAAATTAATCGATGCCGGAGAACTCTCAGAAATCGAAAATGTCGCGTATTCTAATTTTCCAGGTTATAAAGGTGATCTCCATCACCTTTTTCTGTTTTATAACTGGGACGTTGTAAATAAAATTGAAGAAAAATACGGCATTCAAACCCAAGATTATAATCTCGTAAGCGTTTTAAAAGCACATATATTCATGTGCAAGCGACGCATTAGAACTTATACTGATCTTATAGAACAATTGCACGAAAATGAAAGGTTTGCAGAGGTGTGTGGATTTGCATCTAACAGGATTCTCACTAGAACAATTATCAGCAGAGCTGCAGATAAGTTCGGCATTGAAGTTTTCAGGGAGATTACTACAGATATGGTAAAGAAGTGTATATCACTCGGCTTGATGAAAGGCAGGATGGTTGGAGTGGATGGTACATTAATTAAATCAAATACCAGCCCATACAAAAATAAAGAAACGAAACAATATACGGATACTGATGCTGGATTGTATGTACATGGTAACTACATTAAGGGTATTGGTTTTTTAGCATTCAAGTTGACGGATATCGAATATGGTCTTCCCATGCTGGTTCAATGTTATAAAGGCAGTGCAAATGAAAATCCGTTGTTGAGAGATATTCTTACTGATTTCTACGAGACATATGGATTTAATCCTTAGATATTATCCACTGATAAGGGTATGGATAGTGCGGCTAATAACGATTTTTGCAGTGAATCTGGGATAAGTGCGTATATCCAAACTCGCGATTTCGGAAATAAGGAACTTATTAAAACTGAAAAAGGAAAAACATTTCATCCAGATTACGTGGAGATTACTGATCCGCGCGTGTTGGAGAGAATCGCTAATCGAAGAACTGAGTCCGAGAGGCAGTTTAGTAACGATAAGTGGGGATACCGGCGTGACAGAATGTC
>DQIP01000063.1 GCA_020793565.1 Candidatus Methanovorans sp.
AAATGGTTGCAAAGGACACCAGCTGTGGCTCAGAAACTTACAGATCATGTCTGGACATTTAAAGAATTATTAACGTTTAGGGTGCCGGTTCAATAACTCATGGACACGACCCAGCATTGGGTTGTGTCCCCAAATTACTGAACAGGCACTCCGAATATTAATAATTCGTTCAATGTCCAAATATTATCTGTGATTTTCAAAGCCATATATGGTGTCCTTTGCAACCATCTCATGTTCCCACAATTGACGATTGATCGTAATGGCTTATGCGGCTTAACAAAATAATTTCATGCCTGAAATAAGTCTGTTGCCCTTGAATGCAGATAGTGGAATAATGAGCACCAAAAAAGACATAGAAAAAAACAGACAGATGTGAATTTAGGTGCCCAACAAACTCAGGCCATCCAGAACCATTACTGGCCAATGCCCATACTCGCATCCGCAGGCACAGGCAAAACCAGAACACTCATGGCAAAGGTTGCAGTTTTTACAATCAGGCCAAATAGCGGGACTTTTTATTATCTCCTGGAATGGTTCGGAAAACCGCAGAGAGCGCAGAGGCACGCAGAGAAAAATAAGCCCCCTCTGCGCATCTCAGCGTCCTCTGCGGTGAATCTTTTTTGCCAGAATCCATTTATCCGGAATATATTAAAAAGTCTCCAAATAGCCATCACAGATGTAGCGAAGATATAATACCATAAAGCAAAATTTAATACCATTCAGGGACATTTGGCACTAAAACATCCAATGAGCGACACATGACTGAATTTGAAAGAGTACTGGTACAATCATTTAACGCATATTTTGGGCAAACCGGCATAAAAGGTATCTCGCACCGCCTCAAACAGCACAGGTTCACACCGCAGTTCCTGGACGTATTGGTGGATTCCCTGCACCCTGATTATTACTTAGGGATCGAGTGCAAGAGCATTTCCGTTAAAAAAGGTGCAAATGCCTTATATTTCACCCAGCACTTTACTGTAGACAAAAATGGAGTGCACCAGATCGTACGTATATCCGATTACCTGAAAAAGTCAGGGCGCACTGGTTTTTTAGCAGTGGAACTGCGGATGGGAGCAGGATGCGCCCGCAAAGCCCATATCATACCGTGGATCGAACTTGAAAGGCTGTATCGTGCAGATGGCGTGGTCAAGATCGCTGTAGATGACATCCGGAATTATCCGGAGATAGAAAGGAAAGGTGCAATGTATATCATAAACCCTGCAAAATGGAGAGGGGGAGAACGTATTATTGTATAATGCCCTGTGGGTGACCACTGAATTTTAGTTATAAAGAAAACAGGTGAACAGGATATGCCAGAAACAATGCAGCAGATGAAGGAACGTGCAGCGCAGTGTGCGGGGGAGATTAAAAAACACAGTTCCATACATATCGTATCCCACATTGATGCTGACGGTCTCACAGCAGCAGGCATCATCTGTACTGCGCTTGGTCGTATGGGTACTGATTATTCCACGCGTTTTGTTAAACAACTGGACGATACGATCATTGCTGGAATTGCAGGCCAGGATCATGAACTTGTGATATTCACAGACCTTGGAAGCGGTATGCTCGAATCCATAACATCGCATGGCATTAACGCTGTTGTATCAGACCATCACCAGCCAAGAGGCGAGATGAAAAACCATCTCAATCCGCACCTGTTCGGTGCGAACGGTTCGTATGAATTGAGCGGGGCGGGAACGACCTACATATTAGCCAATGCTCTTGGTGACAATCGCGACCTTGCCGACCTTGCGATAGTTGGGGCAATGGGTGATCTCCAGCACATGAAAAAGGGACACCTTACCGGCATAAACCGCCTGATCCTTGAGGAAGGGGCAAGCAGCAATGTTCTCAAATTTGAAAAAGACCTCACACTCTTTGGCAAGCAGACACGTCAGGTATTCAAGCTCCTGCAATTTGCATCAGACCCCTACCTTCCCGGGCTTACTGGAAATGAGGATGCCTGTATAAACTTTCTTAAAAAGCATGTAACCAGGGTAAACGGAGATGAACGCTGGAGGCGATGGATTGAATATAACCTGGATGAAAAGCAGAAATTTATATCTGCACTTGTGCAGTATTGCCTGGGTGCTGGACTTCAACCTTACAAGATCGAGCGTTTGATCGGTGAGGTTTATACCTTATTAAAAGAAGACGAAGGAACAGAGATGCGGGATGCATCCGAATACTCTACATTGCTAAATGCCACGGCACGTTATGACCATGCCGATATCGGGCTTGCGGTGTGCATGGGTGATCGCGAAGGTGCATACGACGAGGCACGTACTCTTCTGGGCGAGCACAGGAAAAACCTTGTAAACGGTCTCATGTTCGTAAAAGAACAGGGACTTACAAAACTTACAAACCTCCAGTACTTTGATGCAGGGTCAAAAATACGGGAGACCATTGTTGGAATTATCGCAGGCATGAGTACATCAATAACCAGCGACCGCAGTCTTCCGATCATCGCATTCGCGGATACGGATGATGGAGTCAAGGTATCTGCACGCGGTACGCAGGACCTGATACGAAAGGGGTTGAACTTATCAGAGGCAATGTCTAAAGTATCAGCTGAAGTTGGTGGCGGGGGTGGCGGGCATGATATTGCGGCAGGTGCAACTATTCCAGTAACCGCAAAAAATGAGTTTATCAATAAACTGGATGAGATGATCGGTAAGCAGGTACGCAACTCAAAACGATAATTGCCGGATATGGAATAGGGATTTCACAAAATTTAATATACCCAGTTTTCGTTGTTTCGAAATCAGAAGCACATACAGGCGTGACGTGAAAAGTTCAGCGAATATATCTGGTGG
>DQIP01000062.1 GCA_020793565.1 Candidatus Methanovorans sp.
TTTACGACCAAAAATCGGCTAAAATTGCAAATGCGCTGGGGCGCAAGATATCGAATTTAATTTTCAAGTGGGAAACTTGGGTTGAAGCGGCAAAGGTATCAAAAAGCTGGTCGTCCAGGTCGTTTCTGTCAGTAATCACTACTACGGTAGGATTATCCATTGCAAGGACGATCTTACCGGTGTAAAATACCATGGAAAGGGACTTGCCGCTTCCCTGCGTGTGCCAGACCACGCCGCCTTTTCTATCTCCAATGGGTTGTTTTTTCACCCCGGGCAAGTCATAACTTTCGGGAGGGTCATGATGTAGGCCGAAATGTTGCCAGTCTTCCACTGCAACATAATCCGATGCCCTGAGTGTTGATTCTACCGCCCGGTTAACGGCATAGTACTGATGGTAGGTCGCGAGCTTCTTTACGGTTTGAATAGTTATAACGCCAGTGTCTTTGTCTTCTTTTTTAGATTTTTCAAATACAATGAAATGCCGGATAAGGTCTAAGAGAGTTGTTTTATTCAGCATCCCATTAATGAGAGTTTCCATCTGACCAATTAAAGGCGAGGCTTCAACTTTGCCGTCTGAGCTTTTCCATGCCATAAAGCGACTGAAACCGGCGGAAAGAGAACCTGATTTCGCTTCCAGGCCATCGGAGATTATCATGAAACCATTATAGGCAAACAAAGATGGGATTGCCTGTTTGTAGGTCTGCAACTGTTTGAATGCAGACCTTACGGTTGCGTTCTCATCGGCAGGGTTTTTCAGCTCGATAACCACCAGAGGCAGACCATTAATAAAAATAATGATATCGGGGCGTTTGTTCACATTATTTTCTATGACTGTGAATTGGTTGGTAACAAGAAATTCGTTGTTTTCAGGATCGTTAAAATCTACGAGCCAGACCAGATCGCCCCTGTCGGCTCCGTCTTTTTGGTAACTTACCTTTATTCCCCCGGTAAGCATCCTGTGAAACGCCTCGTTGTTGGCGATAAGTTCAGGCGAATTAAGACGCTGTATCTGCTTGATGGCATCTTCCCTCACATCTGCCGGAATCTTTTGGTTAATTCGGGCGACGGCTTTGCGCAGGCGATCTAATAATAACACATCTTCAAATCTGTTCCGTTCCGGAGTTTCGCTATCTGGGGCAATGTCCGGGGCGTAGATGTATTGATAGCCCTGATGTTCGAGGAGTTCGATGGCTAATTGTTCGATTTCGGATTCGGTGATCTTATTCGTCGTCATCTTTTTTGCCCGTTATTTGCTGGATTTATTTTACCATCTTCGGCAGTATGTCGGAAATCCCGACACACTGAATCTTTCTGTAATTCGTTGGAAGAGAATATAACTTGGTAACAATGCTACGCCCTACATCAAAAGTTTTGCCATTCGTTTTTGCAGCAACCGGATGTTTTTATTTGTAGTCATCGTTATCCTTTCCCTCCCGAATGCGCCACACCTCTTTGTCAAAATCGGAAATATATTTCTCATCCTGAACTTTTTTGAATGTTTCGTATTCTTTGCTTGCCAGAACCAGAGCAACTTCATGACTGATTTGTCCGGCATTGGTGAGTATTTCATATTCACTGAACTTCAGGAAGGCGTTCAGTTTTTCAGTCCAATCTTTCATGTACATTGGCTTATTACGAACCGCCTGTAATTCCGCATAGTCAAGATACATGGTAACTATACGGTTCAAATGATCAAGTTCTGTTTTATCCAGATAGTTTTTTGCTATGGCAACATCACCTGGCATGATTTTACCGTCGGGTCCTTTTCGCCATGATGTCAATCCCATATTTGGCTTGTCGCTCTTGGCTCGTTCGGCTACAATTTCCGCGGCGGTCTGTCCTGTAATGGCAAAGTGCAGTTTGTTTTGTACCGTCGCAAAGAACTGTTTTGTATCTTCTGCTTTTGGCGAATAATTAATAGAAGTGGCGTAAATATCAGTAATTTTCTGATACAACATCCGCTCACTGGAACGGATATCCCGGATTTCTTCGAGTAAGTCATCAAAATAGCGTGTGCTGAAACGGGAACCATACTTGAAACGGTCGCTGTCCATTGCGAAACCTTTATGGATGTATTGCTGAAGAATTGATATTGCCCATTGCCTGAACTGTGTACCGCGTTCCGAGTTTACCCTATACCCCACCGCGATGATAGCTTCAAGCGAATAACACTTTACAGTACGGGTAATTTCGCGATTTCCTTCAATCTGAACTGTCGAGTAATCCTCGATAGTTGACGATTCATCAAGTTCATTCTCATCATATATTTTTTTTAAGTGCAATGAGATGTTGCCTACGCTACATCCGAATAACTCTGCCATTCGCTTTTGCGGAAGCCAGATGTTTTCATTAGCGTACAGCACCTCAATGTTTATTTTCCCATCGGGGGCTTGATAAACGGTAATTTGATTGTCGGGTAATTTTTTATTTGTAGTCATCGTTATCCTTTCCCTCCCTAATACGCCACACCTCTTTGTCAAAATCGGAAATATAATTTTCATCCTGTATTACCCGATATTCCTCATATTCCTGCTCGGCTTTTAGCTTCGCTTCCAGTGCAGAGATTTTGCCTTTATCCTGTAGTATTGGGTAGCTGGATAATTCCAAAAAACTATGGATAAATTGTCCCCAGTCTTGCATTTTCATCAAAATCTGCCGTTGTGCCCTGTTTTCCGCCAGATCGAGATATGCGGAAATTATTTGATTCAATTCCCTGATGTGAGCTTCGCCCAGATAATTTTTGGCAATGGCTACATCGGACTTCATTATTTTCCCATCCGGCGCCTGCTTCCAGTTTG
>DQIP01000061.1 GCA_020793565.1 Candidatus Methanovorans sp.
CAAATCACCAAAACTTATTTTTTTGGCGACGTGATATTCCCTATTCCGACCCATAAGGTGTTGTATGCACTCATATGTTAAAAAAGTTTGGTTAATAGACGAAAAAAATCACTGGATTTTGGGATGACTATGTAACAAAAACTATATTATATCACAACGAATGTGGCGAAGGTATTGCAATATACTGTATCTTTCTTTTAGCATATTCATTTCGCCATGTATCTATGGTCTCTGGTGTGATAGGATAGCCAAATTTATATATATAATTCATAGATTCATACAAAGTCGAATTCGAGTTATGTTGATAGTGCTGCTGGTTAGGGAGTAATTCCATTTCATAAAATTGGTTGGCCTGAGCCATTTGATCAATCGATATATAAGACCTGCCAACATCCATATCTGCCACTGAATTCGATAAGGAATCGAATTGAGGGTTAACAGACATAAATGCCGCCGGTACGAATAACATAAGTCCGATCACCATAAGTGAATAGCTAAACATGGGATTCATCGAGCATTTCGTTGATTTAACAATCACAATAACCAGCGATTTCAAAGACTTTACAGTTTCATTCGTCATCTTACTCAACCTCTTACTGAACAATCTCATATTGTCAATTGCACGCTGCCAGAAAATTTTAATTATATCGAAATGCGAGCTGGATTTGGCAATTCGATTTTTAAGATATTCAAATCCCCTTGAACAAATCCCAACAAGGTATTTGCATGAGTGCGTTATAAAATATTTTACTGCAAAAATACAACTACCCATTAGATGTACCAGAGACTCTACGAATAGTTTGAAAGCAAAGCCCACTTCGATCTCTTCTTCAGAAACGTCATGTTCCACTTTTGATAAATGAGGGAGGATGGCTGCTACATCCTTAATCCCTTTATCCGAAAGATTGTATCTTTTTAACTCGTCTTGTTCTACTAAATAATCCAGTTTTCTTAAATGAAAACTCAATTGTCCTGTTTTACATTCGGTAATCTGCATAAGATGTGTAAAAGATAATTTATCTTTGTACAGGTTCCGGACAATAGTAGCTCTTATGGGATTCGAAAGAATTTTTAATAGACGTTCTTCAGATTCTTCATCCATTTAATCATTGCCATTTTAGTACATAAATTATGGAAAGCTAATTTCTTGTGGGTTAGGGTTTTACCAATATCCATTTCTGTTCCAGCTCGTTGAACAAATTCATTCATTCTTTTTTCGTAATTAGAAATGCAGCTTGAGACATAATGATACCCACATCTCTGCTATGGGGATTTCATTTAAATATTTCTGGTGGCAACAGAAAAGATAGGGGAAGTGGTTGTTTTTTGGAATCTTTCAAAGTCAAGTAATACTGATTAATGGCGAAGGTATTGTCATATGACGATTAATTTTTTTCAACAAAAAAAGAAAAAATGGGGGCAATGTCTCCCCATTTCTTACAGGCAAAATGACCATGCAATTCAACAATTTCAACATTCAATTTTGCTCAACAACTCCTCTTGACTAATAGTTTTATCCCATCCAACAGCGTTTCTATCATCAGTTAGCGAAAACTTACCTTGGAATGATCCAGTGACTACGAAATGGTCAGGATCAACATTCTTGAGAGGTGGATATGTATCTTCGCTTAGATAAAGTAAAACGTTCTCATCTGGTTTGAAATAAGATGCACTATCGTCTGCCATTGAATCTTTTTCAACCACCCCACCCATCACTCTCACAACAACCTCGTTGGAAGACAATGGATTTTTGATATATCGGGTTACATCAATAACGACATCAGTGTAGATTAGGTCATCTGAGTCGAACTCCACCGCTGGTTTATTCGGTTTCTTTCCATCGTTTGTATTCCATTTGCTCGGAAATATTTCCTTAACTGTGCCTATAAGGACCGTATCAGAATATTTGTTTAAATCTTCATAGGTGTATTTTATGACCGATTCACTAACCACAATGATTATGGGTTCATTATCATCATTTGATAATTCAATTTTACTGCTACTTTCGAAATAATCAGTTTGTCCAACTGTATTGCGAATCACATTTTGTGAAAAACCACTTAGCATAAAAGTACTTAACATTAAGAAAGTAATAACTCCAAGTACAACAATTCCATGTTTTGTACAATTTCTAATGTTCATAAATTATCACCTTTTATTCTCCATAAATGTGTATAATCCCTGCTATATCATCTGAATGAAGAGTTCTTTTTTTTGTTTCACCTGTTGCTACCGTTGGGTACATTGTTGCTTCAGTATTACTTGAATGACCCAAACTTAACCAGTGCCCAAATTCATGAGTAGCGACACTCTGTACATCAAACTTTCCGGCTTCTCCTGTGGTGGACCAATTCTGATCGTTATTGAAATCTGTTGTACATTTTATCATATAATCGCCAACATATGTCCTATGTGCAATTGCAAGAGTTGATCCTTCGCCAAGTGATTTGTAATACAGTTTATTGTCAGTCCCCCCTATCCAATAAAAGTAGAAATCTGCACCCGCATTATTCCACGCAGACATAGATTGAGTTAGAGAATTTGACCACGCACTCGGAATTGAGGCATCTTTGATAACTATTGCAAATCCATATTGCCATTTTACTCCATTATCAACATATGCCGATGCCGGGGATGCCATACTTATAATAAGCATCAACACAAGTAGCACACATGATCGCATTCCTTTACTTTTCGTAACTATTCAGCCCGTCCTAATTTCGCCTAAAGCCTTCAGTTTCTTCACTTGATACCACAAATTAAATTCCACT
>DQIP01000060.1 GCA_020793565.1 Candidatus Methanovorans sp.
TATGGGACTCTAGTATTTCTACGAGTTGTCACTTGATGAAAATATTAGTATGTGAATCAAGAGAGGGAAAATGGGTAAATTATTATTTGTGAGTTACCTAATATGGATTATTTAACGTCATCCATAGTATAATATGTATAAATTACTAATTATCCATAGTATAATATGTATAAAGTACCAATTGTCCATGGTATAATAGGAAAAAACTAAATATAATCCATACTATAATATGGATGATGACTTATGAAGAGATATTAATAAAGCAGAACAGACACTGGAGAGAAGAGCAATTTACGATCGGAGTGATACGGGACGTAAGATCAGAGATCGTCCCTTTTCTTAAGACTAAATATGTTCTTGCCATTACGGGAGTTAGAAGATCCGGCAAATCATATTTGCTGTATCAACTGATCGATGCACTTTTGGAGAATAAGCCACCTGAAAATATACTTTACATTAATTTTGATGACCCTGCATATGTAAGGATACGAAATGATCCACAGGGCTTTGATGGTCTTTACGGCGATTATCTCAAACTTAAAAACCCAAAAGGTAAGACCTTTTTATTCCTCGATGAGGTACAAAGTGTTCCGGGCTGGGAAAAATGGATCAAATCCAAATATGACATGGAAGAGAATATTAAATTCATTATCACAGGATCGAATGCATCTTTACTTTCATCCGAATTATCCACACTTCTGACAGGAAGGAACCTACAGTTTGAAGTATTTCCTTTCAATCTTGCCGAATTCTTGCGATTGAACGATGAAGATGTTTTCACTTCATCGGATGTGGGGGCGATATATGAGAAAAATTATGGCAAAAAAGATACTTTGCGGCATTATGTCGCACAGATCTTAAAATATGGCACATTCCCTGAGATACTTCAGATCGAGGAAGGCATGCGGGAAATGATCCTTAAAGAGTATTATAAAGATATATTATACAGGGATATCGTACCCCGCTTTGAGGTTAGGCATGCGAATAAACTGGAAGAGGTCGCCTATTACCTGTTGACCAACATATCAAATGCTGTGAGTTACCATAAGATTGGAAAACTCATTGGTGTAAATGAAGTTACAATAAAGGATTACTTTTCATATTTTGAAAAGTCATACCTGTCATTCAATATACATAAGTTTGCATTTTCATTAAAAGAGCAGATCAGGAATCCAAAGAAAGTCTATTTCATCGACTGCGGCATGAGGAATGCGATATCTTTCAGGTTTTCCGAGGACACCGGAAGGTTGATGGAAAATGTGGTTTTCATTGAACTCCGGCGCAGGGGCAAGGAGATATTCTACTGGAAGAACAAAAACGAGGTCGATTTTGTGATAAAGCAGGGTCTTGAGGTCACGGAATTGATACAGGTTTCTTATGATGTGGAAGACAAAAAGACAAGAATGCGAGAAGAAGCCGGACTCATTACGGCAATGGATACTTTTGGACTGGACGTAGGGATCATCATCACTGACGATAAGTATTCAGTGAGTATGGTTGACGACAAAAAAATAATGTATATTCCTTTGTGGGCGTGGATGCTAATATCTTGAATCCACATTGGAATATCTGGTTTGAGACATCCACCGCGCCAATTTTGAGACATTCCATTGTACGTTTCTGTATCCCGATGCAGTCCTTGCCGAATGCAGCCTGTGTGCCTATGGCACCTGTTATTTGATCGACAGTGGTGCGGGGTTTGAGTTGTTCTAGAAAATGTGTTTATTAATAAGTTCAAAAAAGGATGGGTGTGTGTTTGAAGGAATTGGTAAAAAACCAGTTATAAAATAGTACCAAATTTAGAAGCGTGCAGCCACATGATAGGAGTTTTTATTTTTGGGTAGGAAACTTGGGCTTAAAATTATATTTAAATTATATTTCCACAATATAAAGTCAAGTCACAACCTGCCATATTTTTTATGTGCCTGTTCTGCGGTAAGAATATCAAATACGTAAACGATACGATCTTCTTTATCGATTCGATAGAAAACGCGAAAACTTCCAACTCTTAAACGATATGCAACATCATCGGCACCTTTGATTTGTTTTTTTTCGCCTTTTCCAGTGCCGGGGAAAGGATCATTTAAGTTTCGAATTGCTGCCTTAATGTTTTCCTTTAAGGTAGATGGCAGATTATTAAAAAGGTCTGGAAGAACCAGTACATCAAAGGTCATCTATATTGACAAAATCGTTTTTGCGCTCTTCGACTATTTGCTTACCATGTTCTACAAGGCTATTGCGATTGTGTTCAACGATCAGCCTTTCAATAACTGCGTTATAGTCATCGCCCATATGTCCAATTTTACGTAAGGTGTTGCGCGTATTTGTTTTTACTTGAATTGTGGTTGTAGCATTCATATTATGTTACTATAGCCACTATAGTATATGTAGTATGTCGCAAGGGTAGAAATTACATCGAATTATCCATATTAGAGACCGTCGTTTTAGCCCGCAATTTTCATCCACTCAAGCCCACTTAGTGCATGTTTTCATCTTTATAAAAACATTTTGTTAATATTTGGCCAAATTCGCCAATTTCAACCCAATATCCACCATCATATGCTCTTTATTTCATCCTTTCCTCCACATTTCAACACATTTTTAGAGAGCTTGCGCTACCCACTACATTTGCAAATCTCTTCACATTAACAGTAATTGTAGTAATAATCGCTTGAACATTCAATTTTGCCAAGCCCCAAAATTTAGCCCTTGCCATCCCATGGAAACGTTTCATCTCCCCTTG
>DQIP01000059.1 GCA_020793565.1 Candidatus Methanovorans sp.
TGGGCAGGATCGGGTATTGAAAATTGTTTGACACCAATCAGATTGCCAGTAAGATTTATACATGTCGAATACCAATTTATCATAAAGGAGTAGTAGTGTTATGGATATTTTATGGTTAAACCAGAATAATGTAAAAAGTGTATTGAATATGCCTGCAGCGATGGATGTTGTTGAAAAAGCATTCAAGCAGCATGGATTAAAAAAAGTGCAGATGCCGCCAAAAACGTACCTGTATTTTGATAAGCACAACGGCGATCTTCGAACCATGCCCTCGTTTTTGGAGGAACAGGATATAACAGGTGTGAAGATCGTAAATGTGCATCCTGAGAACCGAACGGTGGGTCTGCCAACTGTCATGGCGCTTGTTGTGTTAAATTCTACCAGGACCGGAGCGCCACTTTCTGTTATGGATGGTACGTATCTTACTGGTATAAGGACGGGAGCCGCAGGTGGTATTGCCGCAAAGTATCTTGCCCGACCGGATTCGAAGGTAGTGGGCATGGTTGGTGCCGGAAACCAGGCGCGTACCCAGTTGCTTGCACTTGCACAGGTGTTCGATATTGAACAGGTCAAGATTACGAGCACGGTTATCAGTCATTACAAAGAGTTCGAAAAAGAAATGGAAGGGATCGTAGACTGTGAGTTGATAAAAACCCCGCATGTCGGGGAGGTTTGCGATTGCGATATTCTTGTCACTACTACGCCTGTCCGCAGTCCGGTGGTCAAAAGCGAGTGGGTGAAGGAAGGTACACACATCAATGCGATAGGTGCGGATGCAAAGGGCAAGCAGGAACTGGATCCTCAACTCATGGCGCGCGCGAAGATCGTGGTTGATGATATTGTGCAGGCATCACATTCGGGTGAGGTCAATGTGCCGCTCTCAAGTGGTGTCATCTCAACTGGGGATATTCACTGTGAACTGGGAGAAGTTATTGCAGGCGCCAGAATTGGGCGGGAGAGCGATGATGAGATCACGATATTTGATTCGACCGGGCTTGCGATACAGGATCTGGCAACTGCCAATCTGGTATATGAGAGGGCGGTTGAAATGGGGATCGGGAGTAGGATGAAGATGTTTTAGGGGCGATGTTTCCTTCTTTTTAATATTGTGTGGATAACATCACGCTTGTAGAATATATCACTAAATATGCAATCGAATTGCTTGGATCAATGGATATGACCAACAAGATACAAATGGCTTGTTTCATCCTGTTAATCCTCTGCGGCGTTCATCCCGTCTGATATTTGCACACTCAATGTTAAGAATATCCTGATATTTCGATTATGTTGGCGGCTTCATTTTTACCCCTATAAAATGATGATTTCCTGTATTTTTATAAAAATGAAGGGGTAACAAATAAATAATTAAACCATTACCTGAGCCCTCATAACCATCGTATACCTTCCAACCATGTATAAGACGCAAAGCGACCGGAACAATTCAAAATTCCTATGGAAATCATAACAACGTGTTAATATGGCTTTGGGACAAAAATACCGCAGCATATCGATTCTATAAATAATATTGTCCCAGGGCCTGTTAATACTGAATATTTTTAAGGGCAGGCAGTCATTTCGAATAAGACATTCTGTGTTCATGGCAGGATTCCCGGATATTTGAAACTCCCGGAGATCACTAAAGAGGGTGCGTATCAACATCCCATAGATTCCCTGTCACCCGAAACTTGAGCGCACTCAGCACCATCCGATAATCATCATCGTCAAACACAACTCTCGCATCAGTCTCCAGCCCTATGCACTCCTATTCAAAAACCATAAACAGATTTCAACGCACGCCCCTGCGCTTTGAACTGGCATTAGCATTAACCTTCAGGTCAACCTTAACCTTGTGAACTGCATGATCAACCGCCAGGCCTCTTAACATCCACCTCAACACAGATGCCTGCGCTGCTTCATTATCCGCAAACTGTTTTTTTGCAATATTTGATACATCAGGACCCGCTTCGGTCACAAGTTCTGACAACGGTTTCCCGGAAAATATATCCCGACCGCCAACTTTCAATTTCAGCATGGCCTTAAATCCTGGCGAAGGGTCACGATTGATTTTGATGATATGTTCCTGCAACTTCTTCGGGATCGGTGCCTGCCTGACATCTGCCACATACCTGTTCCGGGGCAATGGTTTTGAAGATGCTTTTGGTGCTGCAAGATTATCCGCAATGCTATTCTTCTCCCTGGGTATCCATTCGTATTTAATTATGAGATCATGCTTATCTATGAATTTATTGATCTGTGTGGCAAGTTGGCGCAGTGCCGTATTGGAGATCTTCCATTTGCCTGCCATCTGGTTGATGACAAGTTTACTGTCCCCCTTGACCAGCAGGGGACCTTTTCCATTCAGCCGGATATAGTGTTCCAGCCCTTTTTTCAGTGCGGTATACTCGGCAACATTATTAGTGTTCCCTGATTTTGGGGTTCGTTGACCGTTCCCGTTGATCAACTGGCCGTCCAGGCGAAACACCCAGCCAAAACCCATACGACCGTCCGGGTTTTTATCACATGCCCCGTCAAAGTTCAATATATCCATA
The DNA here is from genome assembly GCA_020793565.1 of Candidatus Methanovorans sp. Taxonomy (GTDB): domain Archaea; phylum Halobacteriota; class Methanosarcinia; order Methanosarcinales; family Methanosarcinaceae; genus Methanovorans. The sequence continues at coordinate 2,550 of DQIP01000059.1, forward strand.
ATAACCAGTCCTGAAACTGCATATGGTGTAAAATATCTGTCGGTTTTCCTATCCTGGGGATGGCTGTGTGTTACATTCGCTTAAGGGATTTACCAATAAATAATTTACCCACCAGATATATTCGCTGAACTTTTCACGTCACGCCTGTATG
>DQIP01000058.1 GCA_020793565.1 Candidatus Methanovorans sp.
CGAGCACAGCGACGATTTTCTCGTTGTATATAATCTATAGGATTATGTAGTCCGAGTTAATCCGACCGTAGGGAGGATTTTCTCGATATGATGTGTATGCATGTTCATACGAATCTATATAAATGTGTTAATTAATGTTTTATAAACATTGTGTTTTTAACATAAGTTAACATCGTGGCAATTTAAAATAAGGTGGATGTAAATCACGAATAACACGATCAAACTACTGGCAGGAATTAATTTTCGATTCGGACAAATGACCACCACAGTAATTAATCCAATCTCCATCCATGGAATGAGATCGGCCATGAATTAAATAGAGGATGGAGACATTGTTTACAAAGGACCCTGAGTCCCTTCACTTGCAATAAGGCATAGTATCCCATGCCCAAAGCAGCCTGTTATCAGTACTCTGGTGCAGGTTTCAGTTCTGAGATGGCGGGTTAACAGATCACCGGGTTGGATTTTCACCAACTGGATATTGTGACCTTTGCTCGGTGCATTCATGATTTTTCTTCCACCACACCATAGCGCTCTTTGATTTACGCTTCAAACAGAGTTTTCCATCACGTTCCACCAGTATTTTGGTCAAATACTCCGTCAAAACCCCTTCCTTTTCCGATGGCACGTCATACATATCCTTCCATTTATTTACCGCATCATCCAGACTATCGTATTGCTGTTCATAATCAGAATCAATGATTTTCACGTTTGCACATATGCCCATGTCATGCAGAATATTATAAAGGTAAATATAACCGGTCCATGCGGGACGCCTTTCACCATGAAGTTCCTTCCAGAATTTTTCATCCATCCATCCACCAACAAATTCAAAGAGATAAACACATCTTTTTGCAGCGGCGTCAATTTTTGCAAGTGTTTCTTGCATATCGAACATACCAAGTGAATATGAGGCAACTACAACATCGTGCGGCTCAATATCTTCTCCTAATTCAATGTCTTCCCATCGTTTATTAGTGCAAACAATATTATTAACACCTTCTTTTTTCATGTTCTCTTTCAAGTATGCCAACATGTCCTTAGAAGGGTCTAATGCTGTTACAGTCTTTACTTTCTTTGCAATGGGAACCGCAAGTCTACCCACACCAGAACCTATATCCAAAACAGAATACTCCGGGTACAATTCCATTTTTGTTATTTGTCTTTCAGTGCGTTCATTGCTTTGCATTAAGGATTCGTTACATCGCTTTGCGTATTTATCCCAAAAATCTGCATCTTTTTCAGGTGCTCTTCTCCAAGCAGAACCTGATCTCATTGTCTTCCACAACTCATTCCAATTTATTATTCCTGTCATATTATCTCATCTCCCGCATGTTTTGCAGCATGTTAATACGGTACAGAGATGCCAGTGGTATAAGTGAAAAGGAGAATAAACTTTTCTCCCAACAAACTTTTCATGTTTTCCATATTGCTCATTAACTCACTGCTTATTCCTGCACCCCCATCTCTGCTGCTATGTTCAATCTTCCAATGATGGATATATGAAGACAAAATCCTTTGTATCCCCGTGATATTTTTCTAGATACTCTTGATGGATTGCCTGTGGGTCTAAGTCCTTAAAGAGATCAGGGTGAAACCACTTCGCGAGATACGCCACACTTACGTGGAAATATGGCAGATATAATGCACCGGTGCATATGGCGTAGACCTTTTCATTCTGTACAGCGTCCACATTTGTAAGCACCGCACGGTTCATGACCTCTCCCCTCGCCTCTTTCAAGCGGCTCATATCGTATTCACCATAACCGTCAAAAAATCCTCCCAAACCTAGCTTGATTATGATCTCGGGATTTTGCTCGATTACCCATTCAGGATCGATTTCTGGTATAATACCTGTTGGAGTGCCTTCTTCATCTTCAGCTATATTGCGACCTCCGGCCATTCTTATCGGAGATGCTGGAGCACCCTCTTTATTAGATGTTCTCCAAGGTTCAGTAGTCTCAACATAAACTCTGGGTTTCTCATCCTCCGAAAGCGTTTCTACTTTTTCTTCCACGATACTCAGGTACCCATCAATGAAATCTTCATATTCCTGAGCTTCTTCATTTCTGTCGAGAATATAGCCTAGTTTTCTCATCTCGTCAAACATTTGGAAACTCTGGTAAAAATTAAATCGCAGCAGTGTCACTCCCGGTAAGTGTTCTTCCGTATCCGGATATAACCATTCAGTCCAATCATACATGATCACAACATCCGGGTTCAAAGAAAGTATTGCTTCGTAGTTATCCCAGTCACCAACATTGGGCAGTTCTTGAAATTCTGGGAAGAATGACTTTGCAGGCTCTTTTTGTATCTTTGATGATACACCCACTACCTTATCCATCGCACCGAGAATCCTTAGAGCTTCACCTTGCTCACCACAACTACATATAACAATCCTCTCTATCGGCTTCTTGATTGTCACGGTTCTATCAGCTGAATCCATGATCGTAAGTTCCTTCTCCCCTCCAAGCATGATCAGCTCGATCTGCGTCACATCAAGGATGTCAACTTTATCATCATACTTCGCATCTGTAAGTTGTGTTTGATCATCAAGTCCCAGAATGATGCGTTCAGTATATTCCACATCTTTCAGGTCGATGGTATCATCTTCATTCGCATTACCGAAGATACCAAGCGTATATTCCCCTGATGCTGCCGATGCTGGCACACTG
>DQIP01000219.1 GCA_020793565.1 Candidatus Methanovorans sp.
GCCGTATGCGGTGAAAGTCGCACGTACGGTTCTTAGAAGAGGGAGAGCGAGTAATCGCTCTTTCTTATTCGGCGTCCATTATATCTGCACCTCGTATCGATTCTGGAACACCACGCCAGCGCGCGCCAATCCATGAATCAAATCCCCCACATCCACCTCTGCGTACCTCTGCGTCCTCTGCGGTTGTCAAATTGTCCCACCGCACTGACCATAACCCCCACAATAAAAATATCGCCGTGCCCACCCAAAGCACAAAATGCCGACCGCGCAGAACATGTTCAAAGACGGTACATTATGAACATTATTTAAATCTTTTAAGCATCTCTTTGTAAACACGTTTATGTTTATCCACAATTATTAGCCATATTGTTGTGCCCTTTAGCACGTAGATAAGTCTAAAGTTACTAAATCTTACACGAAAACATTCAGAAAAACCTTTAAGTGGCTTAAACCTATGCGGGTTATCTTTAATCCTTTTAAGCAATTCTTCAAGATGTCACTTATCGATATTGCTTAATTTCTTTAAGTCGCCCTCAAAACGTGGGTGTGCCTTTAATGTCCACGCCATATGTTCATCCTTTTAGAAGAGCAAAAATTTTATCCTCGTTGATGCCAGCTACCTTTCCACTCTCCACCTCATCAACCCGCAGGGAAACTTCCCTCATAAAATCAGGGTCTGTGATTGTCTCTAATTCATCAAGTTTATCTTCGATTTCCATTATCAGATTTCTTAAAAGTGTCCTGTCAACCAAAACCAGGTCATCCTCAATTTTTGTGGGAATATTATAATTGCGTTTTTTTAAATTTGTTAATTCAGTCATAATCTATAATCATTTATTGTAGGAGAAACATAAGTAGTTTTCGAACTCCCATTCACACATTTTTTTAAAAAAAGCGCGTTCACCTGCAGTTAATACTGAAACAAAACAATGGACAATAAGTGGATTTGCACAATATTAAACGCGCGCGAACCCCTTTACAATCCCTCACAAAGTCACATCTGAGGTTAAATCTGAAATGTACATTTAACAACTAACTGGAAAGTCCCAACCACTAAGAACACATAGTTTATGTACAATTTCACCTCCGCGCCCCCTGCGATTTTTCAATTCTCCCACACCATGTATCATGAGATCACAATCCCCACAATAAAACAATTGCTGCGCCCGCACAAAGCGCAAAGTGCCGACTGCATGCGATTATACTGTAAATTCCAGACAGGATTTACGGGATGGACAGGATTTGAATGTTGGTTTGTGGCATCCTGTCCATTATATCTGCACCTCGTATCGATTCTGGAACACCACACCAGCACGCGCCAAGCCACTAACCAAACCCCCCACATCCACCTCTGCGCACTCAGCGTTTTCTGCGGTTTTAAAATTGTTCCACCCCACTGGTCATAACTCCACAATAAAAACATCGCCGTGCCCGCCCAAAACGCAAAATCCCGACCACACCCCGATCTCTGCACGCAATTATCCTGTTAATTTCAGACCGGATTTACAGGATGCACAGGATTTGTCAGGAAAAACCTGTGCTTATCAAAATATAAGAATATGTTGAATGATCATCTGAATGTCTTCCAATGCTACAATTATTTTATTCGGACTAAATCAGCATTGACGATCAAAACTCCCAAAGGAACAAAAAAAATGCCGAGAGAATACTGTGTATGGCAGAAGGAATTACGGAATATCCGTAGACATGGAATGAATTTTTAATGTATAAGTGTGTAGGTAATATAACATAGGACCTGGCCAAAAACCCAGTACTGAATAATTATGCTCGTACTTCACAATTAATCGACATGTTTAAATATGGTTGTATTAGTGCCTTAATATACTAAATCAAATATAACTCTCAATAAGACCCTAAATATATAGCGGTGGTGAAAATGCTAGAAATTCTTACAAACCCGGACAGTTTCTTTGAAAAAAAGATGAATGAAGAAATCAGTTTCAAAGTACCCCTGATAATTATTTTCGTTGTCGGAGTCATCGGAGCTGTAAATACAATGTCAATGATGCAAGCGATCTTTGCTGAACTTTCAAGTGATGCGGCACAGTTTGCATCGTATGGTTCCATATTTGCCGCAGTAGTCGCGATAATAAGCGTTTTTATTATGTGGGTAATGTACGCTCTGGTATTCTATGCGATATCACTGGCCTTAAAGGGACAAGGCGAACTAAAACGTGTACTTGAGTTTGTTGGATACGGTTTTATTCCTTCGATCGCAAGCAGTATCATTGGACTGGTTGTAATGAGAACAGTCCTCCCAACGATCGAATTCTCGATAGAAAATCCTGAACTGATGCAGCAGTCGATGTTGTCAAATCCGATAATACAGGCATCAACCATAATAGGTGTCATTTTTACAATATGGAGTGCAAATATATGGATATTCGGACTCATGCATTCCCGCAACCTGTCAACTAAAAATGCTATTATCACAGTTGGCATTCCGATTGGATTGTACATAATATATACATTATACAGCGTATTTGGTTGATCATCGTGGCAACGAATCGTATATCAGGCATAACAATTGCAATCTTGCTACTACTGGCAATTTTCGCAATTCCTGCATCCGGGGACACCGACGTAAGACCGACCGTTGCCCTTAACTATCAGGTTGAACCAGCCGTTCTCATGCCAGGGGATTCGGGCACGGTCACAATATCGCTTAATAACATGGCAACTGGTGAGATATACGTTAGTGAGGACGATAAGACGTTCGACATGAATGCATATATCCTGAGTGCGACACTTGGTGGAAATTCTAATATTGATATACTGGATAGCACTTATACGAATGTAGGTCTAATAGGACCCGGGGACACATTGCAATTGACATTTAACATCAAGGCAAAAAAAGATATACAGAACAGCGTGCATTTCCTGAACTTCGAACTGGTTGGTGGAAGCAACATGTATGATCTCAATTACAAGATACCTGTCAAGGTCTATGACAGGGACTTGAAACTCATTGTGTCAAACCTGCCTTCAACTGTGATAAATGAAGTCTCTATCATTAGTCTTGATATTATTAATACGCGTGCAATTGGCGTGTCTTCTGTCATTGTAATACCTGTTGGGGATGATGTGGTCTTCACACCTCCGGAGGTCTTTGTCGGAACCATTCAGGCAGGGAATAGGTCTACTGCGACGTTTACTCTTAATACAATGGCTTCCAGTCCGGGAATTAAGGACGTCTCATTTTCGGCATCATATTTCAATGGTGATAACCTGCACCAATCTGCAGGTGTGAACACCACGATAAATGTTGTTGAACAGTCATCCCTTCTCCTGACAGCAATTGAGATCAAGGACGTCGGAACAAAATATACGATTACAGGGGACATCAATAATGTGGGAATAACTGATGCTAAGAACGTCATGTTATCGATAGTCGAATCCGATGATGTCGAACCTGTACAGCCGTATGCTAACTATTTCATAGGTACTCTTGAAGCAGATGATTTCAGCAGTTTTGAATTGTCGGCACGTTTATCATCCGGTGATATCACAAGTGTTCCGGTCCTTATTGAATTCAGGAACACTGATAATGCATATACTTCGATCACCGAATCGATCGACCTGGATAAGAATTCAATTATAGGCTCAGGCAGCGGTGATGGCATGTCGCCTATTGTCATAGGTGCTATTGTAATATCCGGGATTGTAATTATTGTTATAATAGGCTATTCATGGAAAAAGCGCAAGGAAAGTGCTTGATCTGATGTCGTGGTGTCATCATGTCGGATCCGATCGTTGAATTGCAGAATGTTACCAAGAAGTATATTCTTGGTTCAAATGAAATATACGCACTCAATAAGGTAACCCTGTCGATAAATAAAGGTGATTTTGCAACCATTATGGGCCCGTCAGGCTCTGGGAAATCCACTCTTCTTAATATGGTCGGCTGTCTTGACCTGCCTACCGAAGGTATTGTAAAGATTAACGGGATCGACATCTCAACCCTGGATGATGATGAACTGACAGCAATACGCAGGAATAATATCGGGTTCATTTTCCAGCAGTTCAATTTGATACAGGCATTGACCGCGATCGAGAATGTGGAGATGCCGATGATCTTTAACAATGCACCTGCCGATTTAAGAAGGGAAAAGGCACTTTTAATGTTTGCGCGTGCAAATCTTGAACCCGAATATGCAGACCATAAACCAAACGAACTGTCAGGCGGGCAACAGCAGAGAGTGGCGATCGCGCGTGCTCTTGCAAATGACCCCCCGATAATCCTTGCGGATGAACCGACAGGTAACCTTGATACTAAAACCGGCAAAAGTGTGATGGACCTGTTAAGTGATCTTAATGCGAAGGGTACAACTGTTATCGTGGTAACGCATGACCAAAAACTTGCGGAATATTCAAATATGAATATCAGGCTCAGGGACGGGGAGGTATGTCATGGACCTGGCTAAAAGCCTCAGGAGTAATATGTATGTTGAACTTGCCAGGCGAAACCTTACTAGGCATACTGTCCGCACGGCTCTTGCAGCGATCGGGATCATCATCGGAGTTATCGCTATTTCATCAATGGGGATACTTGGGAACAGCCTGAAGTTGTCGGTATCTGAATCACTGGGTGATGTGGGGAATGAGCTTATTGTGTATCCGGCGTATGGTGAGGAGACGATTACGGAAAAACAGCTCGGCCAATTGGAGAAGGTGAGTGGTGTCGAATATGTTATTCCCGTACTGGCAAGTACCGGAAAGGTTGAATATAAAGGCGAAGCCACGTATGGAAATATTTACGGCATTGAGAAAGACAATGTTTTGCAGTTGGTTGAGGTGGAAGATGGGAAGATATTCAGGGCAGGTTCTTCTGATTGTGTGGTCGGTGCAAATCTAGTAAAGCATTTTGGGATCAAGGTCGGCGGCAAGATCACGTTGAAGGATTCACAGTTTCGTGTGGTCGGGATACTTGGGGAGGCAGGATTTGGTTTCGGGATAAGTCCGGATCAGGCGGTGTTTATTTCTCCGCAGGCGTATGAGAAGATATACGAAGACCAGGCAGATGGGTACAACAATGTTATCATGAAAGTCAAGAGCGTGGATGATGTTGAGATCGTAAAGACCGCGATCGAAGACAGGCTCAATAAAAGGGAGGAGGTTGTACACGTACTTGCAACTAATTCGATTTTGGACAGCATTGATGATATTTTCAATTCGATCTCGCTGTTCCTTATGGGGATCGGTTCGATCTCGCTTCTTGTCGCAGGTGTCAGCATCCTGAATGTGATGCTCATGTCCACAATGGAGCGAACCAAGGAGATCGGCATCATGAAAGCCGTCGGAGCTTCACGAAAAGATGTCCTGAAAATGTTCATGCTGGAGGCGCTGTTCTTAGGAATTGCAGCCAGTCTTATCGGCGGTGTCTTGAGTTTAGGCGGCGGGTTCGTGGTGAATATATTGATACTAAAGGAGAGTTCCTACTTTTTCGCGCCGTCCAACTTTTTGTATATCATTGCAGGCGTGTTGTTCGGGATTGTTACAAGTCTTGTTGGCGGGATGTATCCTGCGTGGAAGGCTGCGAATATGCGGCCTCTGGATGCTTTGCGGTATGAGTGAAAAGTTGTGAGGTATGCTCATTTAATTGCTCGCGCACAATTAAAATGTGCGTGCTCATTCAATTTAAAATATATTGTTATGTGAAACCCCAGCTCACAGCAGCGATTATCAACCCAATGATAACACCCACACCAATATTTCTCAAATCCAGCAACCTACTTTCTTTCTTCTTTTTAGAATCATATTCTGCAAGTGCATCTACACTATCTTTTATTTTTTGTCTGATATCACTTAAATCTTTTACAATTTGAGTGTATTCAGACAGAGCATCATTATTTATAGAAGCTATGTCTTTTCCGGCCCGGAGTGCTGTAATACGTCTTTCATATTGAGGAAGCGCAGGTCTTATTTCTTTGTAATAAGTTGGCAAAACCTCTTTAATGGCTTCATGAGAAAAGGATCTCAAATCTTCTTTAACGTCCTGTGTTATGTTTATACTCAACCAGTCCAGAGCATCATAACATGCTCTATAGATATGACCAAGTGCTTTGTCTAATGTTTTGATCGAGTAATCATCGGCCAGTTTTTCAGTTATTTCCAATTTATCAGCTAAAACCCGATTGAAATGATCGTAGGCATTTTTCAGTTCATTAATAATTTGTGGGAATGTATAACTATCAGGATCTATGATTTCGTTATAGATCAACAGTTCTTTGACAAAAATATACAACTCAACTGTCTCTCTAATCTTTGCTGTTTCCTGCTCATTGAACGAAATGGTATTCATGTTGTATCTTTAAAATCGATATAGCTAACAACGTTCAAGGCAAAGGTTCTTTGAAGATTTTCTTTTTTCTGACTTCAAACTCTTCTTCAGTGTAATATTTCCCGCTGGAGAGTCGTACACTACCCCTATGTCTTAATGAGAATTTCTTTACCTGTTCTCGATCAATCCGCATGGGGCCAAAATTAGCCTCTACAATGTTCCGATCTTTCACAAAAATGCCACTTTTCGGGAGTTTTAATACCAATTATCTCACCTTAATTACATATCTTAAATCAATTCAAAATTATATATGTTTTCCGCTTGCCACTCATAACTTACTCAGGCCAGTGATAGGCTGCAAATGTATAAAGTTCTTTTAGAAGCTCAGATGTGGATTTGATCTTATTACCCGGGAGCAGCATGACTCGTTCATGAAAACACTGGTTGACAGTAAAGGAAAACAGCCGATGAACTAACAAGAACCGAGAAGCAGCAAAAAAACAAAGCACACATGCCCCCATCTAAAATCACAAACTCCACGCCGGGTAACCCACATCAAATAAATCTAATCTCCGACCTCAACGAAGAAAAACATCTCGAATTCGCAGGCATGTGCGGTTGAGCATGATGGGGCAATGCATGGGGGGCGACAAATATGCGACCTCTGCGGTTATTTTTTTGCATGACTGTTTGTTCCAACTGCCCACGGCCTGATATAATCATTCATTTCATCTTTTTCAATAATTCTGCCAGATCCCATCCTTCGATCTTATTATCATCCATGAAATCTTTGGCACTCTTTGTAAATCCTGCTTTTGACATCATCAGGAATTGTTCCTCTCGTTCATCGTTGTACCAGTCTACAAGAATGCGCTTATCCAGCAATTTTTTGATATCCTTTACCCCAAGAGGCCTGCTGTTCCATTTTACCTCGCCCAGAAGTACCCTGTAAGGCTTTTCTCCGATTACTGCAATATCGATCTCATCGCCCCTGCGGTTCCACCACGCACCCATCTTTACCGGTGAAAAAGGCAGGTTATCAAACACTATATCTCTTGCAATTTGTTCAAAAACAGGGCCTATAAAGGATGAAAGTGACGTTTTTATCCTGTCAAAAACCATGTCATACTTGCCTGATTCAGTAAAAGACATATTTGGATTTATAAATCTGAACCAGAAATGCACCATCTGGTCTTTTATTGCATATCTTCCCATTTTCGTTCCTTTTATAATGGGCGCTCTGCGTTCGAGAATCTCATAAGTGTTCACAAGGTCATACAGGTAACGGCTGAGACTCTTCATTTCGATACCTGTTGTATCGGATATCTCTTTTAGTGTGCCCTTGCCGAACGATACTGCTTCGAGTATGGAAAAATATGTTGTGTAGTTGTTCCCGAATTCGCTTATCAGTATTTGCTTTACTTCATCTTTTAAAATGGCATTCTCACTTAAGATGAGAGTTCTTATCACATCTTCGTAGGCGGTAAGTCCGTAGTCCTCGATCAATTGGTAATATCTGGGAACGCCTCCAAAGGTTGCATAGAGTGCAATAATTTCTTCTTCATCCGTAAATCCCAGATCCCGACAAATCGTTCTGATATATTTATATGAAAGGGGTTTTAGGTCAATACGTGAAGTCGCCCTGCCGTAGAGTGGTTCTTTTGCGTTTATGAATATCTTTTTCATAAGTCCAATATATGATCCTACAAAGACCAACAATATTGGAGTATCAACATGATACATGTCCCAGTATTTCTGGAATATGGAAAAGATCGCAGGGTCAACATATGTGAAGTTCTGGAATTCATCGAATACGATCTTGAGATGATTTTCTTTTGAATATTCGAACAGGAATCTCACAAGATCGTCCCAGTTTGAGAATTCGGGTACAAACCCGCTCAATTCGGTTTTTAATATATCGGAATATTCCCGAAGAAGCAGTGAACTTGTTTTCTTGTCTACAAAAAAGTAGATGGAATTCATTGATTCAATTATAAGCCTGGTTTTGCCCACGCGCCGTCTGCCAAACATCACAAGCATGTGAGCATGCTTTTCACTGAGTTGCTCAAGGTTTCTGATCGCCTGTAGTTCGTTTGTTCGGTTTTGAAATTCCATAGTATGCAATTCTATTTTATAGTATAATACTGTTTTGTAGAATTATACTCTGATGTGATCTGCCCCAACGCCACAATTTCAACTTTCTATTTTCATGAAAAACTGGCTAACAGGAAAGGAAAAACGACCGATCAACTAACAAGATCGGTGCGGAACAGGGGCATAGGGTACATGCCGGTATCTAAAATTGATGAATCCACGCCGGGTGACCCACATCAAATAAATCTAATCCCCGACCTACCTCACCGAAAAAAAACATCTCAAACTCACAGCATGTGCGGTTGAGCATGATGGGGCAATGCATGGGAAGCCACCATCATGCAAACTCACTATGGATGAACGTGTTAGGAAGACAACAAGGATTTTAACTCCTCACGGATTTCAACAGGTATATACGCGACCTTGAACTTTCTATCACCGAATACCATTTTTCCAACAACCATCAATCCTTTCTGCCTGAGCATGCCAATTGTGGATACGGTTTTTTCCCCCTCCCAGAAGAAATCCATGTCATCATCGTAGTTTTTAAGCTTACCATATTTCACAACGCCACCCTGCTCAACACAAAGAGCTAGCGCTTCCTTAGACTTTTCCGGTAATTTTAAGATGATCGGAGGCAGGTCATTTACAATTTTATCGTCAATCCTCCGGACTTTATCCTTTTTAAGCCCCCCTTTCAAGTCATAATGCGTACACATCCAATCAATCCAATGAGCCGGATATTTATTTAAGATTGACTTTAGAGAAGAACTTCGGCGTAATGGAATGCTTTCAATCTTCTTAAGTTTGTCATTTTCATAGGCACCAAAAAGAACATCAGGATCCAGTATAAGTGGAGATGTAGACATTTGATAGACACCAGAAAAACGGTAATGGTTGCCGGATGGATGAATTCTACCAGTTATCGCAGAGTTTGGAGATATGGGTGTTGGAGCATGTAATTTTACGTTATAAACATCACCGCTTTTTCTATCTTTGATCTTTAAAAACAAACCCTTTTTTGAAATGACGATGAAATTTGAGCGGAGAACATTTTTCATCTGTAGAACATTCTTTTCCATTTCAGGACTCAATTCAGGAGTGTTTTCCGCAAATTCCTCTGCTATGGTCTTGCCTGTTTTGGGAAGTACTTTTTCAAAAAAAAGCCATGCAAGGAAATTATTCCGCCATATCTCATCAGGCATTTCCACGTCTTTTTCGGGAAATTCATCAACATACCGATCGAACAGTTCCTGTGATTGGTTGCCATACTTATCATTTGCATATTCAAAAATTGCCTGGTTTACGTTCTCTTCGTCAATCATATTAATCACAATGCCCTTTTCGCTAATTAATAGTTCGTTGATTTCTAAAAGAAATCAAGACAAAACTTAAATTCAACTTTTAAATTGGAAAAACGCTGTTATCATCTCGATTCTTCATGTAAATATATCGATATAAATGTGTTTAACCATCTTCAAATGTCTTGCTGCGCTATTATATGTTGCTACATTACTGTAATTTAATCAATCATCCGTTCTTTGTCATATCACCTGGCATGATTTTGCCGTCAGGTCCTTTTCGCCATGATGTTAATCCCATGTTTGGCTTGTTGCTCACGGCTCGTTCGGCTATTATTTCCGCGGCTTGGTACATATGTAAACTGCTATAAAACCACCATTATAATCGACTTCATCTATGGAGAAACCTGCTTTTTTAAGCAAATCTTCCATAATCCAGCTAAAAGTTGAATATTCCTCTCGAATTGCAACCACAGAATCATTTGCCATATCTTCCCCTGCAATCTCCCTTATTTTGTCAACCTGGTTGTTAAAGAAACTGCTGTGTTCCTCAATACCAAAAGAGTAAACAGTGTCCCGTAAGTATAATTTTCCCCCATCTTTAAGCATTCCAAACACACGCCTCAACGCAATCATTTTCCAAAAATCCGGCAGGTGATGTAAAGCCAGTTGTGATACAACCGCATCCAGTGGTTCCCCACGATGCTCATAGGTCAGGAATCCGGCATGGTGGTATTCAATATTTTTCACACCCTGCATTGCCGCTTTTTTCTTTGCAAAATCCAGCATTACATGTGAGACATCAACGGCAATGACCTTCCCGCAATGTTTTGCAGCTTCTGTTGCAAAATCTCCCGTCCCGGTCCCAAACTCGAGAATTGAATGGCCTTCAATGATATCCAGGCAACTGAGAATGTTTTTAATTTCTTCCTTAATGTTCCTTAATTTTTGCATTCTGCTGTCATAGGCTACAACTTCGGAAATATCGGTATAATCAGTACCAGTTTGCTGCATCTCGTTATATTGCCACTCTGGATATGTGTCCAAATTTTCACCCCATATTTGATTCTCATTAAAATCCGTTTTAAGCCAATATCTGCAGATATCACATGCTTTATTACTCTATATTATATGAATTTGCAGATATGCTAATGATGCTGGAATGTGCCATATGCAGCGGGTTGTATAATTTGCGTTAAAATCAACAAACAAATACCAAAAATATCCTGGCATAAAAATATGTATTTTATAGTGCGTAAAATTGATCTTTTAGATTATTTCTTTCCATTATTTCCTGCCCGGATGGTGCGCATCGTTTCCCTGTGGAGCGAAACAATAAGATCACTGAGCACCCCTAAAACAAACATCTGGAATCCGGCAATGATGAGCAGTGCTGTTAACATTGTCATAGGTATGCGGGTTACGTCGTGCATCCATTCAGTCACAACAAAAACACCAACACCAGAACCTATGATCATGAATATAGCACCAAGTACCCCAAAATATAAAAGCGGATTGTGCATCTTTGCCAGTTTGTATATTGTCATTCCGATCTTAAAACCATCCTTTGCAGGATTTAATTTAGTTACAGCCTTTGAATGTCTTGCCAAATACGTAATAGGCACTTCAATGATCTTCAAATCCTTTTTGATACTCTCAACCGTTATTTCGGTTTCTGTTTCAAAACCCATCTTATTAAGTTCAAGTGATCTCACAGCATCAAGCGTAAATGCCCTGTATCCTGTAAGGATATCATTTAACCACTCGCCGTATGTGAACCCGAATATCTTGTTAATAACGCGGTTCCCAAAAAGGTTCAAACGTGTAAACGCAGCAGGCTCATAATTTGCTAACCTGTTGCCCATAACATGATCTGCATCCCCCCTGCGCACGGGTCCAAGCACTGCATGCACATCACTTGCAAGATATGTGCCGTCCCCATCGATCATCACGATGTAATCGCTATCAATGAGATGAAATGCTTCCTGGAGGGCCTGTCCCTTACCCTTGCCACTCTGGACAACGATCTTTGCACCCTGTGCTTCTGCTAATTCGATTGTCTTATCGGTGCTGTGACCATCGATAACCAGTATGTTGTCAAATCCCTCTGTTCTAAAATCATTTATCAGCTGCCCGATAGTAGCAGCCTCATTGAGGGTAGGTATCAGGATACAGACATCTTCATTTGGCAAAATATACCTTCCTTTGTGATTGTTTATTGCTTATTATATTATAGTGATGGATCCGATGAATATCGGATCCATACGACACAGGCATTCTGCCGTTTCAGGGTTACAGCCGCCTGAAAAAAACAACTTCTATTATTTATAAAAGTCCCATGCTGTCAAGTTGCTGTCTTACGACTTCAACTCCACCGTCACAATCCTTAGGTGATTTACCGCCTGTGACAACCAGTTTTCCTGAACTGAAAATAAGCACGACCACCTTTGGTTCAGCAATGCGGTAAACAAGTCCGGGGAACTGTTCAGGTTCGTATTCGATATTCTCAAGGCCAAGTCCGATCGCAATTGCATTAAGGTTCAATACTGCATGAAGATCAGCTGATGCTACGATGTTCTGGACAGTAATATCAGGTTCATCAAGCGTCTCCTGACCAATTCCATTAAGTTTTTGTCCCAGGTTCCCTATGACAGTGTGCACATCTGCAACATTCTTTGCACCGGTGCATACCACTTTCCCGGATGTGAAAATAAGGAACGCTGCTTTTGGATCAGTGACCCTGTAAACAAGTCCGGGGAACTTTTTTTTATTATATTCTGCACCTTCAAACTCAGATTCGATCTTTATCAGATCAAACTCTTCTGCAAGTTTGGTAGATGCTACTACATTCTCGATCTTGATATTATATTCTGTCATTGTAAATCCTCGGTGATTCAATCATTTAATAATTCAATTAATGTACTATATCTATAATTGGCACTATTTAAAGCAAAGGTTATATTCGCAATTCCTTATATATACTTATACCCACAAACTTATATATCAATTTAAAACATCTACTAAAAACCATGATTTTACATCACTTATTCAAAATTTATGAGTATGTTATTTGACCTGATGATGGATTTACAAAGTAACTTATGTGTCATCCGAACCCACCAACCAACCAGCAGAACCCACCAACCAGCCGAACCGATTTACCTGAGGCGACAATATACTTGTAATGCAAACACTGCTTGTTAGGAAAAGAAAAGCAGTAGCAGCCGAACAATGCAGGGAGTTATCAAAAATGAAAACGATTCCCCCGATTGTTCAACCACGGGAATAGTAATATGTCCTGGTTCCTCTGGACATTTTAGAAGAAATTGAATATTCCGGATTCAATTGCCTAACTGAGAGATGTGAAAGCAATTTTGATGATGAAGCGTGAATAACGCCTCTCAATTTTCAAGTTCTTTCAATCCATCGATGATCGAATCATATTTCTGGCAGACCCTCCCGATCAGGTCGGCTTTAAGGTTCTTATGCGTCGGAACAAGAATATCCGCATCCTTCCCCACCTCAACACCCTCACTTGATGTTTCATAATCAGGTGCGATAAGCACGCCGTTTGCAGACACACCGATCCGCAGGTCATTTACGATCCTTGCTATCATATCAGTTGCAGGCTGTACCTTCTTGCTAATCACAAGTGCCTTTGAGGCATACTTCTCCTTCAACTCTTTCAGGTGTTCGATACACTCCTGCGCTTTTGACTTATCGCATACACCTTCAAGGGCTCCTATTGCCTCGATCAGGTCATTGAATGTAGTAGAACTGACCTCGATTATTTCGCCGTCATAATTCTTGCGAACCCTCTCTGCGTATCCTTTTGAGATCACCATCTTATACACATCTGCAAGTTTATCGATCTCCTCTTCTGTAGGATCATAGGCGCTGATAACCCTGTACTCGTCGATCCCGCACATTTCCATCAGGGATTCATACATTGGAGTAACTGCCACAACCTTCCTGCCAAGCCACCTGTCAAGTCCGCTCTGACCGCTTTGCTGGCGTGAAAGATCAACGATCTTTTTCTTAATTGACTCAGGATCATTAGATCCAAGTTCGAAATAATCGGCAAACATCGGTGTTGTCCGGAGCAGTTTTGTCCTGCCGTGTGCAACAGCTGCAATAAATCCACGCTCCTTCAACTCCCGTATGTGGTCATATGCTGCATTGCCGCGCATATCAACAAGATCGGATTGTATCACAGGCTGGTGATATGCGATCATCGAAAGTGTCCGCAGCATCGGGGCACCCACCTCCTTTGGTGCGAGCGGGCGTACAAGGTCAGTGTATTGGGGTTTAACCTGCATCACGTATCGATCACCAAGATCGATGATCTCCAGTCCGCACTCGCGTCCCTTGTATTCCCTTATAAGCGATTGAACAATTGGATCTACCCGTTTTTTCGGCTTATTGATGATCTTTGAGAGTGTCAGGACATCCAATGCTCTCCCTGCAGCAAACAATGAAGCTTCGATCGTTTCTTTATCAATCATTTACGTATTTTCCTTTTCAAGTATCATCAACCAGACTACCACCTGGGTGAATATACAGTTCCCCGAACAGTTCCTTTTGGGCAAGCATGATCTTTTTATCAGTAGCAAGGAACAGCAATGTGAGGTACGTCAAAATTTTTTCCGACCTGTCCCCGTTAACAATATCCGAAAATTGCACACAAGTCCTGTCCTTGAACAGGTCAATAAGCTGGTCGCCCAGAAGTGTAACACGTTCCATAATGTTTTCCTCATGCGCGATACCAAGGACCTCATCGGTTGTAGCGGCTTCCATCTCAATGACCTTGCGGATACGCAGTCTTTCACTGCGTTTAAATTCCACATTCTCCGCCTTCTTAAGTTCAATGATCAGTTCCTGCAGGGTTACAGGCCTGGTCGCAACGCGCCGTATTGGAAGTTTTGGGACCGGATAATCTTCAATATCATAAAAATCCATTCCATCATCGAATCCGAAATCATCATCTTCCTCATCTTCCACAACAATCCCTGTCGATTTCATGCGAAGCAGGATCGCTGCATACAGGAGTGTCCTGCCGGATATCCGCAGGTCCATCATTTTCATATCTTCAATATGTGCAAAAAATCTGTCGGTGATGTATACAATATCGACATCCCATGGATTGACATCATCA
This sequence comes from Candidatus Methanovorans sp., assembly GCA_020793565.1. Taxonomy (GTDB): domain Archaea; phylum Halobacteriota; class Methanosarcinia; order Methanosarcinales; family Methanosarcinaceae; genus Methanovorans. Next base: position 14,852 of record DQIP01000219.1, read on the forward strand.
CTTTTCACAAGGTTGAGCAAAATCTCGACCGGTTCATTGAGCACATTTTCCGACATCTCAAGTTGTTCTCCTTCAACACCAAGGGAACGAAGCATATCAATAAAATCAGGATCAAGTGAATTCATGGCTGGTGCTGGAATCGTTTCTCCGAATATATCATGTGATGTCTGGCCTGCTTCCACAACTTTCATACTTTCAATAATTTCCATATTTTTCACCGCCATTGCACCAATATTATCATTATTAACATCAATATTATTAACATCAATATTATTAACATCAACATAAATATTATTATTATTATTATTAGCACGTTATTATTAATATTGCTCAGTAATTGCTCAATATAATTTTACACCTGTGATACTTGTAATATTGTTCTCCTGCATTGCCACCCCTATTGTCCGCTCGGCAGCCTCGATCATAGGTTTTCGGAGAGATACGACAATGAACTGCGCCTTTTTCCTGGACGACTTCACACGCTTTGCCACTCTCTCGGCATTCACACCATCAAGGAACATATCGATCTCATCAAATGCATAGAAGGGTGCAGGCCGATATTGCTGGATCGCAAACACGAACGCAAGCGCTGTCAAACTCTTTTCTCCCCCTGACATTGCTTCAAGACGCTGCAGGGTCTTATCCTTTGGTTGTGCTTTCAATGTCATGCCGCCTGCAAAAGGATCCTCATAATTATCCAGCACAAGTTCACCGGTCCCGTCTGAGAGCTCGTTGAAAATGACCTTGAAGTGCTCGTTGATACCATTGAAAGTTTCCATGAACACATCTTTCTTGAGTTTTTCATATTGCCCGATACGCTCAAGTATCTGCTCGCGTTCACTGACAAGTATATCCCGCTTTGTCTTAAGGTCGGTAAGCCTTATCTCAACCGTATCATACTCATCGATCGCACGCATATTGACAGGTTCCAGGCGTTCCATGGCACGTTCAATGGATTCGATCCTTGTGCGCACGGTCTCATAGTTTGGCACCTCTTCGCTCTCCTCAATGCCGCGCCTCTCAAGTTCTTCTGTCAGTTCCGTTATCTGTTCAAGCAGTGCGCTGCGGGTTGCATCAAGCGCGGTCATGTGCCTGTTACCGTCCTCGAATTTCTGTTTAATAGAATCGAACTGTGTCTTAACGGCTCCATGTTCAGCCTGCTTGCGGATACGATCCTGCTGAAGTTCCTTGAGTTCTTCTGCCAGTTCCTGCTCACGTTCCTGTTTCTTTACAAGTGCCTCCTCAAGTTCAGCGATCTTTTCCTTAAGGGCAGAAACACGATCCTTGTGCGTGGATTTTTTCACATCCATCTCCTTGATAAGCTCGCGATTCTCTTCCATCCTTGCAGTCGCGTATTCATGATCAAGGTTCAGTGCATTTAACCCGCCTTCAATATCACGCACGCGCCCTTCGAGATGCCTGATCTCCTCATCAATGGTCTCTGCCTGTTCATTGAGTTGTGGAACCTCGGAACCGGATAATTTCTCATCAAGCACTGCAATATTTTTCTCAAGTTCCCGGCTGAGTTCATCCTCCTTATCCTTTTGCACGACAATCCGATCCATCTCCTCACGAAGTTTAACCCGAGTTTCCTCAATTTCAACCCGCTCGGCATTCTTGGATTCCACAAGTATTACAAGCCGTTCGCCACGCCCCTTGATCTCTTCAAGCTGCATCTCTTTTCTGGATATCTCCTTCTCACACTCTGTGATCTCCCGATTAATTTCAGATATATGACCTTCAACAGCATCCAGTTTCTTGATAGCAGAGCTGCGCCTTGAATCAAATTCAGTTACTTTTTCTGCGATCCGTATCAATTTATCCTTCTCTGCTGCAGCAAATGAGAGAGTTGAACGTCCTTTTGACCCGCCTGTCATAGCACCGCTCTTTTCAACAACTTCCCCATCAAGCGTAACCATCCGAATGCCGCCCATAAGTTTTCTTGCATTTGTCAGATCGTCAACGATCAGTGTATCCCTGAACACGTACCAGAATGCCGCCTCGAAGCGATGGTCAAAATCAATAAGATCGATCGCATACCCGATAACGCCATCCCTGTCTGACAGGTTCTTGTAAGGTCTGCGTGAATCCATTTTGTTAAGCGGTAAGAATGTTGCTCTTCCCCCGCGCTGCTGTTTAAGGAACGTGATGGCACGTGATGCGTCTTCGTCGGTCTCAACAACAAGTCCCTGCATCCGCCCGCCAGCAGCAATTCCAAGTGCAGTTGCATGTTCCTGGTCTACGCTGCCAAGTTCTGCAATGGTTCCGTAGATGCCAGGCAGGCCATGTCGTTTTTTTTCATTAAGCACCATCTCCACAGCCCTCGAATAACCACTGTTATCCTCAGTGGCACGCACGCGTGCATCCAGAATGGCATATTCCTGCTGGTATTTGCGGAGTGTGACCTCAAGGTCTAATATCACACTTTTGATCTGGGAGCGATTGCTTTCAAGGTCATCGATATCCTTTGTAAGCGAATTGATGTTTTCAGTCAGTTTTTCAATATCATAATTTGCAGACCTGGTATCGCTCTCAGATGATTCGACATTTGCTTTTGATTCCTCGATCTCATTTTCGATATCCCTTACTTCAGCCGACTTTCGCCGCAGCGAATCAAGCAACCTGTCTTCCTGGCGCATGAGTTCGTTCTTATCGTTCTTTGTATTCTCAAGTTCGGATTTGAGAGTTGAGAGTTCATCACGCGTCTGTGCAAACTTTTCATCCACATCAGCGATCTTGCTCTGGAGTACCATGCGCCGGGTCTTGCGGCCACTTATCTCAACAAGAATGCCGTCCTTACGTAATTTTTCCTCGTTGACCTGTGAATCCAGTTCCTCTATTTTGCTTTTGATCTCATCGATCTCGACAAATGCCTTGCGCCGTCTTGCATCAACATCTTCGATCTCATTGTCGGCAAGTTCAATACTGTCAACGCATCTTGAGATCTCACCCTTTATCTCCTCAATATCTTTCTTGGTCCGGATCTGTTCATCCTCACCCATCTTCTGTATTTCAGATGTAATATCCTCAAGTTCACATCCAAGTTCGTCAAGTTTCCTCCGCTTCTCGTCCATTGACTGCGAAAGACCATCGAGAACCTCTTTTTTCGCTTCAATGTCAATATTTACGGATTCAAGCTCAATCCTTGCATCCTTGAGTTTTGCAAGAAGCACAAAACCCTCGAATTTCATCTTCTCTTCTTTGAGTGCCTGGTACTTTATAGCCTGGTTCCGCTCAAGTTTGAGTTTTTCAAGTTGTCCGCCTACTTCTTCAACGATGATGTCAACCCTTTCAACACGCTCAAGAACAATGTCAAGTTCATTAATTGCCCGGTCTTTCTTATTGTCAAATTCGGCAACACCCGCGATCTCGTCAATGATCTTGCGACGCTCGCCAGGTGTCATGGTAAATATACGGGTAACATCCCCCTGCATAACAACATTGTAACCTTCAGGCGTAACCCGTGCTTTTGCAAGGTATGTGTGGATCTCTGTCAGACTCACTGCCTTACCATTGAAATAAAAATAACTATAATATCCCGAATCTGTCCGCCTGATCTTGCGGCTGATGGTAATCTCATCACTATCTACCGGCATCTCGCGGTCTATATTATTGAATTTGATGGTGACCTGTGCAAAATCCGGTTTTTTCGCTTTATCCCCATTATAGATCAGGTCAGTAAGTTTTTCCGCACGCATTGTTCTTGAACTGGAAAGCCCTAGCACAAAGAGGATACCATCTATTATATTGGATTTTCCACTTCCGTTAGGACCGGATATTGTGGTAAAATCGTCAAAAAAAGGTATCTTTACCTTTTTTCCAAATGATTTGAAATTTATAAATTCAATTTCCTTTATGTACACGCGGAGACTCCGGGTTTAGCTTACAAACCTGATTTTTTGCGAGTGGTGATTATTTCCACGTCTTCACTGTTACGTTTCTCAACGGTCTCAACACCATCTTCTATTTGGGAATCACGCCGCACAACTTTTTTATCCTCTGCAACGATATATTCAGGTCGGTTGCTTTTTGTCGGGGATCGATTGTTGCGGGTGCTGTGTACAGGATGAACATTTCCACTCTCGGCAATGATATATTCTGTTTTTGGTTCAGGTTCTGGGATTTCAGGTTCTGGCTCTTTTTTTTCTATATTGCGTATATTGACCTGTGCCTTGTTTTGGTTGCGTGCTGCTGCATGATTTGATTGCGACGTGGCAGGATTAACCGGCGCAAGCGTTCGAGCAGGAGTTTTAGTAATATATGGCTGGGTAACGACAGGCCCAGGGACAGGATTCGATCCTGAAGATATTATACTATTTTTTTTGACACTGTTTATGCCAGTGTTTTTTTGCCCAATCGTATTCCTTATTGAACGAAGTTCGGATTTCTGGTCCAGAAGTTCGTCCATCATACCGTTCAATGTGTTTGACAACTCCGATACTTTCTGCTCGATCTTTATTATGCGGTTGTTAATGTCAAGATCGTCTTTAAGTTCCCTCCGCAATTCGCTCATGATCGAGTCCCGAAGTGTGATTTTTAGTTCTTCAAACTCATGTTCCTTATCCAGTAGCTGACGCTCAAGGCGTTCAATTATGAAATCCCTATTTTCAACGCTCATGTAATCCCTCGCAAAAACATTCAAGCCCTCATTTTTAGTATAGTTAATACTATTATTTAAATATATGATAAAAAGTATAATATAACTTATGGTTGTCATTCCTGTTTGCGTATCTATTCATCCAATTCACCATGATAAATGATGATAATTGGATACAATACTCATATATTTCTCAACAAGAATAGCACAAAATCATACTAATAAAAGACATGTAGGATTAGTTCAGGTGTGTTTTCCCTGATATTTATGGGGAAGTGTCCATTCTTCGTAAGTTAATCTTAATCGTTATACCTCATATCCCTGCTGCGGTTGGAACAAGATATGGTCAATGCAAGCTCAGTAGTCTGAGATATGACAATATCCCACAGCGCTCTGCTGTGGGATTTTCACCAAACTGAAGGTATAAAATGATACGTTCCCCGGGGTTTTCCGAATTATTCCAGAAGACGAGGAAATCTTCGCTAACTCTCAGATTGACTCGGACTACATAATTCTATAAATTATATACAACGAGGAAATCCCCTGCGGTCGGATTAACTTGGACTACATAACCTTATGGCTATATAGTACGAGAAATCCTCGATATACTCGAATTGACTCGGACTACATATATAGTGTATATATAGTGTACACTATAATATAATCTCCAGAAAGTACAACATAATACATTCAAGTATCATTTGGACTTATAAGCGAAATCGATATCATTTACTATAATATCCTTAAATAATATCCTCAAATCCCATAGTAGTTTCTTGTTCGCCTTATAAAGGGCATACAGAAGGTTGAAAAGGCTCATGCTGCTGAAATTCACATCTTTCAGGGAATATGCAAGTGAATTAAGTTCATCATCTGTGAATTTGACGAATGTCTCCTTGACTATGAGACTGCCATCAATCTCACGTCCGATCGTTTTACGCCATCTTGTTTCATATTCTTGCAGCATGTTTGTTGACACGTCTCCTGCCGCAATAGATTCAATGGCAACTTTTCCTGCGATCTTTCCCGCATCCATTGCATTAATGATACCACCCCCTGTGATGGGATCGGACTGCCTTGCAGCATCACCTACAAGCATGAGTCCGTTTGCAATTGTACACTCAATTGTACCGCTAACCGGCACACCTCCAACAACCATCTCGATAATCTTCCCGTCAGGCATGTGTTTATTGATAAAATCTGTAAGTAGGGTCACTGCTCTTTTTTTACCTTTACCGGATTTACTACCCAACATGCCTATGCCCACATTAGCCTGGTTCTTGCCTTTTGGGAATATCCATATGTACCCTGCCGGCGCGATCTCAGTTCCAAGGTAAAAGTCGCAATAATTCTGGTCAATTTCAATGCCTGCTACCAAAAACTGGACACACGTCTCTATATCTGAAGGCTTAATGGACGTATCAATACCTGCCCACCTACCCACTTTAGACTCTATCCCGTCGGCACCGATCACGATCTTTGAGCGTATGGTGTATTCCTCACCAAGATGCATTAACTTTACGCCACAAACAAAATCGTCTTCAATGATAAGTCCGGTTGCACGTGTTTTGACCATTATGTCCGCACCGGCAGATGCGGCATCGTTGACAAGTGCCCTGTCAAACAGTTTGCGTTCAAGTACGTATCCCACTTCCCCACCAGATATTTCTTCTGCCATCTCTATTTTTGTTCCGTCAGGCGAGAAGATACGGGATCCCTTTACATCAGCACATATCCAGCGTGGGTCAGGTTCAATGTGCTGTCGCAAATGGAATTTTCCGACACCTTCTCCGCATCGGACCGGATCGCCGATCTCCTGGCGCTTTTCAATTAGCAGCACATCAAGTCCCGCATAGGCAACTGTTTTTGCCACAATTGACCCGGCAGGACCAGCTCCTACAATAATCACATCATATCGGTCTTTCATCTGTTCACCTCAATAGCACCAACAGGACATATCTTTGCACAGGTCCCACAACTCAGGCATGTTTCATCAGCTTCGATCCAGGTTTCAATGAGTTCAAGTGCACCTGTTGGACAAACCCCAACGCATGCACCGCAATATCCGCATTTGTAACGATTAACATCAATGGTCAACAATGATCACCCACAATATAAAATGTAATAAATATTAAAGCACTCCAGTTTAGATAAATGTTATGTTGATGGAGTGATACACCATATACATTCCAGTTTTGGTCAAACTATATGGTATTTTGATCGTATGTAATTTACATACCGGTTTGGGATTGTCGAAAATATAAGCATTTCCGATTGTCTTTACCACAACATTTAATTTTTCAATAGTAATTGCCGTTGGATCAATCTATATTTGTGCAGTGATTAATCATGTACAATAGTATCAAAACCATTCCACCACATGCGAAATTAATCACACAATATGCGAAAGTTTAATTCTCCCGTTGCTAATATCAATACCAAACTTTTGCTCAACATAATCCTTTGACATTCCATGCCCATGCACTAAGAGTTCAACAATATCCTGTGGCTCATCAATATCAGTGCTTGCTAAAAAAGAATCATAGACAAACACTGATTGTGACATCTCTTTTGCGATATCACAATGGGTTTTGTAACTTGAACCATAGTATTTGACAGAGAACCGTGCAGGTTTCTTTATGTAGAGGATATTCGTACCCCCGCCTTTGCCAGGCACGATTGTAATATCCTTATCCGATGTTGTGATCTCACAGATATGTTGTGGGGTAACAAGCGGCATGTCTGCCATTATTATCAGGACCGGTTCATTTGTTTTTTTAAGATACGTATTAAGCACTTCATTCAATCCCAATTCACTAACAATGACATTCGCTTCAATATCATCAGGCACACTATAGATTGATGTTGTGAGAATATCAATTTCATCAACACCGGCTTTAGAAAGAGTATCAACCACGTCTTTTAGCATAAGTTCAACAAACTTCTCACGTTCTCCGAGTGTTAATACAGGAGAAAGCCTGGACTTTGCATTTTCTTTTTTATATGGTATCACTGCTCTCATATCATAAACTCCGGTATATAGTAGTTCGCTGTTTTGGATCTCTTCCGGCACCCCGGATCAGCCATTCGAATTCTTTCGGAGACATATATTCACCATGAGTTGCACCTGCGGACTTTGATATTTTCTCTTCCATGAGTGTGCCCCCAAGGTCATTGGCACCGCAATTAAGCGCGAATTGGGCGAGTTTTTTCCCGAGTTTTACCCAGCTTGCCTGAATATTATTTACATGCGTATGAAGGAGAACACGTGCTATTGCATGCAATTGCAGGTCTTCAAGTCCGGTTGTGCTGAACTTACCTGATCTTAACACTTCTTCACCGAGATTGTTGTTATAAGGCATGAACGGCAGTGGTACAAATTCCGTAAATCCACCTGTTTTTTTCTGGATATTTCGTATAGTCAGGATATGGTCGATCCGCTCCCCTATGGTTTCAATATGCCCGTACATGATCGTTGCAGTAGTTGGTATTCCGGTCTTGTGGGCAAGCGTGACAACGTCTACCCATTCGGCAGTTTTGAGTTTTCCCGGACAGATCAATTTCCGCACGCGGTCAGAAAGTACCTCAGCAGCAGTGCCTGGCATTGTATCAAGCCCGCTTTTTTTCAGTTCAACCAATGTGTCCTTGATCGTCATATCACTCAAACGTGCTGCGTGATATACTTCCATGGGAGAAAATGCATGTATGTGCATTTTGGGATATTCTGCTTTTATCAGTTCAAGTATGTTCTGGTAAAAATCAACTTCAACGTATGGAAGAAGTCCTCCCTGGATGCATACCTCTGTTGAACCGCTTTGATCGGCTCCCCTCACTTTTTCCATGATCTCAGGAGTGGTCAAACGATATCCATTATCACTATTATCCTTAAATGCGCAGAACCTGCAGGTTCCCACACACATGTTTGTGAAATTTATATTCCTGTTGACGATGTATGTCACTGTATTCCCGACAGAATCCTTTCGCAACTCATTTGCAAGTGAAAAAAGTTCAAGTGGTTCCACATCAAGTAGTTGCAGGGCATCTTCTTTTGTACATTCCCCAACAAGTGAGCGTTGAATTATGTCATCCGGTATATTTGAATTTATGAGTGCCATTTCCGATCATATCCATTTGTTTACCTGCCATTTAATAGTCAAGAACATAATGTCTTTGATACATATCCTGAACACTTTGCGCTCTTGGCATCCCGCACACCCGCAGGCGTAGCAGTACTCAACTCCGTAGGAGATGTCCTTTTCAGTAGTATGATCCAGGTCACCGCAAAGAGCACGAAGCCCGCAAAGATAGTTTAAATTGTTTGTTTTTTGATAGTATATAGTATATGATCTATAAGATTATGTAGTCCGGGTTAATCCGACCGTAGGGAGGATTTTATCGTTCTGTAATACAGCATGTTATGTTTAAGCCTTGCGATATCCATCTTCATCAGCTAACGTTTCTATTAGCCTTTTAACACCACTGCCATACCATCCTTTTTCGATATATTGCGGATATATGGGCAATCTCTCACGTAAGTGTACACTGCGCATCATCTTTTGCAGTTTTGAAACACCGGGCCATTCCGCTTCAGGATTAATCCAATCAATAGTTGTCGGCGATATGCCGCCCAGGTCAGATGCACCGGACCGGACCAGAAGATAAGGGTCAATAAGGTTTGGAGCAACCTGAACCGCAATATCGCAGGGCAGGATATCGCGTGCAAGTGAAACCGCCTGTATCATTTCCTGTTTTGTCGGTGGCTTGTGCTGGCTCATAGTTGTGCCGGATTTTGGCATGAAGTTCTGGATAATAACTTCCTGAATGTGCCCGTATGTTTCATGGATATTTGCGATAGCCTGCAATGAGTCTATCCTGTCATCCACAGTTTCCCCTATGCCGACCAGGATACCTGTTGTAAACGGGATATTAAGTTTTCCTGCCGCTTTTATAGCATCAAGCCGCACAGCAGGATGCTTTCCTGCACAATTATGGTGTGCGCCGCCATCTGCATCAAGTTTTGCAGTGGTCTCAAGCATAAGCCCGAGACTTGCGTTCAAAGGTTTCAGGACTTTTAGCTGGGAACTATCAAGGATACCTGCATTGGTATGTGGCAACAGACCAATATCGATCGCTGTTTTGCACAATTCAGCCACATATTCTACTGTTGTTGAATATCCGAGTTCGTTGAGCCATTCCCGATATTCCACAATCTCTTCGGCATATTCCCCAAACGTAAAAAGAACTTCAGTACATCCTGCCTTTTTTCCATTTTTAAGAATGGGAATGATGTCCCAAAGAGGCATAAGATGTGCATCATTGTCACCCGGGTCGCGCCTGAACCCACAGTATCCGCACCTGTTCCTGCAGATGTTGGTCACAGGTATGAATACGTTGCGACAATATGTAACAAAGTCTGGCATAGTAATTGGATTAATGAAAGAACCACTACATAAGTTTAGTCAAATAAGTACGGCGAATGTTGTGCCATAATTTCCAACAGCCAGTCCCAAAATAAATTAGCATTGCGTAAATGAACGATATTTGGTCGCAATCAGGTAATTATTCATAAAATTAAAATATTTTCACATATATGGGACATAATGTCTGATTTGTGTACATGATTTGGTTTTTGGAACCTTGACTCTGCTTTTCAGGGAATATACCAGATCCAATTGAAACTGATATGGTCCTGTGAAATGGTTTTTCCGATTACTTCTTTATTTTAAGCGAAACTTCGCTCCAGCCATCACCAACACCGTGCAGTGGCTCAACTGCCCCGCTGACTATGTTGCCAAGTATCTTCTGTACAAAATCGTTCATAACTATCTTTTCACCATCAATTACCAGTTCAATTTCCATGATTGATCACCTTTTCCATATCAATTTCTACAATACGGCACGCGCCGACTGACTGCAAGTTTTAACATCCCTGGCATGTCTTCCGGTGGCGTGCTACTTACATCAATAAGATCGTCATTGACCAAAAGACATCCTTTAAGTTTTCCATCTGCCGTAACCCGCAACCTGTTACAGTTGGCACAGAACTCTGAATTATCGACCGGACGGACAAGTTCTACTTCCGCACCATCAATGATATATTTTTTCCTGCGATGCATTGTCCTGACCCTGATCTCATCTGCGTGCGATCTTAAGTCTTTTTCAACAGAATTTACATCTATCTGGTAGCGGGATACGTCATTGAAATCCATGAGTTCAATGAGTTGTAAGATCACCTGGCCATTATATGTCCGTGTAAAATCAAGCATTTCGTATATTTCATTATCATTTATCCCTTTAAGGAGCACCATATTCAGTTTCACAGGCGTGAGCCCTGCGTCTACTGCGTTGTGGATGCCATCAAGAACAATGTTTAATGCATTCGAATTGCTGTTTGTGATGAAACGATACATTTGCGGGTCAAGTGAATCAAGGCTGATATTTACACGGTCAAGCCCTGCATCTTTCAAATCCTGTGCCCGTCCTTTTAAGAATGTGCCATTCGTTGTTGCCGATACATCCCGCAGTTTTGGAAGTGAGGACAGGATATCTTCAAAATCCTTGCGCATAAACGGCTCACCGCCAGAGAACTTCACCTTATCGACTCCCATACCTGATGCAGCGTGCACGATATTTGATATGGTTTCCACAGGAATTTCACCTTTGCTGTCTGTGTCGCCCTCATGATGGCAGTAGATACAATCATAATTGCAGCGATTCGTAATGGATATTCGAAGACTTGTGACCGTACGTCCGAATGGGTCGGTAAGTGAATCCGATGTTTGGGCTACCAGGGGTGAGTTCATACCTGTGTACACACGCGGTGTTTATTTAACTATTTTGAATCTGGCATTTGCCATGGAAATAGCAGTTTCATATGCCTTCGGTTAAGAATAATATTGTGATAGAACACGGATTTCACAGATGACACGGATGCGTACGGATTAATACCATCCGTTGAAATGCGTTGAATTCATGTCATTTGTATTCGATTTGAATTGCAGATCGAGAAAATCTTCGCTGACGCTCCGATTAACTCGGACTACATAATCTTATAGATTATATACAACAAGAAATATATTATCTTTTAAAATTTGAAAAACGATATATGTTGGATCATTAAAACCCCTTTGGTCGATGGGCAATGAATGTAAATTAAGATACAAATAATACGATTTGCTCACGCCTACCTTATATCACTGAATCATTTCCTTTAGATATTGAAGCACATCCTCAATAAAAACTTCGGGCGACTCAAAAGGTTTTGCAACATTTTGATCATGTGCATGATATGGAAATGTTTTTATGTTTTTCCAGTGGGGAGCATTGTCCCACCTCCTGACCTCCTTTTTGCAAGTGATACGAATATCGCCTAAAATCGATGCCAATACTTTCGGTTACCTGTAAAACATAACCTTTTTTTAGAATCGATTTCACTCTCAATGATTGTACAGGAGGTTCAATGTTTATGTCAAGAATTTTTATATCCACTACAAGGTCACTGGACGAAAGATCAGCAAGAATATGTGCTACTGTCATGCCAACTTTTTCCAGTACTGGCGCGATTTAATGTAACTTTCCCACAATATGAAATCATCCCATTCCCCAAAGGATTCATCACCAGTTTTTGCGTCGATATTTTGTTCGAAATCGGAAAAATTCATCATGTATTTTTTTTCCATTTCGCCTATTTTCTTTGTATAATAATCCACCTTATGTGTCGCCTGATCATGCACAAGACTGCGGAGAGCTTCGCGTTCGTTCTTGTACAAGCCAATTTTAACCATATCTCTTATTGGCTTAAAGATATCACGCGATACTTTTACATATTCCATAATATCATCTCGTATATCAATACCTTCGCCAAATAATCAGCACTAACCACTGTTAATACTTCCGATTTTCGTTATTCGGCTAAATATCTGCTGAATTAAAATTCGCTCTGGTTTTTGCGGTAGCAATTTTAATATTTCATCAACATATTTGCTACCTCTGAAGTATGCCTTAAGATCTTGGATGCCAAAGTTGGAATCATCCTTCTGAACATTGTGAATTAATGCCTGAGAAACATTCACCATGAAAAAAGCTAAGTTTGCAGCGTTAGTTACGGGAATCTCCTTGACATTCATAAAATCTTCTAGACCCCAATATTGTTTTGCATCTCGGAAGTTAAACTCAATCTGAAAACGTAGTTTGTAATAATCGACTAATTTGTCATAGGCTAGCTTTATATCACTGCTGAACAAAATCACATGACTCCGTGCATGTGTTTTGAGATTAGTTTTAACGATAATAACCACATTTAGCTTTTTAGCAAAAAGCTTGTGCAGCATAGCCATTTGATAAATCTCAATTTGAACTGACTTTTCAGTAGTGGTTTCTTTCAAATAATTGGATGGGATGCAACTATAGTCAATTTTATCACCATATTTTTTATGTGCACCACATCCACAATATGCACCTTCATACGGGAAATAGAGTGCAGAATTATATTGTAATTTTGAAATAATGTGCAATTTACATTGTCTGGCCATTTGTAAAGCATTATTATGCCCAAATGCACCATCAAGTACAATATATGTGATGGGAATGGTGAAACCAATTAGCTTTAACACTTTCTTAATAATACTCTGAATGGTACATAGATATGATGATAGTTCGACATCCTCCTTGTTTTTATTTTTACTGCCTTTTGGCCGACCACTTCCTCTTTTTGTAGTGGATTTACTTTTTTGTCGTTTTTTTTATCTTCATAAGCAACTATTTAAACACGATAAAATAGTCAAAATGTCAAACATGGTACCTCTTTAACATAACATATTTAAGTTATTTTTTCAAATAATTTGCTAGTATGGATCTTGTTAAAAACTGTTTTCCGTTAAGTGTATTGGGGCGATTGCTTCAGCTTTACCATAATCCTCAAAACGTGCATTTCAGAATGCTCAACACCAAATTGCTCTTTGATTAGCTTGCGAACTTCTTTTAATTTCCAGTCATCTTTGTGTTTGAGCAGGTTCTTTAATGTCTCAATTTCCTCTTCGCTAAGTTTTGGTTTTGGACCTCCGTTGAAGTTTGGAACAAGTCCGCCATATCCCGATTTATTCCACCGTTTGAGCCATTCATAAGCAGTCGGCATGGTAATTCCGAGATTTTCACTTGCTTCTTCTATAACGCATCCTTGATAGAGAAAACGTATGAAATAAAGCCTTTTCAGTACGCGAAGTTCCTTTTCTTTTCCTTTGATTGTTTTTTCCAAATCACCAAAACTTATTTTTTTGGCGACGTGATATTCCCTATTCCGACCCATAAGGTGTTGTATGCACTCATATGTTAAAAAAGTTTGGTTAATGGACGAAAAAAATCACTGGATTTTGGGATGACTATGTAACAAAAACTATATTATATCACAACGAATGTGGCGAAGGTATTGATATATGCACCTATTTTATTCGAAGAACAATAAATAGTATTCGCTTATATCATCCTGCATTAAGTTGAATATATCTTATTTTGAAATACCAAAAGCTTCAATACTATTTACTCTACTACTGTACATCCATTATATATCGATCAGACCAGCCTCAACAATGTGAGCAATATGACAAAAGCAATACTCATAGCAGGAACACATAGCGGTGTCGGAAAAACCACAGTAGCCATGGGGATCATGGCAGCTCTTACAAACCGTAAATACCGGGTCCAGCCCTACAAAGTCGGACCGGACTACATTGACCCGACCCACCACACAGCTATCTGCGGCACACATTCGCAAAACCTTGATACTTATATGATGGGAGTTGACGATATACGGAAAATATTCGCGCGCACATCAGTTGATGCGGATATCTCGGTGATCGAAGGTGCGATGGGACTGTTCGACGGCGTGGACTCCACTGAAATTGCCAGTTCTGCACATGTTGCGAAAACACTGGATATCCCAGTAATACTTGTGGTCAATGTCCACGGAATGTCGCGAAGTGCCGCTGCAATCGTTAAGGGATTCTCGGAATATGACAGGCAAGTCAATGTTGCAGGCGTCATCTTAAACCAGGTTGGAAGCGAACGTCACGCGCGTCTTTTAAGGGATGCACTCACTGACATACCAATTATCGGAACCCTGCCGCGAAATAAGGATATCACGGTCCCATCGCGCCACCTGGGACTCCATATGGCATCCGAGCAGGAGTATGATATCAAGACCCTTGCGGGGTTCATTGAGGCGAACATTGACCTTGATGCTGTGATATCGGTCGCTGATACCTATCACGCGCCCGAACCCGCGCAGCAGCCAAATTCCATTGTCGAACCGGATATGAAGATCGGTGTGGCGCTTGACAGTGCCTTTTGTTTTTATTACCAGGATATGTTCGATTCCATCAAGCAGCACGGTGCACAAATTGAGTTCTTCAGCCCGCTCAAAGGCGAACTGCCTGATGTTGACGGCATCTATTTCGGTGGCGGATACCCCGAACTCCACATTGCACAACTCGAAAAGTCAAGAACCACGCGCGCCCTAAAGCAACTTGCTGCTGATGGCATGCCGATGTATGGCGAATGCGGCGGACTACAGTATCTTTGCAGTTCATACGAGATAGAAGGTGTGACGTACCGCATGGCTGACGTGTTTTCCGCACAAACCAGGCAGACAAACAGATTACAGGCGCTCGGGTACACTGAAGCACGCGCGCGGGATGGTATGACGTTTGCCAGTGGCACGATCCTGGGACACGAATTCCATTATTCACTCACGGAATGCGCGCGGGACAGCAAGTTTGCATACGAAATGGTGCGCGGGAAAGGGATAGGGAACGGGATGGACGGTATTGTCGAACATAATTCCATGGCAAGTTATATGCATGCGCACCCGGCTACATTTCCGGTTGGGAATTTTATTGGTATGTGCAGAAAATACGGACGCCGGTGAGATTATAACTAATTTATCTACCAGGTATATTCGCTGAACTTTTCATGTCACGCATGTATATGCTACTGGTTTCGAAACAACGAAAAACAGTATCCGCTTCAAATCTAATGGAAACTGTATTTTTTAGATGCTAGTGTCGTGTCAACAATGCAATGTAGTTAAATGCAAGGAGTTACTACAGATGCGAAAAACGGCGCAACCACCCGTGTGCAGCGCGGCATGTTCCAACACCATAATATGAAATACAATACTCTTTTCAAACGGCGTCGTATTTGCAGATCTTAGAATTGGATCGTGGGTTTGGCAGCAGTAGAATTTGCTGCCTGCGGCGGGAACTGATGCTCCGATCTCTTCAGTTTCGGTTAAATAATCCGATACTTGATAGTTGATACGACACTAGAACAAGAGTAGAAACTGCTGAGGCTGAATTGTTGCTAAAATCGGCCTAATATATTCTTTGCATAGTTGGGCTTTATCACCTTTTAAACGGATGGAATGGGCAAGGTGGTCCAATAAATTCAGCAGATGTTAGGTTGATTAGACCTGCATGACATTGACAATATAATTCCTGTGTTCGCTGGTGGGAATAATATAAAAACAACTTGAGTGGTGATGAACTGCGCCGCGCTACACGCGTGTGGTGACGCCGTTTAGTTTCAAGTAGTTGAACTGCCTGCGTTCAGCCTCGGTTGAATGTATTTTTAGTAACTCCAGATTTCATGGCTCAGCATTGAACGATTCAGTTCATCTTTGAAAATATGCCATTGGGGCATGAATTTGTCCATGCAGACTGCGAAACGTTTGGTGTGGTTGCGCTCTATCAAGTGTACCATTTCGTGTACAATAATGTATTCAAGACAGTGTTCCGGCTTTTTTGCTAATTCAAGATTCAACCAAATTCGATGGGGTGCAATCGTGCAGGTGCCCCATTTAGTTTTCATCTTCTTAATACCCCACTCCTTCACATCCACCCCGATGATCTTTTGCCATTTATCGATCAGGGGAGGTATTTGATCTTTAAGTTGCCTGCGATACCATTCAGTGAGCACTTTTTCACGCTGCTCTCTGGTGCTGCCAACTCTTACGTAAAGGTCAATATAGGTCTTATTGCAAATATCCACTTTGGGAGCAGCGTTGTGATAAATAACATTTAATCGATAACGATTGCCCCTGTAATAATGGCTTTCACCCGACACGAATCTGCGTTCTGATTGGCGTTCTTGATCTTCGAACTTTAATTTCTGTTTTTTTATCCATTCCATTTTTGAGATGGCGAAAAGACGAACTGCTTCATCATCGATTTTCAGCGGTGATGCAATGCGCACCCTGCCGTTAGGTGGATATACTCCAAGATGAAGATTTTTAATATCTTTTCTTACCACATCTATTGAGATGCTGCCTACCGTGATTTTCTGCATATTAATATTCGCTCTGATTTTTCACTAATTCAAAAATACGTTCTACTTCTCCATCATCTTGAATATGGTTTCTTATCGCATATTTAACTTCACGTTCCTTTATTTTATTGCCTCGCCATCCATCTTTTTTAGTGTTGCAAATTTCATGATCTAAAGATATCGTAAGTTTTTCATCATTATTTAAATTGTCAAATAAGGCTCTTTTGGCATTTGAATTTAGGCTTTTTGGATAGGAAGAAGATTTAGCGGGGTTTTCCATGTTTTTACATAATTCTATAATTTTAGATAAATATTCTTCATAACTTTTGGCTTCTTCTTTTCGTTCTTTAATTAATTCATCCAGAAGAGTGGACATGTTCTCGTAATATTTCGGATTAGTAGGGGTTTCATCGATTATCAATCTGCGCATATTGTTTTCAATCGTTTCCGCTACGGCTTCCTTGTTTCGGCGTATGCCTTCAGGCAATGCGTTTACAGCATCCTCCCCACGTTCTACAATCAGCTCAATCAATGTCATATCATCAAAAACAGAGATCGTTTCACTGTCTTTGGCTCCAATATATGTATCTATCAAATGACGCATATCAGGCTCATGGGCTTTCAGGTCAATAGCATCACCACTTGCGATTTTTATTTCGCCTCTCACATATTCGTAGTGTTTAACATCTGTTTTTATCTGCTCAATTTCTCCTGGTGAATAACTCGCTTGCCGCATTTCGTTTGCAATGTCGGCATAGGCTCTAATCAACGCTACTGTATGTTTGTATAATGCGGCACAATTCCATAATCTAGTGATTTTCCACTTTTTACGCCAAACATACCCCCTTAATCAGCTAAATACTGTTTTCCAATCACTTATGATTTTCTAAAA
>DQIP01000057.1 GCA_020793565.1 Candidatus Methanovorans sp.
ATCATTTTTCGAAAGAAAAAGAAGTGCCAATCGTACTATGTTTTGATGAATTTCAAGAACTACGCAAATTCAATGGCAGCATATTTAACGTACTAAAAAGTCGAATGGACAGCCAACCAAATGTTCGCTACATTTTTTCCGGTTCATCAATATCCCTCTTACATGATGTGTTTTTAAAACCCGATTCACCACTCTACCTGATGGCTGCCAAAATGCAGCTTAAGCCAATAAAGGAAGAATATATTGAAAAGTACATAAGACAACGTCTTGGAATACAAAATATACAAATATCCGATCAGGCACTAAACAATATATGTACAGTCACGGGCAGCTTTCCATTTTATTTCCAAAAACTTGGATTCATGGTTTATCAGGATGCAGTACTGGAAAATAAAGAAAAAATAGAAAATACTGATGTTGATGCAAGTTTTTGTGCTATGCTTGCTGAATTTGACAGTGAATTTGAATCACGCTACATCGACAAGTATAGCGAACAGCAAAAAAAGATACTAAAACACCTATCCAAAGAAAAATTCAGACGGTTAAGTCATATCGCAAAAGATATGCAAACACCGGCATCATCCCTCACGTCATCAATGAGTGATCTTCAAAATACCATGACAATTGAAAAGTCGAAAGATGGAGCATATGGAATAATCGATAATGTGTTCAGGATATGGCTTAAGAGTAATATCAGTGAGTGAAATTGTACTTTTAGATTTTACCACGTTATTATGCAAACTGTACACCCTTAACATTACTATTGACGCATATCACAGTAGGATCACTTCACAAAAAATAAAGTACAGATACTGCGAACAGCAAATTACTTAAAAGTATACCACATAGGATATATTCTATGCGGAATACTACCAGAACAGTTGAAACGATATATCCCACAAAAGAGCGTAAACTTTTTACTGACCGGACAGTTGAACTTGCTTTGCTTGAAAGAAATACTGAGCAGATAATAGACGGTTTTGGCAAAAATATATGTTTTATAGGGTTGCGTAGAATTGGCAAAAGTCTTATTCTGAAAGAATACGTTTCAAGGATCGATCGCGACAAAGTCTTTGCGGTCTATATGGACTTTGAACGTCTGGATACCACACCTGAATTTTTCGCTGTTCAATATGTTGGGCAGGTCGTGCGCTGGTTAAGAAATGATGAGAACATTGCGCCTTATCTCGACATTAACAACCTCATAAAAATTATCGCTGATGTAGAAAGTACGGCTGTGAGAGACACCGTACACACGATGTTTGATGAACTTGACAAAGCAAAACCAAACCAAAGGTTACTGCTCGAACTGGCATTCGATTTTCCTGAAAAACTTGCAAAAGAGCAGGATTTTGAAATAATACTCATGCTGGATGAATTCCAGCGAATAAAAGACATTGACAATTTTCCACAAATACGAGACACCATTGGATTGTTCCGCTCTGTTCTGCAAACCCAATCAAAAACGCATTACGTGGTTGCAGGGTCTGCCATACGTATGCTTGAAAAAATATTCGGAGAGGCAGATTCCCCTCTTTTTGTACAGTTCAGAGTTGAAAGAGTAGCGTATTTTGAGAAAAAGGCGAGTATTGAACTTGCACAGAAGATAACGGGAATCGAGAACCAAATCGCGCTTGGTAAAATCCATGAATTGTCTTTTGGACACCCATTTTACATATATTCGATTTGCGAACGTATGAACGAACTCGGTGAAACAAATTCCGCCGGCGTAAAGAAAGCATTTGCACTTGAAACATTGCTTCGAAACGGAAGCATAAACCTGATGTGCAGGTACTTTTTTGAGAGCAGCATGTCCAGAGTACGCGGAGATGCACTTATGAAAACAATACTGCGGGTACTAGCAAAAGAAGACGGTCGCAGGCTTTCAGAAATTGCACATTCCATCAAACGCGAGAATGGAGTCACAAGAAACATGCTCGAACGCCTCGTTGACATTGATCTCATAGTGAAAGATAACAATCTTTATTATTTCAGGGATCCTGTTTTTCGATACTGGATCATGAATGTATATGAAGGAGTAGAGTTCGATTCCATGCCTGGAAAAAGAGTCATAGAGGATATGGTGCGCGATATTGAGGGACGGTTTGAAAAAGCATCAACTGAGCTGGGTATTGCGAAAGAATACGAATTGAGATATGGTCTTGAAAAGTCACTTGACATCCATCTTGAGAAATATCTGGAAAACGGGATCGAATTTGATCTTGTAGGTGAAAAAGACAATATAATCTACATCTTTGAGATTAAATGGCGCGCAAAAGAGACGGGCTACAAGGAGTTTGAAAAACTATCTACAAAAGTTGCAAGATCGGAGTTTTCAGAAAAACCCAAAAAACTCATTTTTATCAGCAGACGCGGATTCACGGAACAAGCGAGAGAATATGCAAAAAATGAAAATATCGTTCTTGTTACAGAAAGGGATATTCCAAAGATAAAGGGTCTTCTAAAATGACGCATTCAAAAGTATACCACATAGGATATATTCTATCTGGTATACTTTTCATTCCCACAGTCTTCTCTCTAATATTTCACAATCAGGCAGACTTCAATTCATTTCTCGGAGATTTTTTATTATCTTCTGGAATAGTTGAGGCTCTGGCAAAATGCACCAAACCCCCTTT
>DQIP01000056.1 GCA_020793565.1 Candidatus Methanovorans sp.
CAGCAAGAAGGAGCGGATCGGGATGATAGGAGAGTATCTGGAATTATCGAAAAATGAAACGGAATTGACAGGGGATGAACTAAAAGAACTCAAGAGCGGATCACAGGATATGAGGTCAAGAATGGAACAAATCGATTTGCAGGGCATTGTTGAGTACAGCAAGACGGTGCGGGTCAAAAAAGATATTCTTATGACCGATTGGTTTAATGTTGTCCTGATATGCCTTGAAAATGGACAGGAAATTCCACCCCACCCTGAACCATACGCGGTACTGTTCCATATTATAGAGGGGGAAGGAACTATAACCGTCGGCTCAAAACGGTATGATGCTATACCAGGTCACATAATATTTGTTCCGGAGGACAGTGTGCGGGGAATAGCGCCGCGCACGCGTATGAGCCTGCTTGGAATACAACAACCGCATTAAGCATGATGAATATATTACAATGATGGGATCGATGAATGCTATTAAAGCCAATAACCTGACGAAACGATTCGGTGATTTTACTGCAGTAGATCACCTGGATTTCGAAGTGAAGAATGGCGAGATATTTGGTTTTTTAGGACCGAATGGTGCAGGCAAGACAACAACTGTCCGGATGCTGACTGGAATAATTAAACCGGATGCAGGTAATGTCAGTATAATGGGTATTGACATCCGGCAGGATCCGATCAGGGCTAAACAGGTAATCGGTGTTGTTCCTGAGATGTCGAATGCATACACCGAACTTACTGCCTGGAATAACCTGCAGTTCATGGCAGAATTGTATGGGGTGCCAAAAAAGGATGCCAGGCAAAGAGCAGAAGAACTTCTTGTAAAGTTCGATCTTTATGAACAAAAAGATCATAAGGTCAGGACATTTTCCAAAGGGATGAAGCAAAAACTCATTCTATCTATGTCCCTTATGAACGACCCGGAAATACTTTTTCTTGATGAGCCAACATCGGGTCTGGATGTTATGAGTGCACGCTTGATCAAGGATATGATGCGCGAGTTTCGCGAAGAGGGCAAAACGATTTTTCTTACCACTCACGATATGGGGGAGGCAAACCAGGTGTGCAATAGAATTGCAGTTATCGATCATGGGAAGATAGCAGCAATAGATGCTCCCGAGAAACTCAAAATGAAAGTAGGAGGACTGGGAGGGCTGGAGATCAGTTTCAACATGCCTGTGGACATCTCTGATTTTCATACAATACCCGGAGTCACAGATGTCCGGATTAGCGGAAATAAACTGCAGTTTTACACGGACGAACCTGGCAGGATGGTGGGTCGAATGGTGGACTATTCCCGATCGAATGGTCTGGAGATAGTGACCCTGAATACGTTAACACCAACACTTGAAGATGTATTCATCAAACTTATCGGGGAATCAATATGATCGATCAGCTAAAACGTGCCTGTGCAATTGCCAAAAAAGATATAAGGATATATTATAAGAGGGGACCTGTAATAATATTTGGTGTCCTTTTCCCGTTATTTCTTTTTATGGCATTCATGATAGGAAGGGATCTCCCTGTCGATTTTCTCATTGCCGGGCTACTGGGTATGACGATATTCTTCACATCAACATCGATCACTCCTGTGATCGCACCCACCGAAACACAGACCCGAAACCTGGAACGGCTTGCAGCCTGCCCGATATCCATTACTACGATCCTACTGGGTGATTTGCTGGCATCCGTGCTGTTCGGTATCGGGATATCTTTTGTCCCGATACTGGTTGGGATAGCAGCGGGTGTGACAGTCACACATCCGTTCATCCTTGCTGTAGGCATTGTACTGGCAACATTCTGTTTCTCAGCTATGGGATTGATATTTTCATCCACACCAACCAGCATGACATCTACAGTGATGATGATGTCCACAATGGTGAAGTTCCCGCTGGTCTTTATAAGTGGTATATTTATTCCGGTCGGGGAACTGCCGCAGTGGGGGAGAATGCTGGCATCAATCTCACCTCTGACTTACATAACTGATCTTTGCAGGTATTCTTTTCAGGGGACCAATTACTATCCGATTTCGATTGATATCGCAGCCCTTGTAATATTCATGGTGGTCTTCATGACGACCGCGGTAATACTACATGGGAAGAGCCTGCCAGAACGATTGTGAATATGCACAAACAAATGATCGGGGATACGATCAGTTTCTGCTTTATATAGTTAGACCTTACATTCAAATTTTATTTCAATTTTAAAATCCCAAGTTAATAAAATTTAAAATTTAAAGTTGAAATTCAAAATTCCAATTATTTTTGCGCAGATGCTCCGATCAACTCTTCAAAACAGGAAATGCAATAGTACGCACCTTTAGCAACCTGACTCTTGTTTCCATCGTACCCACCTCATGCGAAGATCATTATCGAATCAAGCCTTGCAGTACCTTTTTTAGTCCAATATTTGCAGACACTACAGACTTGAACATCATCATCGTTCATTTTCAGTTCCGAATTGCATTTAGGGCATATCTTTAGTTTATTCATGTTTCCACACTCCCTGATACTTCAAATTTATAGTTTAAATGTAACTTACCGTATCAAAATTGGACTAAATTACAGACCAATGCATTATAGGTAAG
>DQIP01000055.1 GCA_020793565.1 Candidatus Methanovorans sp.
ATTGCTGCGAAGGGTCTGGCAATATAGGCTGTGCATCGAAATTTTATCGAAACCACCTATGCAAACACAAATTTTTAAATTATTTCAGAGTAAATATATTATGGAAATAAAATACTTAGAATCAATAAAAATTAACAACAAAAGTTTGAAGATTACGACCAAAAATGGGGTGAAATCGCAAAGACGCC
Organism: Candidatus Methanovorans sp.; assembly: GCA_020793565.1. Taxonomy (GTDB): domain Archaea; phylum Halobacteriota; class Methanosarcinia; order Methanosarcinales; family Methanosarcinaceae; genus Methanovorans. The sequence goes on from DQIP01000055.1 coordinate 189, forward strand.
GGGGCGCAGGATCTCGAATTTAATTTTCAAGTGGGAAACTTGGGTTATATGCGTATGGATTTTTGATGTTAGATCACTACAATTGTAAATGATGTATTGAGCCTTTCCATTTATATACTACATAAGCCCAATTAAGTTTCATGCCACCAACAGGACTTGTAGATGAAATATTGCGAAAAACTGTTCACCTAACCTCTGTTATCATTGTCCTTATCTATGCTTATACGAGCAAACAGGTGGTGCTGACTTTTTTAATCACATATTTTGTTATAATTCTTGTGATTGAACATTTCAGGCTTGAACATGACATGAAGATACCGTTACTTAATTTCCTGTTTCGGGAAAAAGAAAAATCACACCTTGCAGGTCATGTATTTTTCACCATTGGCGTAATCATTTCTATATCTGTTTTTAGCGAAATGATAGCCTGTGCTGCAATCTTAATGACAACCTTTGGAGACATGAGTGCAGCACTCATTGGAAAAGCATTTGGAAGCACACGCATCTACAATGGTAAGTCGCTGGAAGGATGCGCAGCAGAATTTATAGTAGATTTATTCATAGGGTATGTTTTTCTTGGCAACTGGTTTATTGCCCTGATCATGGCACTTACGGCAACTGTTGTTGAAACGGCGGTTGTTAAGATTGATGATAACCTTGCAATTCCTGTATTTTCGGGTTTTATCGGGCAAGGTGCACTAATTCTCATGTCATTAGTGTAGTTTATGTTTTGCTAGGCCATACAGTAATTGGGTCGTTTGATATTGTTTTTTACAGCATCTTTGAAAGTAAAGACTATGATAAACCGGTGAATAAGAATCAAAACCCTTAACTGGTGACCAATGCAATAAATTTACACCTGATGAGTGTGCTTTCTTTTTAAATTTAGGCTGAATATGGTTATATATTTCGATTATCGATAACCTTCTTTGATTTACCCATTGACCTTGGCAGGGAGCCGTTCTCAACCAGTTCCACCTTAACGGCAAGGTTTAACACGCTTTTAAGGGAAGATGCTACCTTTTTCTCAAGTGACATAATGTCATTTACCTTATCGCTGAATGCAGTATCCGTCATCTCGATCTGAACCTTCATGGTATCCAGTTCATTCACACGGTCCACAATGATCATGAAATGTTCACCGACTTCCGGAATGTTCATAAGAACCGATTCGATCTGACCCGGGAACACATTGATACCCCGTATGATCAGCATATCATCAACACGTCCCAGAACACGCATGATACGTGGATGTGTGCGTCCGCACTTGCATATTTCACTGGTCTTGATAGTTAGGTCGCCGATCTTGTACCTGATAAGCGGCAGTGCCTCTTTTGCAAGGGTTGTGATAACCAATTCACCCTGTTCACCATCTGGCAATTGCTCACCAGTCTCAGGATCAATGATCTCTACTAGAAACTGGTCTGCCCAGATGTGTATTCCGTCCTGAAATGTGCATTCCGTGAACAGTGGGCCGCTAAGTTCGGAAGTCCCGAATATGTCATAAGCCTTGATGCCGCTTGATTCTTCAATTCTTGCACGCATCTCTCCTGACCAGGGTTCAGCACCAAGGATACCTATGCGCAACTTCGTATCGTCTTTAATACTAATGCCTTCCTGCTTTGCAGCTTCGTTCATGAACAACATATATGATGGTGTACATGCCAGCACGGTCGTACCAAGGTCCTGCATAAGTTCAAGTTGTTTCTCTGTATTACCTGCACTTGTTGGCAGTACTGTAGATCCAACCTCTTCTGCACCATAATGCATTCCAAGGCCGCCTGTGAAAAGACCATATCCATAACTTATCTGTAGAACATCACCACGCCCAACACCAATCGATGTCAGGGCCCGTGCAAGGGATAATGACCACTGGTCAATATCGTTTTTCGTATATCCGACAATTGTAGGCTTGCCTGTTGTTCCGGATGAAACATGAAATCGAACAAGATGTTCGTTTGGTACACAGAACATACCTGTGGGGTATGTATCCCTCAGATCCTTCTTGTACGTAAAAGGCAGTTTTTTAATATCGTCAAGTGTCTTGATGTCCTGTGGTCCAATAACCGCATCATCAAACTTATTTCTGTAAAATGGTGAATGCTGGTAAACATAATGTACAAGTTCCTTTAATTTCTGTTCCTGTAATTCTTTTAACTCATTAACAGGCATTCGTTCTACCTGTGGGTTCCAGTACTCTATCATATAATTTACCTCTTAAATAATCAGATAATTGTCAAATAAAACATATAAGGGATTTCCCAATAAATAATTTACCCACCAGATATATTCGCTGAACTTTTCACGTCACGCCTGTATGTGCTTCTGATTTCGAAACAACGAAAA
>DQIP01000054.1 GCA_020793565.1 Candidatus Methanovorans sp.
TAGTGGTAACTATCTGATTTTAGTTGAAATTTCGTACTGCTTGCAAATATTGAGTTGCTTTGTTTCTTGATTACCGAAGAACAGTAGAAATATTTATGTAATATCTGCGAATTTGGGCGCATATTCGTGTAGACCTGAAAATAATAAAAAGTCTCTGATTTAGCGTAAAAAACACCATAGTACAAGAGATTTGCACATAAAGAAAAGTCATAATTCAACCCCCCACACAAAACCCCCATAGTCTTAGTCTCATACATCCAGAATACTCTTTTCACTTAAATCTGAATTAAGATTCCTATTTATCTCACTAATCTCTTCACACCAGCGCTGCCTGTCCCTGTGTTCCAGATTCATAATGGTTTCATAGTCCCAGTGAAAATAATAAGCAAGGAATGCTACCTCCCCATACAATTGATCGAGGGGGTAGCTTATCATTTCCCCTGTTCATTCACCTCGATCTCAAACATATGTTCACATTTAGGGCAAACGGTTTTCATCATATCTGAACCGTTTTCGTTGATACGCTGGTAAAGATCCTGCAGATAGGCCATATCGGCTATGAACAAATTTTCAATATTATGTGGACTGATGGAATGCAAATTGCCCAGCTTTGTGATAACACGGGATAACAGGATTACACTCAAATAAGCCGGATTCGACTGTACCCTTGGATCTTTCAAAGGTAATATCTCATCTGCCGCAGTGGCCAGGCGCATAACCCCATCCTTATGCAGGTTGCCATCCCCGTCAACATACCCATTGGGAAGTGAAAATTCAAATTCGGTCTGGAACATCACTATACCTGTCCCCCTACCTTTATCCTATCCATTCCCTCATGAACGATCTCAATCGTTTCAATGGCGATATCATTTCCCATGGCGTTAAGATCCGGTGCATCATATTTACTGGGCCAGGCTTCCCTGAATTCCCAGCGAGCTACCGGATTGCCACCTTCATCCTGAAGGATTACAGCAATATTTTTCCTGGCCTCACCTGTTTTTCCCTGTATTACCTGTTTTCGCCAATTGAACAGGTCCATTGAATCGGTGATCCCCCACTTCAAAGTCAGGTTTCCATATTGAGTAAGCCCGGGCAGTTTCCGGACAGTAGTGTCTTCATTTCCTTCCCTGTACTCAACAATATCTGTGCTTATATCAGGAATTGTAACTTCACTAAATCCTGCCTGGACAATTCCATGGATCTCCAGTAAAAACCTGGAGTTCCTGTAAGGATCTTTTCTATCTACCATATTTATTCACCTCATTTTTCTACTCTGATCCACCTGTCCACTGGGCGATTCTAAATATTACGAACTCTGCCGGCTTGACCGGTGCAACGCCTATCATAACAATGAGCCTGCCATTGTCTATGTCGTCCTGGGTCATAGTTGTCCTGTCACATTTGACAAAAAATGCTTCATCAGGTGTCAAACCCATAAGCGCACCATCCCTCCAGACTGTTGTTAAGAACTGGGTGACGGATTGCTTTACTCTTGCCCATAACCTCTCATTATTGGGCTCGAAAACAACCCACTGTGTAGCATGTTCTATGGATCCTTCTATGTACAAAAACAGACGCCGTACATTGAGATATTTCCAGAGCGGATCGGTTGATGTCGTTCTGGCACCCCATACCCGGATTCCCCTTCCAGGAAATACACGTATACAATTCACACCTTTTGGATTCAGGATATCCTGTTCTGCTTTTTTAAGATTGAACTGCAACTCCTGTGCTCCCCTGACAACTTCGTTTGCTGGTGCTTTGTGAACACCTCTTTCAGTGTCACTCCGGGCATAGATCCCTGCAATATGCCCACCAGGCGGAACCAATATCTTGTTGTTGGTAACAGGATCGATTACCTTGATCCATGGAGAATAAAAAGCCGCATATTTGGAATCCAGTGGCGGCTCAAGTTTTCCCATATCCACGTCGTTCTGTTTTGCCTGCAATATTGCAAACCTGTCCTTCATCTTCTCGCAGTGCCCGACAATTTCATCTGTTAAACCTGCCAGGTTACTTGAATTTTCATCAGGAACACAAACAATATTAATCTCATCAATCTCCTCAAAAGCGGCAAGACCAGTCCTCTCACCCGGAGAAGAGGCTTCATTTCCCCTATAATCAGATGTTTTGATTTCGTATCCCTTACTACCATTTTCAAGCAATACGACTTGCGGATCAAGATATCCCTCTAATACTGCCTCAACATTTACAAGATTAGATATCCCATTGATCCTTTTCTCATAATAGTCACTTGATGCTGCAATTGGAGACAAGTTGTCATAGACCTCTATAACATCTGCCTGGTTATCCCTCTGGGCATTTACTTTGCCAGAGCCGGTAGAATCCCCATCTTCGGATTCCACCATGCTCTTCCAGTATTTCAGCGTCAATTTAAAAAGATGATTTTTACTCTCTTTAAACAGGGTGGCAGGCTCTACAATAACTGCAATGTTGTTCCCCCATTCTCCAGGCCCAACA
>DQIP01000053.1 GCA_020793565.1 Candidatus Methanovorans sp.
ACGTATCATGTAATAAATCGTTTGACAAGTCTTAGACCCAGCCGGATGGAGGCGAAGGGTGTAGCGGTATTACAACGGGGTATCGGTGACGATGCTTCGGAAGGCAGTAGCCCTGCTGAGGCAGGGTACCGCGAAAGTACGGGGTGACGAACAGAAATCGAGTCAGGCGTGCATGAGTGGGACGAGCCTGCAACACAAGGCAAAGTCCTCTATCCATTATAAACTCTGTCCGTATACTCGGCGCCCACGTATTGAAAGACATGTGTTTACCCCGGGAGGTCTTCCATGTGCCATGTGATGCCGTATACGGCAGAAATGGCTGAGGGCAGGGCAACCTGCTCTGACCGCATGGAAGAAGTCAGCAGAGGGCATGGTAGCCGCAGGAGAAACGAGCCGTGAACACCACGGAGGACTCACCCCGGCGAAGGCCCGAACGGTGCCTGGACTGGATAGTACGGGTAAATGGTTTTGGTGAGTAGGGATGAGTTACTTATTGTGCATATTGCAGCAGGAGCTGAAATGCCAGTAGCGTACGAATTCTGAAAACCCGGTAAAATCGGTGGGATTGTTCTCAATCGATATTATCTTTACCAGCCGAATCGCCTTTGGTACGCGATCCGTATGCCAGGTGGTGTGGGAGGGCTCCTCAGTGATGGGGAGTCCTATCCCGATATGTGAGTTTTATTGATGCTTATACAACTTAAAAGCTCTGTCCAGCCAAATGACATGAAAAATATGTCCATCTCTATAGCCTACCATTGCCTTTTTACCGTGGAAACGAAACGCAATGAAATTTACATCATCTTTGATATGGCTGGGGATGCCAGATTTTATAGAATGCCTTGCAATTATTTCGTAACCAAGACCATGCCGGTTTTGTTGTTTGAGTTGAGCCCATGGCAGTTGGCTAAGCCTGTACAATGTGTCGGCAAAAGCAGCTTTTTCTTTAGTTTCGCAGAGCGAGAGGCAAAAGTCGTTGTTCATGTAGCGAAGAGAAAAATAAGGAGGTTGTTGCTCTGGAGATTCTTGTCGAGAAGTACGGGCTTGAAATTTTTGACCTTTGTTTTGGGAAGCTTTAAAGCCCCTTTTTTTACCCATTGGTTTCTATCTGAGTTAAAAAATATTCCTTCATTGAGAAATGCGAAATTATCCCTGCATTTTCTGCTACATCTCTCCATGGCGGTTCTTCGTGAGTCATATTTCTCAGTTTCCAAGCGGAGAACTGACCAAAAACCGAATAAATTTCATTAAGGAAATCTTTTGTGTCTTGAGAATAAACAGAAAAATCCACATCAGTTGGAGATGGTATGGCGCCAGAATTATACTCTTTGTAGATGTGATACAATACAGGAACAACTGGGCCGTGTGTCCACGCTTCTATACCCTCGGGGAAAAGAGCCTCATCATTTAACGCCAAGTAGAAACCTTGAGCATAGTACGTAAGTTTTTGGAGTTTTAAATTTGAGATTAAATCTCCAATCTCTTCATTGGCTTGAGCCAAAAAATATTTTGCAACATCGTGGCAAGTAAGCATTAACATCCTCTATTAACACAAAATAAATAAGCATTCATTTGCTTAGAAAAGCATACTCCATATTTATAATTTTGCTAAGAATATGTCAAGTTAGAATTTGGTATTATTTTTAAACCATAATGACCTGCATCACCAGCGGCCCACCCAGACTTGCCGCGTCAGCGCCGCCGCGCTTCTTGCCGTCTGGTGAATGCAATGGTTAGATCCGTTTCTTCAATTGGTTCGCAACCGATTGACTCAGCAAATTCTGGGCCCCGATAAGTTTTTTGTATTTTGCTTCAATTTTTTCAATATTCCTGGCCAAAATAGCTTTCAACAAATCGCCTTCCATTTCAGCTACATCAATTCTCTGATAGTAATCCATGGTTTCCTTAAGATGGGCGATAACAATCTGGCCCGTCAAGACCGGATGATTGTTGGTAATATTTGCGTCATCAAACCGTGTGCCGTGTTCAAGCTCCACCTCCAAACCTTTTCGGAAATCCTCAAGAGGAATTTCCATAGATTTCGTATTAACGATTTTAAGGATCGTGGCTGCCTCCTCTTGCGAAATTATTGGTTCCGTTATTTCAGGCCAATCACGCAATCCGATTTCTGTGCAGACTCTTTTTACTTTATCAGCGGTTATATACTCTGACAGTTTCATGTTTTCCTCCCTTTATGGTTGATCTAACGACAAGTTAACCAGCGGCGGCTAAACAACAGCGGCCTCCTGAAAAGTCGAGAAATAATTTAACAGAACCAAATTTCAAATCGCCCCGGTACTAGCCGTCTGAGTTAAACGCCATGTTGTGTGCCGGGCACGGCACATGTTCTTAAAAGTGCGTCAAACGTATCATGTAATAAATCGTTTGACAAGTCTTAGACCCAGCCGGATGGAGGCGAAGGGTGTAGCGGTATTACAACGGGGTATCGGTGACGATGCTTCG
>DQIP01000052.1 GCA_020793565.1 Candidatus Methanovorans sp.
TAAATCCAATCAGTTAACAACCCCTTAGCTTTTGTTTGATTGTGGAATTTTCATAGAGACAACATACTTGAAAGTGTCCCGGCTTAAGTTGGTAGCCCAGTTTTTTGGCGGCATTTTTCCTGTGTTGATCTATGATAATCTAACCACAGCAGTACGCAAAGTTTTGCAAGGCAAAAACCGTATTGAGCAGGAGTCATTTCGCAAATTCAGGGCATATCACAGTTTTTAGACCCGTTTTACCAACCCTGTTGCCGGTCACGAGAAAGGCGGAGTTGAAGGGCTTGTAGGCTTTGCCAGGCGCAATTACATGGTTCCGGTTCCCGAGTCGGCAAGCATGGAAGGGCTTAACGCTAACCTGCTTGAGCAGTGCAATTCCTACGGCAGTCATAAGATGGCGGGCCGGGAATACACGGTAGAGGTTCTCCACGAAACCGAAAAAGACCATCTACTGCCGATGCCGAAAGCGATTTTCAGCAATCTGCAAACCCTGACAGGCAAAGTTGACAAATATGCCACAGTCATCATCGACAAGAATCGTTATTCGGTACCGACTAGCTACGCAGGACAAAAGGTATCGGTGCTACTTGGGGTGGACACGGTTGATATTTTTGCCAAAAGCCGACAACTTGCCAGTCATAAACGATTATATGGCAAAAACAAATGGCAGCTTAATCCGGATCATTACCTTGATCTCCTCATACAGCGGCCTATGGCATTTAATAGTGCCAGGCCAATTCGCCAGTGTCGGGAGAGTTGGCCAGAGGCGTTACGGCAATTTCTTAAACGCCTCTGCCATGTCCATGGCGAAACCAGGGGAATTAAGGATTTTATCTCTGTTTTGATGCTCTATCGTGACTTCCCTGCCAGCGAGGTCGAGGCAGCGGTGGAGCTAGCCTTGGAAAACAACCTCAGTTCAAGCCATGGTGTACTGCACCTTCTTATCTACGCCAATGACAAAATCAGGACTACTGCCCCTCTGGATGGTTGGGAAAGTCTTCCGACGCCCGATATTGATCAATATGGTCAACTGGGGGGTGTGCAATGAAAAAAACCGTTTTGTTTGAATTAAAAGCCAATCTGAAGGATCTGAAACTTTCGGCAATGGCGAGGGAGATAGAAGTCAGTTTGCGTCAGGCCGGCGAATCCGGCATAGGATATGAAGAGTTTCTTCTTGATCTGACCAGAGCAGAAATACAGTCCCGGGCTGGCAACCGGTTAAAGCGCCGAATCAGGGAAGCCAGGTTTCCTCTAATCAAGCCCCTGGAGACTTTCTACCTGCATGCAGTGCCGGACCTGGATATCCGCGTTTTTCGTGAGCTTGCTTCGTGCGAATTTATCAAAGAGCGTCAAAACGTGATTTACCTTGGCAGCAGCGGTACAGGGAAGACCCATATGGCCACAGCTCTTGGCCTGGAGGCGTGTAAAAACAATTTCAGAACCAGGTTTGTCACCTGTTACGGCTTAGTCAATGAACTCATTGAAGCCCGTGAAGAAAGGGAACTCCAGCGCCTTCTGCAGCGTTACAGCCGATATGATCTGCTCATCCTGGATGAACTCGGCTACATCCCGTTTTCCAGGGAAGGGGCAGAACTTCTTTTTCAGGTGCTTGCCGATCGTCATGAAAAAGGTTCCGTAATAATAACCACTAATCCTGGTTTTGCTGACTGGACTCAAGTATTTGGTGAGCAGGCAATGACAGCCGCCTTGCTGGATCGACTCACCCATAAGGCCAGGATAATCAACTGCACATGGCAGAGCTATCGACTCAAACAGAGCCTTGAGTATGGTAACAGAGGATAAACTATATGGAGATCAGTGAATTTGAAGTGTTCAAGAAAAAAGTGGAGAAAAGCATAGGCAGATCTATAAGTATAAGCGAACTTGTGGTGGCTATGGATGATCCTGGAATTATTGATAGTATTGTCCGGCGAATCGTCTCTATCAGTCGTAAAATTTATAAACATTCCTGCCTTAATATAGATGGTTGGACAGTCAGGCTAAGTTTGGATGGATATTATAGAATGTACAAAACATTAGATAGAAGGACAGAGAGTCTCTACCTCGGCAAAAGTTTGGATTTTAAAAAGGCCAGGCGCAAAATAGCAAGAAAGGAAAAAGAGCTTAATATCTTCTTTTAGGCCAAGCCATATACAAATCTATAGGACATAGAAAAAGCATTGGTGAATCAACCCCGGGGTTGTCTAATATGGAAAATTAGACAAAAACACCCTAAATTTTAACGATTCAAAAAAGATCTGAAAAAACAATAAGATAGCTCGTTAGCAAGAAGAACGGCAGCAATAAAGCTGAATATACAGAATTTTATATAACCAATTAAACGGGATGGAGGCAGGTGTAGCCTCCATCTATCACTAATTTTAACTAAAACTCAGGGTGGTCAAATTTGGGTTAGCACAGGTGGTCAATTTTAGGTTGTCATTTCTACG
>DQIP01000051.1 GCA_020793565.1 Candidatus Methanovorans sp.
GTGACGTGAAAAGTTCAGCGAATATATCTGGTGGGTAAATTATTTATTGGGAAATCCCTGGGGTCAAGAAAAGCAGGTCATTGGGAAGTGATAATAAAATGAAATTGAACGAAGAAGATGTGGAATTATTTTTTAAGCTGAGCGGGGCGCTTTTGTTTTATACAAATCAAAAGTATCCTGTTACAAAAAACCTGAAAGAACCAGTGTTTAAGGATATCCCTCCGGCTGATATCAAAAGTTTATATGAAAGGCTTTCATCTCATACTGAGCTTATTGATTATTTTGTCGATGAAAATCCATTTAGTTTTACTCAGGAAGAACTTGAGATAGTAAAAAGCTGGAATAATTTAGTAAAAGGCAAATTTATGATTATGTTTTATTTGAGGGATTACACTGCATTTATGTCTGTTTCGAATAAGCAAAAGGTGTATGGTGTTATTAGTCTGCAAGACAAGATCCGCGATGTAATACCTCCTTCATTGCCTCAATATGTTGAGACCATCCTTCTGCCATTTCGTGGAAAAATAATTTACTGTGGATATATCTATGGTTATGATGTCCGAATTGACGAGAATTTGAAGCGAATTCTTAAGGAGTGGTACCACCAAGCAAGAAGAAAATTTGGAATAATAACTTCTCTGGATGAATCCACTTCAGAAAGAACGAGGAAATGAAATGCAGCAAAAAAGGTATTCTCCGGTGCATCGGTGCTGACTGGGGTGGGTACTGGGAAGTGGTTGTTAAATGAGGAAGCTGGATATGCAGATTAAGATAAATTTGAAGGGATTGGAATATGGTAGCTGATTTAATTCCTGCTGGTTATGAGAGTCTGCTTGCAGACCTGAAAAAACGCATAAAAAATGCTCGTGTACATGCAGCTCTTAGTGTTAACCGTGAGCTTATCATACTCTACTGGCAAATCGGCAGGAGCATTCTGCAACGTCAGGGGGAGGAAGGCTGGGGCTCAAAAGTAATAGAGCGTCTGGCTAATGATCTGAGACGGGAATTTCCTGATATGAAAGGGCTTTCCCGGGCAAACCTGTTCTATATGCGAGCTTTTGCGGATGCTTATCCTGAAGTGTCAATAGTCCAACAGCTTGTTGGACTATTACCATGGGGACATAATGTAACCCTTATTACGAAAATAAAAGATCCTTCCCTGCGCGAATGGTATGCCGGTGCATGTATCGAGAATGGCTGGAGCCGGGCGGTTATGCTGGCTCAGATCGAGTCTTCCTTACACACGAGACTGGGTGCTGCACAAAACAATTTCACACATACGCTACCTGCACCTCAGTCCGAACTGGCACAACAGATACTCAAAGACCCTTATAATTTTGATTTTCTCACGCTGCATGAACATGCTTTGGAACGTGATCTACAAAAAGGTCTGCTGGCACATCTAAAGGATTTCATGCTGGAACTTGGTGTCGGTTTCTCCTTTGTAGGAAGCGAGTATCACCTGGAGGTAGCCGGCGATGATTTCTATCTCGACCTGCTCTTCTACCATTTGAAGCTGCGCTGCTTTGTGGTAGTAGAACTGAAGATGACCGAGTTCAAACCGGAATACGCCGGCAAGATCAATTTCTATCTCTCGGCAGTGGATGATCTTTTGCGTCACCCGCAGGACAGTCCCGCTATCGGCATCCTGCTTTGCAAAAGCAAGAAGCGTGTGATTGTTGAATATTCCCTGCGTGATATACACAAACCTGTGGGAATATCCGAGTATAATTTTGCTCAATCCCTGCCTGATGATTTGAAAGGTAGTTTGCCAACCATTGAGGAACTTGAAAAGGAATTGGGAGACTTGGAGGAGGTGGGAGATGATGAATGAACGATATACGAATCCGGTAAATCTTATGCCAACCTCCGCTGGTTGGCGCATTGGTGCTGTCAGGGGCGGGTATTGGGAAGTGGTTGGTAGATGATGAGGCAGGAGAAACGCGCAGGTGCGGTTGATGGTGCAGGAGAGCGGGGCATGGGTTCTGATTATGGATTCAAAAGGACGGAGATTGAGAGGTTATTATAATGGCTACTGATGAAAACAGTTATGTAAAATTTTTAACAAAAAAAGAGGCTCGAATGGCTGATAGCGGGGTTTTGAAGATTTTCGTAAGTCATAGCGCAAAGGATTTGGATAAAATCAAACCTATATTCAAACACATCTCAAGTATGCAAGGCACTAAAACTTTTCTTGCAGAAGAAAATCTAGAGCCGAGCTCGGAAGTAATTCAGACAATTATAGATAAAATAAAATCAGCGGACATGTTTCTTGTATTTTTCAGCAAAAATGCCAAAGAATCGGAATATGTTCAACAAGAAATTGGTATTGCAAAAGGATACAATAAAATAATAGCCCCCATTCTGCTGGATTCCAATACGCCTAAAGCAATGTTAG
>DQIP01000050.1 GCA_020793565.1 Candidatus Methanovorans sp.
GATAGTGGTAAACAGGGTTGGATTCTTAAGCGTTATCTGAGTGATGAGATACCTTTGAAAGATCAGGTGGTTGAACTTGTACAAAAAAAAGTGGAGTTGGAGCAGAAACTGATAGAAACGGAGAGTCACCTGACTGGGCTGATGCAGGTCAATAGCCAGACCGAGCAGGATCTTATCGTCTGTATGGATGAGAGTGAAACCGTTAAGGGGGATTACCAGCGCCTGCAGCAGGATACTGCAGATGTCGTTCAGACTAAAGAAAAACTTGCAGATACTGAAAAGCGGCTTGATGAGCTGTCAAATCTCCTCGGGGGGCTGCAGTTGGAAAATGAAGCACTTAAGAATAATTCTTCTCTGATCTGGTTTTTGACCGGCTCTGGTGTTCTGTTGCTTGGTTTACTTATCGGAGTTATTGCCGGGAAGAAGAGTAAAAAAAGATACAGTTCCCTGCTGTAAGCTTGCAATATTAACTCTATGGATGTGCATATTTTTCCAAAAAACCTTAAATTGAGAAAAAATGCTTATTCTCGGACAGCCTCCTAGTGCTGCCTATTACCCATAAAATAAGTCTGGACATTTAAGTCTGAATCGTGCATACTTGATGCATGAATACTCAAAATCAAATCAAACGTACGTTGTCCGAAGAGTCAAGTTTATTATACCTTAGAGATTTACTTGACAGTAATAAATTTTCCAGCAGAATCGATGTAGCCACAAAGGTCTGCCGGAAATTTAATTTTTATGATCCCAGGGGTCAGGAACAAATCAGTGGCTGTACAAAGGCATTACGTATTTTGGAAGCAGCGGGTCATATAAAATTACCGGGAATTGTCCGTAAGGCCTATGTGAAGAAATCACCTCAACGTTTAAATACTCCAGTTCCCTTACCAGTTGATGTGCCATCAACTGTGGATGAAGTTCAGGGACTTAAGCTGACATTGGTTCAGACCAGCGATGAAATAAAGATATGGAACGAACTTATGATTGAGGAGCATCCTTTGGGGGCAGGACCTTTCGTCGGTCGTCAGTTGCGCTATCTCATCAATTCTTCTCATGGTTATTTAGGGGGTATTGGATTTGCGGCTGCTGCCTTGCAGTTATCAGATCGAGATAAGTGGATTGGCTGGGATAAGGAGCAACGCCAAAATCACTTGCACTCCGTGGTTGGCATGAGCCGTTTTCTGATCCGGAAAAGTGTCAATTGTCACAATATGGCTTCTAAAACATTGGGTATGAGCATAAAGACAGTCGTCAATGATTTTGAAAGTCGCTATGGTTATAAACCATTATTATTGGAAAGCTTTGTAGATGAAGCCTGGTCAGGCACCTGTTATCAGGCTGCCAATTGGATAAAAATCGGAAAAACAAAAGGTCGTGGCAGGCAGGACAAACACAACCAACAGGCCTTAAGTCGTAAAGCTATTTATGTATACCCTATCGACAAAGAGTTCCGACAAACAATGGCGTTACCAGCGAATGCCGGACTGGGTGCATTGAAACTCACGTGTGGTCTGGATGGGAAGCAATGGGCTGAACATGAATTTGGTGGTGCACCATTAGGTGATGCCAGATTAAGTAAACGCCTGGTAAATATTGCAGCCTCAAAAGGAGAATCACCTGGGCGTGCTTTTAGTGGAGCAGTCAATGGTGACTGGCCTGCAACCAAAGCTTACTATCGAATGATTGATCAGCCTGATGACTCGGCAGTGAGTCTGCCTAATATCATTGAGCCTCACCGCAGACGTACGGTAAGGCGTATGATGGATCAAAATACCGTGTTATGCATACAAGATGGAAGCGAGCTTAATTACACCAACCTGGATCAATGCAAAGGCTTAGGGGTATTAAAGGCCAATCAGACAGGTGCCAAAACAAAAGGGATGAATTTACATTCTACTTTTACTGTCACCACAAACGGCTTGCCATTAGGCGTTCTTAAATCACAGTGTCTTTCGCCCAAAGAAAAAGATATTAATGACAAAAGGAAACCTTCTGCAATACCGATTGAAGAGAAGAAAACCTTTGTCTGGATTGAACATCATCGTGATTTGGTTGAGTTGTCTAAAGAAATGCCTCAAACCAGGTTGATTGATGTCTGTGATCGAGAAGCGGACTTCTTTGAATTGTTCGATGAACAGCGTCGAAATCCAGGTGTTGACCTGCTCGTACGAGCCAGCCATAATCGTAACATAAAACAAGAACCATTTAAACTCTTTACGGCGGTTAGAGAAACAGCAGTGCAAGGTCGGATACGGGTGCCAATCCCCAAGGAGAGTGCCCGTCCCAAAAAAAGTAAGCAAAAAGTACGCAAAGCCAGACCTGCGCGTTTAGCAGACTGTGCTGTTCGTATATTACATCTTAACCTACCGGCACCAGAGTATTATGGCAAC
>DQIP01000049.1 GCA_020793565.1 Candidatus Methanovorans sp.
TGATTCAGTATCAAAAACTAATAAATGTTTCACCATAGACACAAATAAGCAGATTTTCGCCATCGGCATCCGGTCTTAAGAATGGCTGAATAGTTACATTATTATTATTATTATTATGCTCCGCTCTGCTGTGGTTGGGTGTGCCGTCGCAATGTTTGACTTGATATATTTGAATATCCTGTGTATTTAACGCGCCAGCAGCGCATGGCAGAACCCAAACAGAACATTACCGATCCCTAAAATCGGCGCATCATTATTCCTTCAGCCACTTTAGGCAGGAACAGGGTAGATTTCTGCGGAAAATTCTTCATTTCCACATGAGCCTTGTATTCAACATCTTCAATGGTAAGCGGTCTCATCAGGAAAGCCGCATTGAACCCATGTTTATCTACTTTCCGTATAGCCTCAGCTGTACTACCTACAAAAACCACCTGATTGGCATTATTATCGCCTGCGCAGGGTCCGATTATCCATTCATTGAGCGATATATTATCAAGTCCAACCTTTTCACCAAGTCTGGCAGAAAGCCCTGCAACCTCATCTTTATGAGCCTTAAGTATGCAGAACTCATTACCATCGTACAAACCTATCCTTACATCGTAGTCGTCTTCCTTAGCCTGTAACATATCATAGAATTCAGCGTTCAGTTCACCTTTCCATATAGTGTCAAAATGTTCCCTGACCTGTGATCGTAACCCTGTAACATCTACCTGCCTCACACATCGATGCCATGGAAGTAATAAAAGAGCACGATCGCCCCCTTCCATAAACATCATCATAGTATATTCCACATTATCTGCGATATTCAGTTCACGGGTAGCAGTGTAGCGGTGATGCCCATCCAGTATCATTACCCTCTTATCTGACATGAGTTTCCGGATATTCTGGATGATATCGGGATCTGTGATCTCCCACAGCAGATGCCTGATACCATTGAGTGTAAGGTCTGCCAGTGGCGGCCTGTCGTCCCTCAATATCAGGTCAGGTCGCCTAAACCCCAGATAATCTTCCAGCATATTATTGATATCATGTCCTGGCATATTATACTCTGCTACTATGGGTGAGAAGTTCATACCAAGAGCCTTCATGAGGTCGTAGCGTTCAACTGTGTGCTTTTTAAATATTCTCTCATGGCCCACAATGTCGCCTTCACCAGGTTCTTCTACCTTTGTTAAGGCAACCAGCCCGAAGGCAAAATAGACATTTCTCTGGTCTATATCAGGCATCTCTCCCAACATATTCTCAGGAAGATTGTATTTGATACCATAGATATAGAACGCCGGATGTTCCCGTTCTACCAGTATTTTTTCTTTTATAAAACGGTCAAGGGATTTCTTTGCACTGCCAATGAACTCATTGGTTCTGATACCATCTCTTCTTGAGGTGATATGGATCACATTGTTTTTTTCGTTGCCATACCTGGCATACTCGGTCTCGTCGATCGTATCGTAAACCGGACACAACAGCTCATCCCTGTGTGTCAGTTCAGGGTTCAAGATCATGCTCTTAAAAGGCTTAATAGTAACCATTTTCAGTTCATCCTCATATTATTATTATTATTATTATTACAATGTTATTTCCGACTTATTCAGTTGTTCTTGATGCTGAGTGACAAAACGCCACTGGCGGTGCATTTCCCGGTTACCGATAAACTGCATACCAATGCACGATAAAATTATCGTTTTTTCGTAGTACATAATCTATAGGATTATGTAGTCCGAGTTAATCCGACCGTAGGGAGGATTTTCTCGTTGTGAAATTATGTACTTCAGATAGATCCTGACGTAAGCGGCCCAGTAGATATAGTTAGGGATTGCCTGTTATATATTTTTTGTGGGTTAGTGATAAATGACTGCGCCGCCTGCGACGGTTATAACATTGTTTTTGGTAGTAATTTCCTGTGAAAAACATATTTATTCCAATGAGTCAATTTCCAATTAATGATGAAGATGAAATATAATATAACCTGTATCAACCTCGAACTTACCGAGGTATTCAGTTCATTTTTTGATATACTTTTATAGTAAATTATATTTAATTATTAGTTATATAATAAGTATTCAATTGAAATGCGCCTTTATTTTGTATTGAAATAAAAAAGCAAATATAGTGTTTTAAGTTCATTTGTGAAGTACATATCAAATCTATTTACTAAATAAGAAGACGATTTACTCTTAAATAAGAAATGGAGTTTAAGGTAACTCACAAATAATAATTTACCCATTTTCCCTCTCTTGATTCACATACTAATATTTTCATCAAGTGACAACTCGTAGAAATACTAGAGTC
>DQIP01000048.1 GCA_020793565.1 Candidatus Methanovorans sp.
GCGATCGAGGAGCTGAAGCAAGAGAAACAATCTCTTTTGGAGGCGAAAAAGAGTCGGCAGGTAAAACCAACTGAAAAAAGGATTGACAAGATTTTGAATAAGTTTAAGGTGAATCAGTTTTTATCTTACCATCTTGAGCCTGCAGTTCTGAATGAGAATGGTGATTCTGAGGTTCAGACATTCAATCTCGTTTACGAGAAAAAGACAGAAGCGATTAAAAAGGCAATGCTGATAGATGGTATTTGGATGCTGGTTACGAACATCTGCGAAACTACGGAGCCGGAGGAGTATAGACTTGATCCCAGAGGACTTATCAAGGCATACAGGGATAAAAATCGGGTGGAGGAAGGATTCAAAGAAGTGAAATCATTCCTTAAGTTCCAGCCGACATTTGTTTATACGAAGGAACATGTCCGCGCACATTATACGATATGCATTCTGAGTTATTTGTTGGATGTAAGTGTCACTAACAGGCTCAGGGAAAATAAGTTGGAAGGTGTGAGTAGTGTGAATAAAGCTTATCGTATACTGGAGAGATGTGAAATTGGAAAGTTGGGTCTGAAGGGGAATAAATCCCGGATACTGAAACTTACGACCATGACAGATGCGCAAAAAAATATGATGGATGCATTCAATTGCAAATATTTGGGAATGAACAATCACTTGAAATCGATAGGGGTCAAGGCGGCGTAGAACAGATTTTAAAAATGGCACAGTCTACCGATGGCGATTTTATTTCATAGTGGCGAAGATGGGATTAAAGTGTATTCTGTTCCTTTGCCAATAGTACCCTTTTGCTCAAATAATCCTTTTGATACCATATCAGCTAGATCTCTCGAAGAAGTTCTTGCAGATGTATTACAGATTTCCCGATATTCTTTATTCATAACCTGTCCTTTTTCTTTGACATAAATCACAGATTTAAGCTGTCTTTCATTTAGATTCAGGCTACGGAGATATTCTTCATAATCAACACTTTTTCTAAACACAACTTGAAACCCCTGATATTCCTCAAATGTAGGCTCTGAAAGACCAGCATCAAGGCAGTGTTGTTGTATTTTTTCTATGCCGCTGCCCCATCTTTCGATCAGTTCTGTATCATACAATACTTCTGCCAGTCCTTTGTTTCGCAGTGTTGATGAATGTGGTTTGTATAGTTCTTCCAGTGTGATCCCATAAGGTAAAAATCCGGGACTCCTGATTATGAGTTTGTCATCATAGATTCGCACTTCTATCTTTTGAGAATATCGTATAGTCCCGATGGCAAACAGCATTAATGAGGGCTTCTCGCAGAGCTTCTAATGGGTAATCCCATATTTGATCCCTTTCCGGTTTGCCTGTCATCACAAATTCAACATTGATGTTTTTGCGTATGAAGTCCATGGCTTCGTCTATCTGCTCAAAAACAGTGCCAACGATCATCCTGTCATCAATTACAATGTTTTTTTCTTTAAACCTTCCACAGTGTATTGCAGCCTGGGAAATGAATCTATTTGTTTCATTGGAAAACAGAAGAATTGCTGCCCAGGTGGGCTGTCCTTGCGTTATCAGGCTCATTTTTTCAAGAACCTTCATTGGTTCTTCATCGTCCCCTATCTTTTTCCTGCCGGTTTCCTTTGCTTTTTTGATATATCGTTTGACATTTTCAATATCAATATCTGAAAGATTTGCATCCTTTGCAGGATATTTGTCCCATCTCATGCCTGTGGAATGCAGGTGCATCTGTGCAACTTCCTGTGCACTCATTGCACGATTGCTGTTGTTTACTCTTTTGAGGCACTTGTCTCTTATTGATATGGGTTTTATTGGATTTTCACTGCCACAACGTTTTTCCTATCGACCTCTATCTTTTCCAATTCAGGAATTATGCGGGGATCTGTGGTCTGGGATATTTGATTTGTCCACTTGTTGAGTGTCTCTTTCCCGATCGTTATGCCAATGATATTGTTTTTATCGGATATCCCTATGAAGATAATACCGCCTTTTGTGTTGGCAAAAGCTATTGCTGATTCAATGGTTCGCTCATCGAACTTTTCTTTAAATTCGACGGTGCTGGATTCTCCGGTTTTGATGAGGTCTTGTAGGTTCATGATTTTGGTTTACGTATGTAAAATCATTCATATTCGATTGTAAGGGATTTCCCAATAAATAATTTACCCACCAGATATATTCGCTGAACTTTTCACGTCACGCCTGTATGTGCTTCTGATTTCGAAACAACGAAAAC
>DQIP01000218.1 GCA_020793565.1 Candidatus Methanovorans sp.
AATTTTATAAATTATATACCATTATAAAATAAATGTAGAATAGCGCAGCATAGCGTTTTCCACATGCCAATGTTATTAGAAATATTCGGGTTTGTTTGACTGATATAGATATATACACATTCACCCTAACTGAAAACGGCTCACCGATTTTTAACACAGGTTTTGCAACTTCTCCACGTGGCAAAAGTTCATCTTGTAATACAGGTACATATTGCCATAGGGACGCTTTGCAGCAGCAATGCCTGAAAAAAATATTAAGTTCATCGTCATATGAAAAAACAAAAATATTGTCGGGGATTGCTGTGTTTAATACACTTCATCAGGTTCAAACACTTTCTCACCAACAATATCGCCTTCTATCGTGCGGTAGAAACACGACCTGAATCCTGTATGGCAGGCGCCGCCAATTTGCTCGACCTGAAGCAAAATTGCATCCATATCACAATCAATCCTGATATCGTGTACGATCTGCACATGCCCCGAACTCTCACCTTTTTTCCATTGTTCCTGACGGCTGCGACTCCAATAATGACCGTGTCCGGTCTTGATTGTATTTTCAATGGCTTCCCTGTTCATGTATGCAATCATCAGGACTTCACCTGTTTTAAAATCCTGTGAAATCGCAGCGATCAATCCGTTATCATCGTATTTCAGGTCATCAAGGTCAATCATAAAAACCATAAATGACTATATAGTATAAAAACTAAGATGCTTACATATAAAATATGTTCAATTTACTAAAAACATGCAGCTCAGGCTACTGAGGTTGCATTGACCGTAACTATCCAAACCGCAGCAGAGCTGCAGGTTATAACGATTAAGATAAAAACAATTTGCGGCAATATTATGATTAGATAGTGGATTGGTTTTTGCGATAGAAACATATTTTAGTGCTGCAATCCATAAGTGGTTGATTATTATGAAACAGGGCCTACTGAAAATATTGAGGGATATTTTTTCATCATCAGGATATCATGTTGCCGAATCATATCGACATGACATGGTTGCTGAGAAAAACGGATATAAGACACTTATTAAACTCGGTATTGATCCGGACTATGCGGATATCAAAAACTTTGCAGACCAGGTTACTGATGGTACGGGGCTTTATGTCACAACTCATACAATGGCAGATGACCTTTGCCAGTATGCTACCGAAAGTGGACTTCTTGTGTGGGATCGGGACAATGTTGCACTTCAGATCGGAAAAGCTGTACTTGCAGACATCGAAGGAACTACGGCTGATCTGGAATTGGTACCACCTGTTGACCAGCAGGCTCCTAACCAGCCCAAAAATACTGGTTTTATAGCAAATGAAGAGAATTCGATCTTTGGGATGTTTGGACAAAACAATGTAAAAGAGTCAACACCGGTGCCTGAACCCATGCCTGTACCACAACCGCAATTGGACAGGGAATTGCTTCCACATCCGGAAAATATAAAACCACTGCCTTGTGAACCAAAGACGCCTATGGTCTTGAATCTACATGCTGCACCATTAAATATCACAAAAGAACACGCACTCAGTATTGCAAAGCAGCATGTTGGAATCGTGGAGAATGTTGCCCTTAAGTTCGTACCTTTTTGGCAATACAGGTATTCAATTAATATCGAGCAACAGTACAAGTCCAAGATAATAGACATATCAGGTAACGGAGGTGGATGCCTGAATGCATTGAATGGCAATAATGAACTTATACAGATTAATGAAGTTCATGATGAAATCGAGGTGCCTGATGAAGCGTATGATGTGAAAGGTCCCATCCTGACACGCGATCAAGCCAATCGTGAACTGCTCGGAATAATCATCGGTGACCATACAAAGGACATACGTTTTGATTCAATGGTTGGAGATACTATAATATCTGAACACAAACTCTTCAAGCCAAAGACCAGGGATGTGAACCTTGATATTGATCTGACATACCTGCCTATTTGGGAATTGAATGGAAAAAGGAATTCAGTGGAAATAAATGGGTACAATGCAGAGGTGCTGTGTAATCCGGTGGGCGATGATGTTGAATTTATATAACGTATCTTGTTCGTACATGTGCGAATAGTATATATACCAATAAAACTATATATAGTAAATGATTTACAATCGTTTTATAAGATTTACAAAAAAAAAGGTGAATATCATGGTCGAAATTACAGAAATGGCAGCAGCTGAATTAAAATCACTACTTGAATCTGAGGAAAAGCAGGATCATTCACTTCGAATATTCATTGCAGGTATGGGGTGCAGCGGTATCCAGTACGGTCTTGCACTTGACAATGAGTCAAAGGAAGATGATGTTACAGTATCAAGCAACGATGTTAGTATCGTGATGAGCAAGGATGTATCAGAAGCACTGACCGAAGCAAAGGTAGATTATATTGATACTGCGCATGGGAAGGGTTTTGTCATCGACAATCCAAATGCTGCAAGTGCTTGCGGTTCAGGTTGCAGCAGTTGCCATTAATAGAATTAAAGTCAATAGGTGATTGAATGTTTCCGGGTATGGGCGGTCGGGGTATGAATCCCGCAAAGTTAAAATCGATGATGAAACAGATGGGGATCAACCTCACTGAGATCGATGATGTTGAGCAAGTCATCATAAGGACACCTGACAGGGATATTGTGTTCAATGATGCGAATGTTTCCATTATGAATGCACAGGGTGTTGATACATACCAGATTGTAGGCACTCCTGAAGAGGTTGCAAGGGAACTTGCGATTCCTGATGATGATGTCAGGCTTGTTGCTGAACAGACAGGTGTCTCAGAAGATGCAGCCCATGCAGCCCTGAAAAATGCAAATGGCGATCTGGCAGAAGCAATACTGTCACTCTCCTAATCCTTATACTTTTGTAACTATTCAGCCATACATAAACGTTATCGGTAGACTGAATAGTCAATAAATAGATAACTGCATGCAATTGTCAAATACCGTTGAAATCGATGGGCAGTGATTCAGTATCAAAAACTAATAAATGTTTCACCATAGACACAAATAAGCAGATTTTCGCCATCGGCATCCGGTCTTAAGAATGGCTGAATAGTTACATACTTTTTTTTGAATTGTACATAACTTGCAAAATTATATACTCCGGGTTGCTTCAGGCGATAGCGAAGATTTTTTTCGCTGAATGTAATTAGTAAGATCATTACTTCAGATAGATCAAGACTTTTTATTATTCCCGATGCCGTCAAAATTTTGAGAAAGTACATACAAATTCCTTATATTACCAATATGCTTTATGCTACCGAAAATATTAAAAAGTCTCATAAATAATAAATAAACCTTTATTACATATTGACCGCATCTACGATTTGAAATGATATTAAAGGGAGACATATAATAATGGATTTTTTTGATCCAATGGTAATAGCACTTGTTATTGCAGGATTGTACATGGCCTGGAATATCGGAGCAAACGACCTTGCCAACGCAATGGGAACATCAGTCGGTAGCGGGGCAATGTCTATTAAACAGGTCATAATCATAGCAGCTATATTTGAATTTGCCGGAGCCGTGTTATTTGGAGAAAAAGTTACCTCAACAATCGCAAAAGGTATCGTTCCGATCGATGCGATAGAAATAATTGATCCGCATATTGTTGCATTAGGAATGCTTGCAGCAATTCTTGCAGCAGGATTCTGGATCACTTTTGCGACCTTTTACAACCTACCGGTATCGACATCACATTCCATAGTTGGTGCAGTATTGGGTTTTGGCCTGGTTCTGGCATATAATAACACAATTGCAATGGCAGACATCAATTGGACTGTGCTTGCTAAGATCGTTGCCAGCTGGCTGATATCCCCACTTCTTGGAGCCATATTTGCATATCTTCTTTTCATGCTTATCAAGCACTTCATATTGCAACAAACAGACAAACCATATCATATTGAGAAGAAGTTCGTATCATTACAGATCCTTACCGCATGCTATATTGCATTTGCACACGGGTCCAATGATGTTGCAAATGCAGTAGGTCCACTCTCAGCAGGTATGAATGCTCTGGGGGTGATCGATACCGGGATTCCAATATGGGTACTTGCAATTGGCGGTGTTGGAATGGTAATTGGGCTTATGACATGGGGATACCGTGTAATCGAAACCATCGGGACAAAAATAACCGAACTTACCCCAACAAGAGGGTTTGCAGCACAGTTTGCAACCGCATCTGTTGTTCTTGTGCATAGTTACAGTTCACTTCCAATATCGACCACACACACCCTTGTAGGCTCGGTTATCGGCGTAGGTCTTGCAGGCGGTCTTGCGGCGGTTGATTTAAGTGTTATTGGAAAGATAATAATGTCCTGGATAATAACTGTCCCTGTGGCAGCACTCACATCCGCACTTATATTAACAGGACTCATGGGGATTGGAATATGATAAAAAGAGAATATATCCGTTCGGTACTCAATGTTTTTGCCGAATCGCCTTTCAGGCCACTGCACATGCATGCAGAAAAAGGCGGGGATGCTGTTCGTAAATTGAGCGAATCAGTTGAAGCCTACTGTGAAGGTGATATGACACGTGTGGAGATATTAAGCCGCGAGATAGACATTATTGAACACGAAGCGGATGTCATCAAACAGACGATCCGTTCACAGTTGAAATCTTCCATCATGCTGCCTGTAAACGCAAACGACCTGCTGGACTTCCTGAAACCACAGGATGCCATACCAGACGATGCGCAGGATGTCGCGTACTGGTTGACGCTACGGCAATGTGAACTTCCCGACGTGATCCGTAACGGTCTTTTGGAACTGATGTCTAAAACCGCTGAAACGGTGGAAATGTATGAGACACTCATCGATAAGCTGAGCGAACTGCTTGAAACTTCGTTCAGCAAAAAAGAGGTCAAACAGACGCTTGCAATTGTTCCACAGGTAGAAGAGCTGGAACATGAAGTAGATATAATCGAAACCAACCTGACAAAGGTCATTTTCAAACATGAGGATATTCTTGGCGGTGCAGGTGTATATCACCTTACCGAGCTCGTAAAAGCCATAGGGGATATAGCCGATAAATCCGAACATGCGGCAGACCGAATGAGAACGATGATATTGAGAAGATAGAAATCAGGGGGATATAACCAAAACCTGCCTTAGTACAGGTTACCATCCTCGTTCAACGCACCCAGCATCTCAATGATCGAGTATGATGCACGCGTTATTCCCATACTCCTATTGTCCGTATCCGTGCCAGCCAGGTATAGGTTTTTAACAGGTGTCCGGATATCTGCAAATTTACCGTTAATTGTGACAGCCGCTTTTTCAGGGATCGTAACCTGTTCATGCTGCATCCCAACATGTCTTTCAAGGGATGGCAGGGCATGGTATATAGCATCATATGCATTCTTTATCACTGAACCTTCTGATTTGTTCCCATCCATCACAAACACGAATCCTACGAGCTGTTTTCCATTTGGTGCAAGCGATGGGTCATAATTGCTGATCGGCATTGCCCAGTATGGGGTTTCCTTGAACCATATTTCTGAACCGATATAGTTGAACTCGTCCATTTTCCTGTCAAGGCCTAACCAGACGGTCAGGCTCTTGGTCTGGACAATATCCCCAAGATCGGCAACATAGGACACTGGTAGTTCTTCAACAATATCGGGCAGGTTCTTTGCAAAACCTGTATAGATCACAAGATCGGCATAGTAAGCTTGATCCGTTTCTACGCCGATGACCTTCCCTTCATTTGTAAGGATGCGTTTTACCTCACACTGTGTCCGTATCTCCACCGTTTCCGGAAGCGAGTAAAGAACGGCATTTAGCACTGCTTTGAGCCCTTTACGCGGATATCCCTGGGCATGGGCGGTATTACTACTAATTGCAAACCTGCTGATCGATGCAAGCGGATTCGGAACAGTATTTTTAATCAGAATTGATGATTCCAATATCCCTGACAACTTTAACCCCAACGACGTACGATGATTGGAACGTAAGATGGACTGGAGAATAGATTCTGTATGTTGCGGCGTTTCTCTTGACCCCACAATGCTTTCAAACTGTTCCTGTGTGATACTGTCTCGTACGAAACTGCTGCCAGTCAGCATCCTGTGAACAGATGTTTCTTTCATTGATTTCCCTGAAAGGAAATATGATATTGCATTAACAAAATCACATGTGTCATTTGACAGGGTATGCGGCAGTGAATCATATACCGATTGTTTAGACAGGTCCATACCAAAAGTTGATAATGTAAGAGCTTTTGTGATTGCCTGCGACAGCACAAGCCTGTCTTTTTTTGGAAGAATGTCGAATGTGACAAATTCCTTCAGGTTCGAGGGGACTTTCCGGAAAGTGTCTTCCGTCCTGATATAATAATTTCCGTAATCCTCGAACACGGGCATATAATCAAAATAGTTATCCATCAGCCTCTTTAGTGGTCCGACCAAAAGATGCGTGATGGCATGGGCACCGGTATCTACCTGAAAACCGTCTACCATGTAACTGTTACAATTACCGCCTACATGCTCCGACTTTTCAAGCACCAGCACTTTTTTGCCGTGTTTTGATAATGTTAGTGCAGCCAGGAGTCCGCTGATCCCCGCACCTACGACTATGACATCATACGTACCCATTTTTTAATTCCACCTTGATTTGAGTGTGGATCAATCAAATATATCAGGTACAATGCGCCTTGCAACTTCTTCATAGGCTTTTGAGATGTCTCCTTTATCAAACCTGAATATATCTTTATCAAGTGACTCTCCTGTGCCCTTATCCCAGAATCGGCAGGTGTCACATGATATCTCATCGGCAAGCAATATTTCCCCATCTTTGCGACCAAACTCAAGTTTAAAGTCCGGCAGCAAGATACCCTTCTCATCAAGATACTCAACAAGTATTCTGTTTATTTTGAGCGCGATATTGCGGATTTGTTCGATCTCCGCATAGGTCGAAATCCCAAGTGCAACTGCAATGTCTTCATTTAGCATCGGGTCGCCATACTCATCGCTCTTGTAATCAAATGCTATAATAGGGTTTTCAAATATTGTCCCCTCTGCTACCGGATACTTTCTTGTGATTGACCCCGCAGCAATATTTCTTACAATGACTTCAATTTTTATGATCTCAACTGCATGCACAAGCATTTCAGTGTCTGATGCCATTTCGATCAGGTGGGTTTTGATGTCTTTTTCTTCAAGCATTTCATATATCTTTTTTGTGATCTGGGCATTGCAGTAACCTTTATTTGCAACTTCACTTTTCTTCTTGCCATCAAATGCGGTCAGGCTGTCACGAAATTGTGAGATAAACTTTGTCGGGTCATCGGTCTTATAGATCGTCTTTGCCTTTCCAGAGTATAATTGTTCCATTTTCATATGAATATTCCTCAAATTCGGTGGGGATTACACGTTAATATTACAATATGTCTTAATAAATGTATCATAGACATGGATTATTTACAAAATTTTATAACCCATCACTTCATTACTTACTACTGGTGATTTAATGGAACAGGAACTTATGCGCATTGGCGTCTCGCTACCACATAACCTTTTATCAAAATTTGACAGGATCATTGAAAAGCGTGGATATTCATCACGATCGGAAGGTATAAGGGATTCAATAAGGACTTATATTACTTATTATGAATGGATGAGTGATGTTAAAGGTCGGCGTATTGGTACGATCTCTTTAATATATGACCATACAAAGCGAGGATTGTCAAACGCACTTGCGGACGCACAGCATGATTATATAGATATAATTAAGTCATCCATGCATGTGCATCTTGACCACGATAACTGTCTTGAGGTTATCGTACTTGACGGAGAAGGCACGGATGTCAAATCGGTCGCCGAGAAGATAATGTCCCTGAAAGGGGTAAAGTACGTAAAACTCAACACTGCCCCGCCTGCAGAGAAGATATAGAATGTAATCAAAGGTTTTTAAACTCTTTTTCAAGCAAGCCTATAAGCGAGCGGCCAAAAACTGTTAAAAAATATATCTGGAAACTCTTGTCGCGCTTTGAATCCACAAGGTTTGCGTCTTTTAAAAGTTTAAGGTGGTATGAGAGTGCCGAGTGTTTGTAGTCAGTGACCTCAACCAAAACACACACACAAAGGTCCTGAACTTCAAGCGCTTTTAGTATATGAAGTCTTATCGGATCGGATAGCAATTTGAAAAGACCTGAGGTCCGCTTCACATCTTCTGACATGGCTGCATGTACCGTATCAAGTACAGCGTTGGAAATAAGATAAGGTGGACAGGTTCCGATTGGTTGTTTTTCATTCATTTTCATTCGTATTATGGATGTGACTTATTTATTAATAAGTTTTTGAATCTCATCTGGTTGTACAAGTAAAAATACCACTCCACCTGAATTCATACTTTTCAGTCTATCAGCTACTAAAAATCTGCTATTGCCATGTCAACTACCAAGTGTCGGATTATATAACCGAAACTGAAGAGAAAAACGGGGCAATTTCCGGGGAATTAAGAGAACGGAACATCAGTTTACGCCGCAGGCGGCACATTTCACTGCTGCCAAACCCATGACTCACAAACCAAACCATGCAATTTTTATATCTGCAAATACGACACCGCTTAAAAAGCGTTTTGTATTTCATGTTTATAATTATGAGAATGTGCCGCGCTGCGCGCGGTCGCGTCGTTTTTTGCATCTGTCTGCCCCTCACATCTAGCGACATTATATGGTTGACACGACACTAGTATAATTTTTCACAACCAATACAACAATCTCCATTAATCGAGTATAGATTCCCCTAAACTTTAACTAATCGCTTTGATATATTCATCAATATCCATGGCAGCCACAGTTCCTACTGATTGAAGCATTGAGAAGAGCTTTAAAAAAAAGAACACTAAAGATTTGTCTTTTGGCACGACATTATATTCGATTTCATCGTTATATTTCACTTCCATAGATCCATCACACAACGAACAAAGTAAGTTCAATCTTTCTGATAATTTAGAATCAATAAGTTCACTTTTTAGTGAATCTCCAAATGGCGGGTTCCAATCGCTCTTATACGTGAGTAATCCCGCCAAGATGGGGATTGGATCTTTACTCTTGTAAACTCCTCCTGCATGGGGAATCGGTGCACTTGTTCTTTTCAAAACACGAACTGAATGAGCCTTTTCTTTAGCATATTTAACATATTCTTTATTGAGGGTCTGCTTTACTTCAAACACTCCATACACACCTTCTGCGGGAATATATATCGCACCTTCATGGTGAAGGATAAAAGGAGTATACTGTTGGTCAAACACAACCACATCAATTTGTTCACTCAAATTTCCATTTGAATCAATAACAAATGCCTTTTTCACACTATATCTATTAGGGAGGTATGTTTTTAACCACTTTATCCATTGTTCTTCGGAATCATCTCCCTTTGAGGTAGCATGTGGGATACTCTTTCTTCCAACTTCCAATTTTGCTAGCATTTCTTCTTGGAGACTGGAAAAGATATCCAGCATTTCTACTTTCTTTTCTTCACTCAATATATCACCAGACAATATCTTTCAAATATTGCATTTCCAACGACGCCTCAGCCTGTCTTTTCATATTTATTTTGTCATTGTTCGTAATCAATTGTGAAACGACATTGTTTGAGTTCGCAGGATCAACTAACCGTATATCCATCACATTGTCACTTATGAACTTCAAAACATACAAGAACTTCTTATCATATCCACTGCCGTTAAAATTGTTTAACGCACGAATTGTAAGTAACTCTAACGCGAATGATTTGTAGTGTATGGAATGTCTGTATTTCCAAACCTTCATGAGTTTGATGATAGGTCTAGCCTTGCTTTCGCTAATGAAATCTTTATGAGTGGGGATATTTGTTTTTATCTGGCTTCCTGTTGTGGTGATATATAGATTCGCATCGTAAGAATCGGGAGATATTCTCCTAGCGGGAACTACGTCTATTTGTTCCTTGCCAAGATTAATTCCTATAGAGACCACTTGCATTCTAGGATTGTTACTTCTCAGAAGGTTGTATGTTTGGCCATACATATCTTTTAACGAAGAAAATGCATCCTGTTGGAAGTATACGCACAAGTCAAGGTCATATTTCAGGTTGATAGCTGTTCCTTTGGCATATGATCCTGAATAATAAAAGGTATCAATCTTTGAGCCAAAATGTTTTTTCATGAGGTCTTCGATTATCTTTCTCTTTTGTTTTATTGGTTCTACTTCTCTCTCTCCTAAGTTGTATTTTGCCAATATTTCTTCCAAATACTGATGTCCACTCATTTTATTACCATTTTATATTATAACTGCCCGCCCTTAAACATATTCCGTATTAACAGGCATTGGGACAATATTAGTTATGGAATCGATGTGCTGTGGCATTTTAGTCCCAATGCCGTATTAAGACGTTGTTATGATTTCCATAGGAATTTGTAATTGTTCCGGTCGCTTTGCGTTTTATACATGATTGGAAGATATACGATGATTATGGAGGGCGGTCGTAAAAGGCGAGAGTCAATCTTGGCAATATACTATGATAATTTATAAATGCTACAATATACATTATCATAATATGAACAAAGAAATTGATGGTGCTATCACATCAATTGATGAAAAGACGACCAGGAAAATGTACATTGATCCGGCTTTAAAGAGATTTGGCTGGCTTGACAAGTACATCAAACAAGAAGTGAATTCTGTTAAGTCGGATTTTAATGCTAAGGAATTTGTGGAATTCGATGGCAATGTTGAAAAGGGCGTTGATAGGTCCATTGATTACGTTTTGTTAGACGTGGATTATACTGTTCTGGCAATTGTTGAAGCGAAACGTTTCTCAAAAGATGACGAATCCGGACGGATTCAGGCACGAACTTATTCTAAGGATATTGAAAAGCAGGTTAATCGAAATATCCCTATTTTTCTTACAAACGGAAGAGTCTGGCGTTTTATTGATGAGGATGGAATTGAGCGGAAGGTTAGTTATCCATTTAGTCAGGAAGATCTCAGGCGAAGAAGCGACCTGTACTATAAAAAACGAGATCCCAAGGCTGTCAATGTTAACTCGCGTATTGTAGACAGACCAAAAAGTTATCAAGTTGTAAGAAAATTGAGCGAACATTTTTCACAAGGGCACAGAAAAGCACTTGTCCAGATGGCTACCGGTACTGGAAAAACAAGGGTGGCAATGGCTATAATTGACCTTTTGATCAATGCCAACATGGTGCGCAATGTGTTATTTATCGCTGATAGGACGGCTCTTGTGGATCAGGCAAAGACGAATGGGTTTGAGGAGTTCTTTACTGAACCCATTGCTGATCTGCGTGAAGGTTTTACGGCAAGCAGCAGGCTTTATGTTTCCACGATTCAGACTCTGACACGAGGAGATCCAAAAAAACTATTTGAGAGATTTAGTCCCGGATTTTTTGACCTGATCGTATTTGATGAAGCGCACAGGTCGATCTATGATAAAAGTAACTTGATAGCCCAGCATTTTGATGCCATAAAGATCGGGCTTACTGCAACTCCCAGGGAAAGTGAAACAGAGAATACGTATGATCTTTTTGAGTGCGATTATGGAAAGCCGACTGTTGAGTATTCCTATGATGAGGCAGTACGGGATGGTGTTCTGGTTCCATATAGTGCAGAGATCATTGAAACAAAAGTGTTATCAGAGGGCATTAAAGGAACTAAGTTGACGAAAGTGTTAAAAGACCAGTTAAGGAGGCAGGAAGAAGACCCGGATGTAGCCGAGTATATGGGTTCACAGTTTGATAATGTCTTTATGGATGATGTGACAAATACGATTGTGGTTCGTGAATTCATGGCGCAGTGTTACAGGTCTGATGAAGGCAAACCCTGCAAAACCATATTCTTCTGTGCAAGCCAGCGTCATGCAAAACATGTAAAAAACATTTTTGGGGAACTGTTTCCAAACCTGGGTAGTGATGTTCAGGTTATTACATCAAAAGAGTATCGGGCAAATGATGAGGTCAAGCGATTCCAAAAAGAATCGGAGCCAAGAATTGCGCTTTCGGTTGGAATGCTGGACACAGGCATTGATGTTCCTGAACTGTGCAATCTTGTTTTTGTTAAGCCGGTTTTTTCACATATCAGGTTCTGGCAGATGCTTGGCAGGGGTACGAGAAATTTAGATGCCTGCAAGCATCCTGAATGGCTACCGGATAAGGGCAAAAAGGATTTCAAGATTTTTGATTTCACTATCGGCGGGCATTCAAATGTTAAGTATCACAAGATAAAGTTTTCAAGGGAGCGCGATCTGCAAAAGGGTGTTGTTACAAGGATTTTTGAGAACAGGGTTCGGTTGCTGGAGAGATCACTTGACGATAAACAGAAACAACTTATTTCTGGCAAAATTATGGAGCCGATCGAATCTCTGGATGAGGATTCTTTTGTTGTGCGTGAGAAGATGCCCACTATTGAGAAGATCAAGGAGAACTCTTTTGAACTTGAGAAATATGTCAAGGACTTGATGAGGGACATTTCTCCTCTTATGATTTTGAGTGAAGGCGGTAATGCGTATGTTTCTTCGTTTATTCTGCAAACCGAGAAGTTGTTTTCTTTTGTTTTAGACCGCAATTTAGAGAAGATTGGGAAGATCAGGGATTATGTGGAAGATATGGCACATAATATTTTGCAAAAAGACAATCTGAGTGAGATCAAGAACAATAAGGATAAGATAGCGAAGGTGCTGCAAGAGGATTTCTGGGATGATTTGACGTTTGATGATGTTGATTTTTTGGTGCGTGATATAGCTCCGCTTATGGTGTATTTTGAGCCAAATAAGAGGAATGTGATCCAGATCGATGCTCCTGATCTGGTCTTGAGCAGGGAAAGTTACGAAATGGAAGTGAAGGAAGATACTGAATTGAAGGAGTTTCTGGATAGTGACCCGTTGATACAGAATATCAGGAACGGCGTGGGCATTACCTCATATGAATTGAAGAAGTTGGAAAGGAAATTGATCGCACTTAGGCCTGAGATGACGATTGAGAATATCCAGAAATATAGGAACACGGATTTTATTGTGTTCTTGAAAGAGATCATTGGTCTGGAGCAAAAACGTGATCCAAAGAGGTTAATTGAATACAAGTTCGATGATTTCATCATCAATAAGGGGGATTACAATTCCAGGCAGCTTGAGTTTTTATTGCTTTTGAGAAAGGTCTTTGCTGATAGGAAATATGTGGAACTTTCCGATTTTGCAAAAATGCCACTTGCTGATGAACATCCACAGGATTATTTCCAGATATCTGCCCTGAAATCGATTGTTGCGCAGTGTAGTGAGATCAAGGTGTGCTGTTAAGGTAAAAGATAAGTGTGAACAGAATCATTTAATGGTATATGAAACAGGAGAAAATAAACAATGGCAATCTTTAATGATCTCGGATTGGTTTTAGAAGGTGAGGATGCAAAACGTTTCTGGGAAGACCAGAAGAATCCGAAAGTCACCAAAGAACAGATAGAAATGTTCAAGGAAGCAAAACGTATAGTTAAAAATAATTTCAAGTTTAATGATATTTCATATTACACGAGTAGTGATAATTTGGAAAAAATCAGACTGCATATACAGGATATGGCGAAACAGTAAAATCCTGTTAATCCTGTCAAAAAATTAATTATACTATTTTATGGTCAACCACGGTCTACATAAAACATTAAATACAATCCCACCTTTTCATATCCCATGGATTACAGGTCAGTTTCAGCAAAGATGCCTGTGAACGAGGTTACCCTGTTCAAGTCATTCTGTGAAAAGAAAGGTGTCACTCCCGCATCACTTATCAGGGATTTGATCCTGCGTGAAATGAAAGTGCCAATACCGCACACGGTCGCAGGAAATAATAAGATTATTTACGACAAAAAGACTGACCAGTTCATGTGGTCTGTTGAACTGGACAGTGGCGAAGAAGTTAACGTTCTGCAAAATGTTTCACCTGCTTTTTTTGAGGAATTGCAGGATATGGTTTCCAGGGGTCTGGATGAACGGGCGTCGTTCATTGGGAAGGTGGGGAATGGTTCAGTGTCGGTACCGAGCGATATTTTGAGGGGAAAAAGATGATTAAGCATAACTTACCAAGCGATTGGAAAAAGAGTGATTTTGGAGAAATATTTGATTTTGAAAAAAAATCAAAACATAAAGCATCCGAAGGTGAAGAAAAGGGAAATTATAAATTCTTTACTTCAAGCAACATACAAAAAAAGTTCGTTGATGACTTTGATTTTGATGGAGATTTCTTGGTGTTTGGAACAGGGGGCATTGCCAGCATGCACAACCCGAATGAAAAATTTTCAACCAGCACTGATTGTTTAGTTGCAAAAATGAATGATCATCAGATTCTGACAAGATATGTTTACTATTACCTTGCTGCGAATATGCATTTATTGAAAGCTGGTTTTAAGGGTGCAGGTTTAAAACACATTTCTAAAAAATATATTCAAAACATTGAGATAAATTATCCCGATGATATTGAAACCCAAAAGAAAATCGTTGCGATTCTTGAAAAAGCCGAGGGGCTCAAGGAGTGGAGAAAAGAAGCTGACGAGCTGACCGATGAGTTTTTGAAAAGCACGTTTCTGGAGATGTTTTATAAAAGTAATCCTGATTATTCTAAATGGGAATTTGTTTCCATTAAGGATTTAACATCATCAAAAAAAGGTTCTATGCGGACAGGACCATTTGGGAGTGATTTAAAGCATTCAGAATTTGTTGACACAGGTATTGCAGTATTAGGTATTGATAATGCTGTGAATAATCGGTTTCAATGGGCACAAAGACGATACATAACTGATGAAAAATATAATAAATTGAAAAGGTATACAGTATATCCAGATGATGTTATTGTAACGATAATGGCAACGATAGGTAAATCTTGTGTTGTTCCGAAAGACATTCCTCTTTCAATTTCTACAAAACACTTAGCAGTGATAACTTGTGATAAAACAAAATGTAATCCACAATTTTTATCAAAATCTATGTTATTTCATCCAGAAATAAAACAGCAGTTAGCAAAAGCAAATGTAGGTGCAATAATGGATGGATTAAATTTAACGATTATTAAATCATCAAAAATTCCTTATCCTCCCCTTACTCTTCAACAAAGATTTGCCGATATAGTTCAACAAGTCGAACAACTCCGAGAACACCAGAGCCAATCAAAACAACAGATCGACGACTTATTCAACGTCCTGATGCAAAAAGCATTTCGCGGAGAACTGGAAGCATGAAATGCCAACCATTACCCCTACAATATTCTAATAAATACAAAGTTTAATAACTATGTAGGGGTAATATATAAACATGGTCACAATCAGAAAAAAGACAGTGGGAAATCACACATATTATTATCTTGAGCACAGCTTTCGCGAGGGGAGAAAAGTGCACAAGAAGGGGAAAATTATTGGAAAAAACCTGCCCCACAATATAGAGGAATTGAAGCAGGAATTTATGATTGGATCAATGGCTGAGATATATCAGGAAAAGTGGTTTGATAAATTCGATGAAATTAAAGCAGAATTTTTAGATCAGGAAAAAATAACCCCACAATCCGCAAGGGAAAAGGAAACTGAGACATTCGCCATACGATTTACCTATGACACCAACAGGATTGAAGGCTCAACCCTTACCCTTAGGGATACGGCAAACCTGCTTGAAAGAGGTATGACACCGGGCGCAAGACCTCTTAGTGATGTGAAGGAAACAGAAGCTCACAAAAACACATTCTATGAGATGTTAAATTACAAAAAAGACCTGTCCTTCAATGCCATATTGTATTTCCACAAAAAACTATTCGAAGGGACAAAACCTGACATTGCCGGAATTATCAGGTCGCACCAGGTAGCCATCGCAGGAAGCAAGTTTATGCCTCCGTTTCCGGCAGAGATATATCCATTGCTTATGGAATTCTTCAATTGGTACGACAAAAACAAGAACACAATGCATCCGGTGCAACTTGCAGCACTTGTTCATCTCAAACTTGTAACAATACACCCATTCGCCGATGGAAACGGAAGAATCAGCAGACTGATGATGAATTTTGTCCTGTATAAGTACGGTTACCCCATGTTGAATATTCCTTATGAGAAGAGGAACGGATACTACAACTCATTGGAAAGGTCCCAGACAAATCAGGATGAGAATAAATTTTTACAGTGGATCTTCAAACGATATCTTACCGAACACAAGCAATACCTCACAGAGATGTGAATCAAGCGGAATTGAGTTGTCGACATTTTGTCGACAACTGAAAGTAGTTCAAGATGAGTAATAATCACATTTCATAGAACACAAAATATCGGACGGGATTGACAGGATAAAACGCAGCATCAAATCCTGTACATCCTGTAAATCCTGTCTGAAAATTAATCTAAATTTCAATGCACTTCGCAGCAATTTCATAAAGCAATATTAAAAAATCATGAAAAATTAGACAGGATACAACACTAAAATCATATCCCGTCTAAAAAATCAAAAAAGGAGAACAAAAATGCTAGACACCGAATTAAAATCTAAAATAAACCAGCTCTGGGACAAGTTCTGGAGCGGCGGCATATCCAACCCCTTACAAGCAATTGAACAGATGTCATATCTCCTTTTCATGAAACGGCTGGAAGATGAGGATATCGCACGAGAGCAAAACTCTCAATTGTCAGGGGAAAAATATGAATCAATCTTCGAAGGTAATGAAGAATGCAAGTGGTCAAAGTGGTCAAATCTTCCTGCTGATGATATCTTGGATCACGTAAGAGACGAGATTTTCCCATTTTTGAGGAAACTGGGCGGCGAAGATTCGCTTTATGCCACTTACATGAAAGATGCAGTCTTTACAATACCAACACCATCCCTGCTTATTGAAGCCGTGAAGATCATAGATGGCATGCACATAAAAGAGCAGAATAGGGACACTAAAGGAGACATATACGAATATTTGCTCTCAGAATTGAAAACAGCCGGCAAGAATGGACAATTCAGGACTCCCAGACACATTATCAAAATGATGGTCGAGTTGGTGAATCCGCAGATCGGGCATGCAGTCTGCGATCCTGCCTGCGGGACAGCCGGATTCCTGGTTGCCGCCTATGAACACATCTTGAAGAATAACACATCCAGTGACCTCATCAAGACAGATGAACAAGGGAATGAATACAATTTCAAGGCTGACAGGTTAAGTGACAAACAATGGGCAATACTCAGGGAGAACACGCTATGTGGTTTTGACATTGACCAGACAATGACAAGAATCTCCCTCATGAACCTGATGATGCATGGAATTACCGATCCAAACATCAAACAGATAAACACACTCTCAACCAGATACGACGAAGCAAACCACTATGATGTCGTATTAGCCAATCCGCCATTCAAAGGAAGTATAGATGCATCCGAGATCAGCGGACAATTCACGATCAGTACAAAGAAAACCGAGATCCTGTATCTTGAACTGATGTACAACATACTCTCAAGCGGCGGCAAGTGTGCTGTGATCGTGCCGGATGGGGTTCTATTCGGCAATTTCAAAGCCCATAAGAAGATTCGTGCTAAATTGCTGGAAGAGTGCCGGCTGGATGCGGTAATCTCAATGCCATCCGGGGTGTTCAAACCCTATGCGGGTGTGTCTACGGGGATATTGGTATTTACTAAAGGAGAACCAACCAAAAAAGTCTGGTTCTATGACATGACATCCGACGGTTACAGCCTAGATGATAAACGTACTTTTATCGATGGAAAAGGCGACATACCGAATATTATTGAGAATTTCAATAGCAGGGATGAACTTGATCTTAAAGACCGGAAAGCAAAATGTTTCTTTGTTCCGTTTGACGAGATTAAAGAGAATGATTATGACCTGAGCATCTCGAAATATAAGGAGATCGAATACGAGGAGATCGAGTATGAAAAGCCGGAAGTGATCAAAGGGAAAATACTCGATCTGGAGAATACGATTATCCAGACGCTGGGTGAATTGGAAATATGAGAGAGATGTCAGTGGTCTATTTACCTCTCTATCACCCCTACATTTTTACAAAAACATAGAATTTCAGCATTTTGTAGGAGTAACGTTGCCTACGTATAAGACAAGACAACAACAAAAACATCCAGCCGATATTCCCTCCTTAAAACATCTCCAGCCTACTCCATATCCCCATTTCAACCGCCCTCTCATACACCAGATTGACAGTCGCCAGATCCTGTATCGCAAGCCCGGTCGAATCAAATATAGTGATCTCATCATCACCCTCCCGCCCGGGCTTGGTGCCTGCAATAACTTCTCCCAGTTCGCAGTGAATATCCCCAGTTGAGATGACACCACTTGAGAGCGGCACATTGACCTCGCCCGAATGCGATGCCTGCACAATATCATCAACCACGATCTTCGCGAGCGCCATAAGTTGTGAATCCAGTTCCTGATTGCCCTTTGCATCCGCACCTCTCGCATTGATATGCGTACCTTCCTTCACCCACTCACTTTTGACCACCGGACTGCGGACAGGCGTGGTAGTGACAAGAATATCATAATCGTAAACCTCCTCGACATGCGGGGTTTTTATCAACTCACAGTCTACGATCCAATAGAGCAGCCATCTCCGCAGTCTAAAATAGAGGTGTTCACCGATGGAAACAACGATTACACTTATGTTTTACCGGATTATTATGCGGATACCTGTATCGATTATGGGCAACTTGTAAAGATCAAGGAGAACGGAAGACTCATCCGCAAAGAGAAAAGGACAATATATAGTAATCCAGATCTCGGTGATATAGAAACCACCGATGTCGAGAACTACAACGGGATATTCAAGGAAAAGATTGGTAGGTTGGTACGAAAGACAAAATGTTTTTCAAAACGGAGATGGAGGCTGAAATGTTCGTTTCAATTGTTTCAATTCTATTGGAATTTCATTAACGGATTAAAAGAAGAACTTCCTCTGCAATGTTAGAAGGATTGGCGGATCACCTATGGACATGGCACGAATTTTTCTATTCACAGTTAACTATCACTGATTTGGACATTGCCAAACTGTTCTGTAATCTCGTCCGGGAACTCCCCGTCGAGAAAATCTTCGCTGCGGTCGAATTGACTCGGACTATATAATTCTATAAATTATATAACATGAAAAATTCAGATTACAAACATCCAAAACTATATGACCATTTCATACCATCTATAGCCCATGACCCTTGAACAGGTTCACATCAAAGCGATATCGCACCTTGCACACCAGATCGACCTTTGCAGGGACGATGAAGATGCAAAGACCGCTTCTGATCTTTTCGAGATGCTTCGTGAATTGAGATATGACGGGGAAGTGGTGCTGAGATCGATCGGGGAGTTGAGGCGTTCAAAGGTAAATGTAGACCAAATGGCACTCTCCCGTGATCCGTTCGGGATAACATATTCATGTGACAGCGGAAGTACGAACCCGATTTCTTTTGATAACGGACTGTTCGTGGATTTCTGCCACTGTGCACTTGCATCCACGCCAACAGACCTTGGCCTTCACAGGAGAAGAACGATAGTATCAGCCACATATTCCCCGAGCAGCAAGGTAACGATCAACACAACAGACGGCTGGGAGATGTTCGATGAAGATGAGGGGCGGTGCAAGATCGTGCGTATCCAGCCAGGGCTTCTGAACAAGAGGATCAAGCGCATGGTGCACAATATTGCGATCTACCTTTCAGAGTCCGAACACATACTCTGGATGATGGATAGGCTTGAGAAGGATGGATTCTTTATCATGGACGGTCCGATCTACCCAAAGCAGTTGATGTACTGGATGGTTGTTGAATCGGATGATATCCGGATCCGGTATGATCCCCATGCAAAAAAGATACTGCAAAATTACATTGACATCATGGACCATCATATTGGGAACCGGATACCAATTGTCGGGTTTGTTAAGAATCCCGAAGATATGCAGATCATGCAGACAATTAAAAAACAGGGCGGCAGGGTGGATATTCCCTGGGTCATGGATGCGCAGTTTTTCAAGAATGCGCTTTCTCTTGACCGGAACGGACAGGGAAATAACAGGTACATTACCTACACCAACTGGTTCATGCAGCCTAACCAGTTCTATGAGAAGATGCTGGACAGTACATCCCCGCTTGTTGCGGGATCACCTGACCACAAGTTTGGCAGGGGGGATTATTCCCTAACTTTCTTTATGGTATATGTGCCTATGATGGATGTTATCTTCAAGGTGGAATCGCCATATGGAATTACGAAAAACGAAGACATGAGGAATATAATAACGCGAAAGATACTGTACGACCTTTCTGTGAGCGGGGTCCCGACAACGTTGTTAAAGGCTGATTCTATCGCAAAGATACGATTGGGCGAGAAAGAACAGATCATTGGGCAGTTTGATGATTTGAAGGTTGATACGAAATATAATGATATACGATGGGGTGAGAACGATGATTGAGGACGATGTTCACATTAACGCTAAGACTAACATTAACGCTAACAATAACATTAACGAAAATGACATACTGGCATACGCATCTGATGAATCGGGGAGGACGGCCATATCCCCTAAAATTGATGTTCAACCGGATAAGCCGGCGTTTGAAGAATATATGCCTGATATCGACGATGGGATGAACAATTCGGAAGATGCTTTTGGTATTATCACAACCGGCATAGAGCCACTTGAAATAACGGAATCCGGCGCGCGGATCACAGGATATGTCTCAACTTCACGCAGGCAGGATGTACGCCTGGGCACGTATGTGATAGTGCCGTACGGTGATGAGGAACTGTTCGCACGCATCTGGAAATTGCAGTATCTTCAGGAATTCGAGGTGGATGATGCGACAGAGATCCACTCGCGCAGGATGCTGAAATCCAACACAACAGAAGAGGTGGATTACAAATTCCTGGCACTTCTTGACCCGATATGTATTCTTTATGGGCACAACATCAATACCGGAAGCGGAAGCGGAATCAAACCCCAACTTGTGCGCAGGATGGCTGACAGGATACCCCGTCCGAATACTCCGATCTTGCCTGTGACTGACAAAAGCAAGATACAAACAGGGCTCAATATCCCGAAAGAGGGAATCTTCCTGGGACATTTAAGTGTTGGGGGCGAAGTGGTGAGGACACATGCTGTGCCACCTACCGTCCCGTATTATATGAGGAACGACTATTCCATGGGCGATCCGCTGGTGTTCCGGCACATACTGGTATGCGGGAGTACGGGTACCGGGAAGACGTTCCTGACAAAGAACATACTCCGCCAGTTCATGAACGGGGATAACAGGTACCGGTTACGGAGTGATAAGAGCAAGAACAGGAATCCATGCCTTGTTATTATGGATCCGCAGGATGAGTATTCCCAGGTGTTCGAGGATAATCCCGATATCTCGCCTGATGAGGAGTACAATTTAAGGTCAGAGAATGTGGATTTCGGGCGCTGCACCGATACGAAGACGTTTGTGGCGAAGGTGGCAGGTCATTCGTATAACGGGAAATCGCGGGCTGAGCAGGTTGAATTTACGATTCCTTTTAAACTTGTGAGGAATAATCTCTGGCTTATCACGCCTGTGGGGATGACAGATCTCCAATATACCGGGCTTGAACTTTTGGTTGAGGATTATTTCAAACGGGGTGGCAACCATACATACAGTGGATTCGCGGACCACATCGGTGATGAAGGTACAAGAATGACCTATGTTGATAGTAATAAGATACATGAGGCTTCGTATGATGGTATCGTGAGAAGGGTCAGGAGCCCGACACTCAGGAAGGTGTTTGACCAGCCTGCAACCCCGATCACGGAGATACTCGGAAAAGTGTTCAGCCCGGGACAGGTTAGTGTTTTCCCGACAGAGTATATCAATTCATCGCGGATACGCGACCTGATAGTGCTTACCCTGATGACACTGGTGGTGGATAACAAACTGAGCACATCAGGTGATACGACTGTTAAGGATACGCCGATCATACTTGCACTGGATGAGGCACACCGGTATCTTTCAAAGGCATCTGGCGAGCATTCGAAGAAGATCATTTCAAAATTTGCGGATGCTGCACGGCAGGGCCGGAAGGAAGGCCTGGGCCTGTTTCTGATCACCCAGGACCCCCAGGATATTGATGATACGGTGTTCAAGCAGATCAATACGCGGGTGATATTGAACCTGACGAACGATGCGGCGATCAATGCTTTGAAAGTGCAAAAAGAGTATGAGAAGCGGATCCCTTATTTGAAAAAAGGGCAGATGATCGTGCACAGTCCTGATAACAGTGATATGGTTGAGGTGATGGGGCTTTCGAAGTGTGTGGTTAAGCATGAGTGAATGGCTCATTTTCAAGGTACTGCAAAATTACATTTTCAAACTCCGGAACATCCCCCAGTTCGGAATTTATTATTTCAAGAACATGAATGTTGTCAAAGATTCCGATTGGTTTCACACAGGTATATTCGGATTTCCGCCCAACACACCCACCCGAAACGTATATATTATGACAGTACGTTCAAGTGTCGTTCAACCCTCATTTTCAGTATAAATGTGGGCCAGTGGCTTAGTCAGGCAGAGCGGTGGACTCTTAATCCATCGGTCAAGGGTTCAAATCCCTTCTGGCCCGCTTTATTATTTATCCATAACCTATTTCATAGTGTTATGATTCCGGCAGGGCGGATACAGGCGTTCTAAGTTACACAACCGCTTTTTCAAAATCTTTCAGGTCGAAAACCAACCAGCCTTCTTTTTTCAGGATATCTTTGTTTTCAATATGTTTTGCGATCAAGCCAAAATATTCTTTCCTGTCATTCTTGTTCCACCCAACGAAACCGGATTTTTCTTCAAGTTCAGAAAGTATCTTTCTTGCATTCCCCTCTTTCAAATCCATCCATTTGCATTCAAAAAAGAATATATCTCTTAGGTCATCATTCAAAGCAACAATATCTATTTCTATCTCCTTGTGCCACCATCCGCCAAGACGCATAAACTCAAATTGTCCACTCTTCCAAAGAAATTCTGCGGAAACTTGCTCAAAAATATGCCCCAGATACCTGTTGTACTCTCGATCCACACTTTTTAAAGCGTCCATGGAACCGCGTTCTATGAGTGCCCTGTTTGGATAGACAAACCTAAACCAAAAACGGAAGTAGTTGTCTGAAAAAACGTATCTTACGTTTCTCCGATTCTCCTTTCTATCATCCATAGGGTATTCTTTTTTTATTACTCTTATTTCCTC
Source organism: Candidatus Methanovorans sp. (assembly GCA_020793565.1). Lineage (GTDB taxonomy): Archaea > Halobacteriota > Methanosarcinia > Methanosarcinales > Methanosarcinaceae > Methanovorans. The sequence continues at coordinate 23,179 of DQIP01000218.1, forward strand.
AAGGTTCTGCATATACCTTGAGATTATGCTTTTATCGATGTTTGTGTAATGTACGATGTCAATCTGCCGTGTTTTTCCAAATGATATTGCTTTTAAAATTGCAAAATAGTTAGCAGGCTCGCGAAATTCCTGTTTGAGCAGGATCTCTGCCTCGCCATAGAGCAAACCGTCCCTCCCAAAGAATGTATTTTTCATATTCTCAAAAATATTTTGTTTCTGATCAAACTGTTTCAGGTATAGTGGGATGCCATCAAGGCAACCATATGCTTTTATGCAGTCGATTGTACCATAGCCCGGCAAGAACTCCCCTACCTTAAAAACATCAACAGGTTTTATTTCCATCTGTGCTGTTCTTCTGCCAAACAATGGAGATTTCCTGCCAAGCAATTTTTCCATCATACCGACAGAAGATCCCACAATAACCAGCATTATTTTATCGGATCTCTGGAGATACATATCCCATATTTTCTGAAATTCGGAAGGTATGCTTTTATTATCATTGACAAGATACGGAAATTCATCTATAATTATAACAGTGCGCTCTTTCAGGCGATCTGAGAAACTTTTTAACATTTGGACCCAGTTCTCAAAAGCCATCATCTTGAATTCCTCATCTTCGAGATGATCAGCCATAGTCTCTTTCATGGCGTCAAGATTGTCCATGTATCGTTTCTCTTCTGCCAGAAAATATATTCCCTGTTTGTTTTCAAGAAAATGGACTGCAAGTTCTGTTTTCCCCACCCTCCGACGCCCATACATTATGACGAACTCAGGATTACCGCTCTCAAAACGCTTTTCCAGGATTTCCAATTCCTCTTTCCTGTTGATGAATTCATTTTGTTGCATTATGATAATATTATTATCTTACAACTAGTTAAACGGTTTGCTTCACCAAACAAATAAATCCCATGACACCCATGTGAATTTACATGAAAACCATCATGCATTTTTAAAAAACCGGAGAGATGAATGCCAAAAGTAAGTGTGGAAATACCCAGGGAACTTCTGGATGACCTGAACAGTCATGTAGGGGATGATAAAAAGTTCGTCAACCAGTCGGATGCCATACGAACAGCGATACGCAAGATGCTGGACATGATGGATGAGATAGACAGGCGGCGGGGCAGGATTAATGATTGATCGATCAATTGATCCGGGCTTGGTGCCAATAATTTTGGCAAATGCAGGAATGTTCTGCGCTTAAACGTGTATAATTGTGTTCAGCTTTTACCGCTCACAAACTTTTCAAAAACGCAAGACTTTCAACACCTTCTTCCACGCAATTGACTTCTGTTACGAACCTGCCTTTGTAACCTGATAAACAGTTCATCACCCGTTTCCAATCGATATTCCCCTTGCCAATCGGTAGATGCTCGTCTTTTTCCCCCATATTGTCATGCAGGTGAACATGCGATATCCTGCCTTTGTACATTTTCAGGAAATCATCTATGATCCCTGTGCCCATGGTGTTTGCATGACCGATATCAAGGGTAAGTCCTGCATTGTCGCGGTCGGTCTCATCAAGCATACGCAGCATCTCCTGCGGATATTTTCCGAATATCTTTGGAACCTGGGGCATGTTCTCAACTGTGGTCATGATCCCGTGATCCGCGGCAAAATCACAAAGTGATTGCAGGGACTTAATGTTGGCCTGCCATGCAAGGTCCGGTAACTGTGCCCCGTAGGGTGAGAGATAACCGGGATGAACTACTGCAAGTTCTATAAAATCCGATGCAAGAAATAGGTAATCCCTCATCTGGTGCAGTACTTCGTTGTGTATTCCAGGGTTTAAGCCTGCAAGGTTCATATCTGAGAAAGGAAGATGAAGGGTAAGATCCAGATCGGTGGTGTCAAAGATATCCTGCATCCGGGTGATCGTCTTGCTTGTCAGGCACTGGGTGCCTTCCTGTACGAGTTCCCAGCCTGTGTAGCCATGGTCTTCGAGTTCATACGCCCAGCTGAACGGGTCTTCGACAACTGCGCGTGATGAGAAACTGATCCTTTTTAGTTTCATGAGCTCCTATCTCCACAATCTCCGGATATTGTATGTTTTAGTCTTGTATGTGAGTAGTCCAGAATGTTTTAGTCTTATGTTTTAGTCTTATGTTTAGATATCTTTTACATCGATCTCAAGTATGGGCTCTCCATTTTCTGTGTGCGGGGCAAGCCAGTCGATGAGCCTATCAAGTTCTTCCCTCGAATTTGCGTTTATGGAAACATGGATGGAGCCGAGTGGCTCTTCCGTTGCTGGAAAGTTCAGGCGGTTCACTGTAGCCACCTGTTTGTTGAGCATAAAATTAGTGGAAAGACCGTCTATTGAGTGACCTTTGTTCAATTGCGTGCGGGCAGTGTCCAAAAGTCGCTCTTGCCTTAGCAAACTGTGCATGGTGAAAAGGGATTCGATATTTCCGTGTCCGACCACGCGTGGTTTTGGTGTGTTTTCGTCCACTGTGGCCTCAAGTCCTTTGAACATGTTAGAAACAGCAACGCTCACGCGCCCGGTGTCTTCCGTGGGATTGATGATAGCTGAAACTTCAATTTCTATCATGGAGTTGCTCCAGAAGTTCTACGATACTGTGCTTGAATTCTTTAAGTCCTGCTGCGTTGGGAATGGTTATATCAGCCGCTTCTACAGCCCCGCCCATGCCCCATCCGAGTTCACGCTCGTCCCTGTTGCGAAGTGCATCAATATCGGTCATGTCATCGCTTCGACCGCGTGCTTTCACACGCATAAGGCGCATCCTGATGGATGAATCGATGTTCACAAGCGTGAAATCTCCCCCGAATTCCTGCTTAAAGAACTCGACCTCTGCAATCCCGCGCACGCCATCAATGACGACCATGCCTGTACCGGAATTGTTTATTTTAGGAACACAGCGCTTTGCGACAGCATCCATGCCTTCGTTTTCCCTCAGGTCAGTTCCGACGCCTCCGGTGTTTGCATCCGTGGGTTCAAGTCCTCTTCGCGCGACCTCTTCGCGAATGACATCGCCCATGTTGATGACATAGATGCCTTGATCTCCTGCAACCCTGGCAGCCTCGGATTTACCGGATGCCGGCATCCCTACAAAAGCTATGATCTTCATTATTGGTTATCCTCTTATTGTTTTGTTGCAGGATTCCATCATGGGTTTTATGTTATTTACCAGTATGGGGTTTGGTCAGGGGCATACACCATAACGTCAAGTTAGCCCTGAATGGTTTTTAGTTTTAGCAATTGATCCCTTTCAATTATGGGACACGATCATCCCTTCTTATTTGATGCCGATTTCGGGATATTTTTGATGGCCTTTTCAAAATCCGCTTCTACCGGCTAAGGAAGATCGATCTGCATGATGCAGTGTTTTTCGTATTCGAACTGGGGTAATGGGTGGGTTTTTGTTCCGGGCCACAGGCTTACAACTCTGTTCACCCTGCAACTAAAATCCAATCCCTGCAAACCCGGCACGTATAACTTCCCTCGGATCGATTCCCGCAACCTGCATCATCACATACACACCAAGGAACGTGCCGATCATACTTCCGATGTTTGCAAAAGCTGCAACAAGTATCACGCGGAAGAGACCATTGTTCATCATCTCACCTGTGCTCTCGACTTCCATCAGCATCTTGAAATCTTCGGTTGTCGGGTTTCGCTGTTTTGCTTCCATGAGTCCTGCAAACCAGCCGGCTCCCATCATTGGATTGAGGGATGTAAGCCATGCCACAGAAAATGCGGTTAGCACGGAATAGGGATGTCCGCGTGCGAGTATGGCACCTGCGGCGCTCAGCACACCGTTGATGATGAACCACCATCCAAATGCGATCAGCAGAAGTTTTAGCGACGTGCCTGACATGATCAGCAGTGCAAACGTCGCAATTGCGATACCGACGATCCCAAACCCGATAAGTTTCATGACACCAAACCGTTTTTTTGGTACTGCCATCAAGGACCTGGGTGCCGGAATTGTCTGTGGGGCTTTGAGGTATTTCTCAATACCGGACCTGTGCCCTGCTCCCACAACGGCAACGATCTTTTTCCCGCCTCCCGCAGCCGCTCGCACAAGATTTCCTGCAATATAGGCATCCCTCTCATCGATCAATACCTCGGCTGCGGTGGGTGCGATCCCCCGTAGTTCCCCAATGAGCATTGTTATCATATCCTGGTCTGTGATGTTATCTATATCAATATCAGTGCCGCCGCCAAATCCCAACGCTGCACCGACCAATGCTCCACCCATGCGCAGTTTTTCAATAAGTCCCATCTTGCCCCAGAACCGCTGGAGTGTCACCTGGATATCACGGTCGATCAGTGCAACACTTGCACCGGATCTTTCTGCTGCATCGATAGCAGAGATCATCTCGGCACCGGGCTTAACTCCCATATCATCGCCGATCTTTTTCTGCACGTATGCAAGCAGCCAGTGAACCAAAAAGAAATAGACCTTGCCTTCACTTAGCAGGTCTTTAATAGGGATCTTTGAAACTCCAGCCTTGCCTTTGATCGCGTCATACCTTCCCTTGCACAGTTCAACTGCAACAATGTCAGGTTTTTCCCGCTCTATAGTCTCAATAACCTCTGCAACACTTTTTTCTGATACGTGTGCGGTACCGACAATGATTATTTGGGAAGGAGGAGCCTGTATCGGCGGTGTAGGTTCGGAAACGGGAATATCTTCCATAATGTATGACTGTGAGGTTGTATGGAGATCATACACAGGATTTTGAGTCTGTGAATCTGTGATCTTATTGCCTGTGTCCATATTTTTGCTTATACTCCCATACTATATCCTACACATTTTGCATTACTCTCCCAATAACTGCAATGCCCGCACAAGATCTGTCCTTGATATGATACCTACAATTGAACCGTTATCAGTAACCAAAAGCCTTCCGATATTCCGGATCGATATAAGTTTCAATGCTTCAGAAGCATCAGCATCAATTGGTATGGTGATCACATCTTTTGTCATCACATCTGACACCAGCACGTTTACACGTTCCTGCGCTGGCACGGTATGCACGTCTGTAAAAGTAATAATCCCTTTTAAACTTTTACCCTCAATGACAGGATACCCCATGTGTTTTTTTTCAAATATAAACCTGAAAAGATCATCAATTGTCATTGATGGCCGGACTGACACTACATCATTTGCCATGATCTTTCGGACCGGCACTTTTTCTAAAATCACAGATAACGTAGTTGTTCGCGCTTCTTCGGATGCGCCTATGTATATAAAAAAAGCGATCAGGACAAGCCACGGACTTACTAAAAGACCGAATATTCCCATCATGAATGCGAACATCTTCCCTATATACGCTGCTTGCTGGGTCGCTTTTACATATGACATCCTTGTTGCAAACCATGCCCGAAGGATCCGCCCCCCGTCCATAGGGAATGCAGGGAGCAAGTTGAAAACACCCACGGCCAGGTTCATGTATCCTATTAACCAGATGACGCGGAAAATGTAAGTGTCAGAAAAAGATGGCTGCAAGGAAGAGAGCACGTCATTTGAAAGCAGGCAGAAGGCAGCAATGGTAAAACTCACCATGGGACCGGCAATTGCCATTTTTGCTTCCTGTGCCGGATTTCTTGGAATCTCTTCCATTGATGCCACGCCGCCGAACAAAAGCAATGTGATGCTATCGATCTTGACACCATATTTCCTGGCAAAATACGAATGCCCGATCTCATGAAGCAATACGGATGAAAAAAGCAAGATCGTAGTCACAAATGACAGGAAATACCTTGTTGATGCTGGACTTATATCGTTGTACCCAAAAGATGCCGGACTGCTTGCAAATACATATACAAATAATAACAATGCCAACAAAAATGTAATGTGAAGTTTAATTGGTATCCCCATTATCTGTCCGATCTGGAATGACATTTTCATATCTTTATTTGTCAACATGATAATATTTAGCCTTATCCTAACAATCGGACTATGCCGGTAAATACAAGTACTGGCATTCTGAACACTTTCACCCCGCTTGGCTTATGAATATATACTACCGAAACGTAGTTAGTACCGGTCACGGAATTGATTGCACACGCCTTTACAAGTTTCAAGGCCAGGTGTTGTCAATTCATCCCCTCTCGTGGCATGCTGATATATTAGTTAATTGAGACTGCCGAAAAAGTCCATATTTAGAGGATTTTTAACTTATTAAATAAATTACTCACAGCGCAGCATAGCGTTCTACTTACGAATATTAATCAAACTGTTTCGATTTTACCGCTTTTCCGACAGTCTCTAATTAGTTATACATTAGCGGTGATTCTGCAACTTGTGGAAATTGATTGAATTCTAATTGTACCTGACAAGCAGGTATTTTATCAGCACCTTTAATTTTTTTAAACATATATTAACACCGATTCTTGGTAAGATCATCCAAAAGCCTATTTAAGTATGATACTATTCTGCCTGCCATGTCAAAACCTGTTTATCTTGGAGAACTGCTCTTATACTGGTGCAGTTCCTGCAATGTTCCCGTACTTGGAAAAAAATGCGGCTGCGGTGCGACTACAAAGAAAGTAACCGTTACCCCGCCAGGCGATATCCGTCCGGCTTTTGACCATGATATTGATCATATAAATTCTATTTCTATCAAACAATTCAATACTCCCCTCATTACACCCGGGCGTTTGGTTGTGCTTAACAAGGCACCGTATGATGACAGGATGGACGAGGTCATAGTTGACGGCGAAGTTGTTGCAAGCATCAGGTTCGAGATCGATGGACTGCGATGGGTGCTGCTCCCAAGAGCTGGCGGGGCACGCCGCCTGTTTGATGGATTTGACAAAGCCAAAGCCAAGATGCGAAACTGGGTTGAGATCGATGGCGATGCTGTCAAGTTCATCGTGAAAGGCGCAAATGTACTGGCCCCGGGAATTTCGGATGCAGATCCTGGAATTAAGGAAGGGGATGAGGTTATAATTGTTACTCCGGAGGGTGATGTGGTGGCTGCCGGACGTGCACGGATGGATGGTGCGACAATGCTCAAACGCGAGCGCGGAATGGGTGTTAAGTGCCGCTGGAGTGAAGCGCAATGTGACATTGATGTTCCGGAAGGTGGCCAGGCATGGGACGATGCAGTAATTGCAAATTCCGATATTCTGGATCGCTTTATTGATCGTTCACACAGGTTTATCAGGAATGTTGCGGAAACCACCAAACGGCCTGTGACCGTATCGTATTCGGGTGGCAAGGACAGTCTTGCAACACTTCAACTTGTGAGCGAGTGTATGGATGATTATGAGATCATGTTCGCAGATACCGGACTTGAGTTCCCTGAAACGGTCAGGAACGTGGAGGTCGCTACCAGGCGATACGGCCGTCCACTGCGATCGATCAGTGTGGGGAATGCCTTCTGGGAATCCGTGGATGATTTCGGACCACCGAGCGTGGAGGTTCGCTGGTGTTGCAAGGTCTGCAAACTAGGTCCTATCACGCAGTTGATCGAGGATAATTTCGATAACGGATGCCTGTCGTTCATAGGACAGCGTAAGTATGAATCCAGTGCCCGTGCGAAGAGCGAGCGGGTATGGAAGAACCCCTGGGTTGGGAACCAGGTCGGTGCGGCACCGATACAGGACTGGACTGCTCTGCATGTATGGTTGTATATTTTCAGGACAGGGGCACCTTACAATCCGCTCTATGAACAGGGGTTTGACAGGATCGGATGCTGGCTGTGCCCTGCCTCATCCCTTGCGGATCTTGTGCTCCTCAAAAAAACACATCCTGATATGGAAAAACGGCTTACGGACTACCTGCTTGGTTATGCAGGACGCATGGGCCTGTCAAAAGAATGGGTTGAACACGGGTTCTGGCGCTGGCAAACCCTGCCGTCACATATTGCTGAGATCGCGCACAAGAAAGGCATCAATATTATCCCGAAAAGCGAGGGTATGGATACGCTCACTTTCACAATGACATCCGGATACCGGCCATGCAAGGCTGGTGGCATGTCTGCAGAAGGTGGCTTTGGTACTGCGATAGACCTTGCGCGCCTTGAAGATACCCAAATGCTGCGCGCTGCGGGTGATGTTTCGTACATGGAGGGCGTAGCCTCTGTTCTTCACGATGAAGACCGCGCGCAGGTGTTTGCATCAGGGAATGTGACCGCACGGAGCGATAACGAGAAAAAAGCGCGCAGGCTGATGCACAGGGTGGAACTGTCCATACGGCGCGCCCTCAAGTGCCGTGGATGCGGGGTCTGTGTTGGTAACTGCCCGCATAATGTGATCGTTGTCGGGGATGGAGTGGCTGTTATTGGGGATGAGTGTGTTCACTGCGGAAAATGTATAGAGGTCTGTCCGGTTGTGAAGTTCGGGTGAAGTGAGGTGCGCTGTGTGGATAAATAGTATCCAAAATGGGAATGTCCTATGTGGCATACTTTTTGAGTCGGTAGCAAGGCATATTTATGTTGCTTCTGCGAAAAAACAGGTACAAGACGAACATGATATTACTTGCAGCAGGACTAAGATCAAGGTATTTGTTTAGATGGTTTCGATAAAATGTCGATGCACAACCCATATATCCAGACCCCGTGCAGCAATCCCGCCGCAGGCGGCATACCCCAAACATTATAAAAATGTACCTATAACTTATGAACTTTAACATTTTTAATAATACTGGTGTGTAAAAACGCCATGCTGCACGGTAAGCAATTTATTTAATAAGTTAATGAATCTCTAAATATGGGCTTTTCCGACAGTCTCATCATAAGTAAAAATGCAGCGAAAAAGTCCATATCGTTCGCGCAAGTGATTTGGGAATGTGCGCCTGCGGCGTATTGCCTCGGTGTCAAAAATCGCT
>DQIP01000047.1 GCA_020793565.1 Candidatus Methanovorans sp.
TCGATTTGTTTCATGGCCGATCCCATTCCATAGATGGAGTTAGAGGTAATTATTGTGGTGGCCATTTGTCCTAATGGTAAAAGACATGTGAATGATGTAACGCACTTTCCGCAGGTAATATGAATATTCGTATTATTTTTCCTGATAGCGTTTTCAAAAATTCAATTGTACTTATATTTTATAAGTCTGTGCTATTTATGGACAAATTTGCGGTGTTTTTGACATTATCGTTAATAGTTCATGGGTGTATAATTGACATAAACGCCATCAGAAGAAATTATCAAATTTTTGTAGATACCTGCGGAAAGCGAGATATACGGTTGAAATGGACGTAAATGCAAATATATCCCACTGCCAAATTCTACGAGTACGTGCCGGATAAGTTCTGCGACCTGCTGCCGGAAGCTTGATTTTGGAACTGCACAGATAGGGGAAATGCGGATCGCTGTGGAACACATGCTTGATTCCCCGGTTACCCTATTCGAGTAGCCACTTCCAGAGCGGCACATATCTAATATTTTTATTTTTGAACACCTGCTCGTCCTCGTAATCCCACGTGATTACAAGCAGATCACTGCACCCAAGTTCTTTTGATGCTTTCACAAGTGACTTTAACTCCCGCTCTTTTGTCAAAATATCATCAATATCATAACAAACCTGGATCAATTGCTTAACTTCCATTCTATCTGTCAGGACAAAATCCACTTCTTTTCCGGAAGTATCTTTCCAATAATATACTTCCAGCAGGGGCTTCAAGTAATTCTTTTTTCTCAATAGTTCAATTGCAACAACATTTTCTATCCGCCTTCCACGATCATCCACACCGTACAGTGTGACAAAACCAATATCTGTCAAATATATCTTAGGTATACTTCCTTCTACTTCCCTTACCCCTTTTCCATACTTCCTGAGAACAAACACAAAATTTATATCTTGCAGATAAGAGAAATATTCATAGACCTTTGTTTTACTCAATGATACATTTGCAGAAAGCAGGAAATTATACAACTTTCTGACTGATAACTCCCTTGCAAAGTTTCTTACCAGGGATTTGATCATAAACTTCAAAGCAGCAATTTTTTCTATGCCGAATCTTTCGACCAGATCCCTATAAATTATCAGATCAATAGTTATTCTTTTAAAGTCCTGATCCCGATCAATCGTTCATAGTCCAGAAGTTCCGGAAATCCGCCGTATTTTATATATTCATCCAGATGTCCTTTTAGTATTCCACGTTCTGATTCGATCAATGGAAAAATCGGTTTGGAATCCTTTGCATTCAGGAATTCCCTGAAAGAAAGCGTAAAAAGATTGTAAGATAACGTTCTTCCTCTCAGGCTTGTGGCAATTTCTTTCGAGAGCAGTTTCGATGACGAACCGGTTAAAAATATCCTGACATTCTTTCTTTCAGTTAATCATCATATGTACTAATGGAGTAGTACATATGGGGAATGAGAGTCGAATCTAATTAAACTCCTTTTCTTACATACAAGTGAATTGTCCCCCCTTTTAGCCAACAAATTTAGTATGCCCTTTAAAATCAAATTTAAAGCCCGACATATACTTTTCAATTTTGACACAAAATAGAGGTTTATTTACTTTGAACTCCCATATTATCATAGCAAACACGTTATAGTATAATAATATGTGAGTTTAAGATGATTCTAGTCTTCACAGGTGATGGATCTCATATTCAAATACATATATCCAATTTTGCAGTTTTTTGCACAGGAAGAAATGATCTGATAAGAAATTAAAGTGCTTTCAAATGGTTGACTAAAGAAGGCCAATAACAAATTTTTTGTGGGAATCGAGTGCACATACTTCTTTATAGATGAAATGGGGGAAGGTAAAGACCGACTCTCAATCCCCATATTTATGTATTTTGTCCTAGTTGAGTGTAACATAATTGTAAAAATGACTGGAAATCAATGCCCACGTAGCCACCCCGTGCAAAGCACGGCGTTGCTCATATCCGCGAATGTAAAGAACCAGTCATATACTCATAATACAATCATAGATAACCCCATTGTTTGTCGAAATACATAATACATGACTTTCGGATAAATCAATTTTCCGATCATCCTAAATGCCACACTCTTTATATAGAATATACGCATATTCTATATTAAATGTCAGAAGAAGAAAGAATATGTGGAATTCTAAAAACCATCCAAAATATCAAAGAGTCAAAACTACCTATCAC
>DQIP01000046.1 GCA_020793565.1 Candidatus Methanovorans sp.
AATGGACCTATCACAAGTTGCAAACACACCAAAAGAACTGCTGCGGCTAAAAGGAAGGATTATTGGAAAGGGGAACTTTTGCAAGATGCAACTGTCAAGGAATACTTGACAGTCCGCCAGGAGGGAAGCCGCGAAGTAAAAAGGTCGCTGGAATACTACAACTTGGACATGATTATTTCGGTTGGTTACCGGGTGAAAAGTCGTGTGGCGACACGTTTCCGAATCTGGGCAACGGAGCGCTTAAAGGAGTATATCGTCAAGGGCTTCACCATGAATGATGAACGGCTTAAGGAGGGCGACAGCAGTCGTTATTTCGAGGAGTTGCTGGCGCGGATTCGGGATATTCGCTCATCAGAAAAGGTGTTCTGGCGCAAAGTGCTGGAGATTTATGCGACAAGCATTGACTATGATCCGAATGCTGAAACAACCCGACAGTTTTTCAGGCAAGTACAAAACAAGATGCATTGGGCGGCGCACGGCCATACTGCGTCAGAGCTGATTTACGCGCGCGCAGATACTACACAGCACAACATGGGGGTGACCAATTATTCGGGCAATAAGCTGCTCAAGCGCGATGTGGAAGTCGCCAAAAATTACCTGAATGAAGACGAATTAAATGTATTGAACCGGATCGTAACCGCTTATTTAGAAATGGCTGAGTTACAGGCACTTAACCATATCCCGATGACCATGCAGAGTTGGATTGTTCGTCTGGATCAATTTTTGACGATGACGGGCCGTGAATTGCTGGAGCATGCAGGAAAGATCAGCCATGACGCCGCCATGCAAAAAGCGCATGCGGAATATAAAAAATATAAAGCCACGCAAAACGCTTTGCCTACGCAAGTGGAACATCATTTCGTCGAAGCAGAAAGCGTAATGAAAAAACTGGAGTCTGAAAAGACGTGTGGTGCGCAGAAATCTGATTCACCTCTAACGCAAAAAGGGGGTGGAAAATGAAACTCAAGTTTAAAAAACAGGCCTACCAGACTCGTGCTGTGGAAGCAGTCGTGGATTGTTTTAAAGGCCAACCAAATACTGCGGGTATCAGATATCGTATTGATCCGGGTGTAAGACAAATCAATGCAGACGGATCTTACCAGCAAACCGTTGTTGATATCGGCTTAATAGATGAAGAGTCTGGTTTTAAGAATCATGACATTGCCTTAAATGATCAGCAGGTTCTTGAAAACATACAGGAGATTCAACGCAACCAAAATTTACCTCAAAGCGTATCATTAAACGAATTTAAGACTCGCAAGAAAAATGAGTTCTCATATGATAAAGCTTATACAAAAAAAGCACTCAGTATTGCCCCGTACCACCTCGATGTTGAAATGGAAACGGGGACTGGTAAAACTTACTGTTATATCAAGACTATTTTTGAGATGTATAAGCAATTTGGATGGACAAAATTCATTGTCGTAGTTCCCAGTATTGCCATTCGAGAAGGGGTTTATAAATCGCTTGAGATAACTGCCGAGCATTTCCACGAAAGTTATACAAAGAAAGCAAAGTTCTTTATCTACAACTCCAAACAGCTGCACAACCTTGAGAGCTTTTCCTCAGATGCCGGGATTAACATCATGATCATCAATGTTCAGGCGTTCAACGCACGGGGTAAGGATAATCGCCGTATTTATGAAGAGCTGGATGATTTTCAGAGCCGTCGTCCAATCGATGTGATAAAAGCCAATCGTCCTGTACTGATCCTTGACGAACCGCAGAAAATGGAAGGTGCAAAGACGCTGGATTCCCTCAAGGAATTCAAACCCCTTTTCATTCTTCGGTATTCAGCAACCCACAAGACCCAACATAACAAAGTGCACCGACTGGATGCATTGGATGCTTATAATCAGAAACTTGTGAAAAAAATTGCTGTGCGGGGCATTTCTGTTAAAGGCTTATCCGGCACTAATGCATATCTCTATCTGGAATCCATCGAAGTATCTAAACAATCACCTGTAGCCAGATTAGAACTGGAAATTAAGCAGAACAACGGAATTAAAAGGATCATACGCAAACTGGGTAAAGGCGACAATCTTTACGATAAATCCGGTGAGCTGGATCAATACAAGGGGTTTGTGATTTCTGATATTAACGCAGTGACCGATACCATCGAATTTACAAACGGGCACCAGTTACAAGCCGGAGAAGCTACCGGTGATGTTAACGTAGCTGCTT
>DQIP01000045.1 GCA_020793565.1 Candidatus Methanovorans sp.
TGATTTAGATATCGCAACTTTTGGTCGTTCATTTTATGTTTTAGATGATATAAGACCTTTAAGGGAATTGGCTAAAAACGGTATAAAAACATTAGATAAAACTATTAAAATTTTCAATCCACCAACTGCATATATTAGTCAAACACAACAAGCTAGTGGCACTCGATTTGGAGGTAATGCAATGTTTAATGGCGATAACAGAAAAAGAGGTGCAATGATTAGTTATGTGATAAATAAACCTAAAAACGAAAAGCTAGAAGATGATTCGGTAAAAAATAAAGACTCCATTAAAAAAAATACTAAAAAAGACTCCTTAATTTTAAATATTTATAATTCAAAAAATGAATTGATAAGAACTTTAAAGAAAAAAGTCCCTAAAGAAAATGGTTTACAACGCATGTATTGGTCATTAGGAGAAAAGGGAGTTAAAAGACCTTCTCGAAAAACCAGCAAAAACAAAAATGAACCAAGAGGTGTTACCGTACTACCAGATGAGTATAAATTGGTTATGCACTATAATAACCAAAAAGATTCAACACTTATTACTGTAAAATATGACCCTAGAATTGATATTACAGATGAAGTTTTAAAAAGTAAATATGACTTACAAAAACAATTGGAAAACAAATTTGATTTAAGTTATCGATCTATCGAACAACTAAAGGCTTCCAAAAAAATTGCGGCAAATTATAAAAAACAAGCAAGTGAAATTGATAAAGAACTCTATAAGGAGTTTATCAAATCTAGTGATAGTATAATTAAAAAAATGGATGGTTTAATTGATAAAATGCTAGGTAAAGAAGATAAAAGACAAGGCATTACAGCAACTAAAAACCCAAGCAATATTTCCTATTTGAATACAGCAAATTGGTATATAAATGCATTGCAAGAAAAACCAGGTATTACAGAAAAACAATTGGTTAAAAATGCGAATTCTAAAGTAGATAAAGTGATTTTAAATATCAATCAGTTTTATAAAACGGATTGGATTTCTTATAGAAAACTTGTAGAAGGGTTAAAATTATCTTCATTTAAAGATTATGAAGAATTGAACTAAACACTTTGAAATAAAAACAATATTTATCTAAAACTAACTCATGCGATGAGTATTCATAATCTAAATTACATTCTGTATAATTCACCTTAACCTCTCTTAATCTCCATATGCATATGTATTTTCAGGTATTTTGGATGATATATTTCTTTTATTGATTTTTATATTCAAAAAAGCGATGTGCTATGCCATACCAAAATCATTAATAAACCTATATTTTTAAATCTGCGTTATTGGAAAATAGTGAAAGTGATTTTAATAGTTAAAGGAAATGTAACAAACAATTGAAACAGGAAATATGCTATAGAGTACAGAGCTGAGCGTTGGTAACAACTATGCGGCTGGGAGCGGTACAGCTCAAAAGACAAAAGGGTTTGAAAAATGGTTGGATTTTGAGTTGTGGGGGTTAATGAATGATGTTTGATAAAGGTAAATATCAAATAGTATAATAAGCAAAGCTGTAATTAAATTTACACAACTGAAATTATAAAGATTTACTATACAATATCCTGTGAGGGTATAATTACTTGTTTTAAACTATACCTTTTCCTTCACAGAATAACATTAATTGTTCCGTATTATGACAAACTGCTTTTTTTAGAATATTTTTTCTGTGGGTTGCAATAGTATGTTTACTAATAAATAAAGATTTACCAATTTGTTTATTTGAAAGTCCATCTTTAATTTTAAGAATTATTTCAGTTTCTCTTTTTGTAAAAAAGCCATTATAGGTTCTATATACCTGTTGCTTAAAAGCTTCTTTATTTAAATTTGGGGCCCTAAAATCCCAATTAACATTATGTGAATTATCAAGAAAAGAAATATCCGTAAATTTAATTAAAGTACTTGTTATATTATCATTTTTGTCAATATCATATATTGAAGATTGACTTAAAACTTTAATATAAGTACCATCTTTCTTTCTTAATCTAAAGGAGATGAATAATATATTATTTAAACTACCTTCTGGGTGTGCCAAACAGTGTAAGATGGATGCCTTAATGACTCTATTAATCAAATCAGTATCATCCGGGTGATAAAGACTATCAATGAAATCTAT
>DQIP01000044.1 GCA_020793565.1 Candidatus Methanovorans sp.
AATTTTAAGGATAAGATGGACATAGAGGCCTTTGATAGAATTTTAAAGGGGGTTTGGTGCATTTTGCCAGAGCCTCAGTTGTATAGAGGTTCAAGATTTGCCTTAACTCGAAAGAGTGCAGACTTACCGAAGGTGTTTCATTGTATGAATGGAGGCAAAACTGATGAATGTAAGTAATTCAACGACACCAACAGGTGAGATACTTACAGACACACGACGACAAATCCAGTGGAAAGATATCGATTGGAAAACCGTCACAGACAGTGTTAATCGGCTGCAAGTCAGGATTACAAAAGCAGTGAATAAAGAAAAGTGGCAATTAGTTAAAAGACTACAATATATGCTAACCAATTCGTTTTATGCGAAACTGTTGGCAACAAAGAAAGTAACTCAAAATAAGGGAACAAGAACAGCGGGAGTTGATGGCGAAAAGTGGACAACACCTTTAGCTAAAATGAACGCTGCTCTTAATCTATCTGACAAGAAATATAAAGCAAAACCATTACGGAGAGTCTATATTGAGAAATATGGCAAAAAGGAAAAACGACCTCTAAGTATTCCAACCATACACGACAGGGCAATGCAAGCATTATATGCATTTGCATTAAGCCCTGTCGCAGAAGCAACTGCTGACAGAACTTCGTTTGGCTTCCGTAAAAACAGAAGCACACACGATGCATGTGCACAGGCTTTTAACTGTCTGAGTAGAAAATGTTCTGCTCTGTGGGTGCTGGAAGGAGATATCAAAGGTTGTTTTGACAATATCAACCATGAATGGTTGTTAGACAATATCCCAATGGATGAGTCAATACTTAAACAATTTCTCAAAGCAGGTTTTGTATATAATCGGCATCTAAATCCCACAAAAGAGGGAACTCCTCAAGGAGGTATTATATCTCCAATACTGGCAAATATGACTTTAGATGGAATTGAAACATTAATTGCATCTAAATACTATACCAGTAAAACGGGGAAAGTAGATAAAGGATACGACCGCCACAAAGTAAACTTTGTACGGTACGCAGATGATTTTATCATAACTGCCGATTCCGAAAATGTTGCGAAGGAAATTGCAGAATTGATTAAACCATTCTTAAAAGGGAGAGGTCTGGAACTTTCAGAGAGTAAAACTCTGATTACTCATATCGATGTTGGTTTTGACTTTTTAGGTTGGAACTTCCGAAAATACAAAGGGAAACTCTTGATTAAACCATCTAAAGACTCCATTGGTAAAATCACTCAGAAAATGAGTGATATTATCAAACGTGGAAAAGCATGGAAACAGGAAGATATTATTTCCATTCTCAATCCTATCATTACTGGCTGGTCGAACTATCATCAATCAGCGGTATCTAAAGATATATTCAGTAAATTGGATGATAGGTTATGGGGCATGCTCTGGAGATGGGCTAAAAGGAGACATCCCGAAAAGTCAAAATCGTGGATTAAGAAGCGATATTGGCATGACGTGGGAACGCGGAAATGGGTATTTTCAACAGAAGGAAAGGAACTTAAACGTTTCTCCGATACTAAAATTGTCAGACACCCAAATTTAAAATTGGGCATGAACCCTTATATTGATAAGAAATACTTCAATTCACGAAGATTTAATATAAGTCTTCGTAGAAAAGTCAACAAATCTATAAATAAAACGACTATTGCATGAATATTGTAGCATAAAAACGAACGCCACAAAATTTTAAACTGCTGCCCGACAAGGGTTATGAAAGGCTTGAGCGGTATGAGGGGAAACTTTCACGTACCGTTCTGAGAAGAGGGAGGGCGAGTAATCGCTCTTCTTTATTCGGCGTTAATCCTGTCGAATAATTTAAGCTAAATTTCAAGATACTTTACAATAATTACATGAAATAATATCGCGAAATAACGAATTCAAAAAATCGGACGGGATGAACAGGATGGACAGGATACGACGAAGCAACAAAATCCTGTACATCCTGTTAATCCTGTCGAACAATTTAATCTAAATTTCAAGATACTTTACAATAAGTACATGAAATAATATCGCGAAATAACGAATTCAAAAAATCGGACGGGATGAACAGGATGGACAGGATACGACGAAGCAACAAAA
>DQIP01000043.1 GCA_020793565.1 Candidatus Methanovorans sp.
GTGCCTTTTCTGACATACAATGCACCCACACCTTTTGGACCATATATCTTGTGTGATGATATGGACAACATATCCACCCCAAGTTCATCAACATTGACTGCAATCTTACCAAAAGACTGCACAGCATCTGTGTGTAGATATATGCCTTTTTCTTTTGTGAGTTTGCTGATATCCGAAATTGGTTGTATGGTACCGATCTCATTGTTTGCATGCATAACTGAAATCAGAATGGTATCATCACGTATGGCTTTTTCAAATTCATCCATATCAATGATCCCGTCACTGTCCACCGAAACATATGTGACCTCAAATCCTTCCTTTTCAAGATATGCGCATGTATTGAGTACTGCAGGATGCTCAATGGTTGATGTTATGATGTGTTTGCCCCTATCGGAATTGCGGTACGCGATACCTTTGATTGCAAGATTATCTGATTCAGTCCCGCCTGATGTGAATATGATCTCTTCGGGTTTTGCACCGATCGAGGATGCAACCTCCTGGCGGGATTGTTCAAGTACTTTGGCAGCTTCCTGCCCGAATGAATGCAGGCTGGATGCATTGCCGAACTTATCTGTAAAATAAGGCAACATGACATCAACCACCCTCGGGTCTACTGGGGTTGTGGCACCATGATCCATGTATATTCGTTTCATGTTATCGTCTAAATCAAAGTCTAAATTCAGTTAATCTTCGACATATATAAATGTATAACTATTGTGGCATGCATACAATGGTTGCACTCTTTACAATCATTAAATCTACATTAAGTCACATAATACTAAAAATATTGTGGCAAACCGTTTGGTTATGCACACAAACCCCAAAATGTGTAAATGTTTTAATCTCTTATTTGATCCGGAGAGAATCCTTTTGAGACAAGTACCGCTTTCATACGTGAAAGATGGTTACCCTGCAATTCAACAGTATTGCCTTTTACAGTACCACCGCATGCGAATTTTGATTTTAGATATGTGGACAGTTCATGAAGGTCTATTTCATGGGCATCAAAGCCGTCAACAACCGTAACTTCCTTTCCATATCTTCTTCTGTTCACTTTAACGATAATTCGCTGTTGCTCTTTTGCTACTTCTTCGCAGATGCACAATTCTGATGGCAATCCGCAGACGTGGCACATTTCTGAACTCATTTTTTGGTTTATCCTCCGATGTTATTATGTATCTTGTTACGTATATTAACGTAACTAAATTATAATAAGATGTATAGAGTAATCAACGATGCTATTAAAGTCTAATGGTAAAATTATTGCATCAGATATGGAATTTGCACAGAGTTTTCTTAGTCAGACTCTTGGGTTGATGTTTCGGAAAAATATTAAAAATGACTATGCCCTTGTGTTTGAGATGAAGCGACCAAAACAAGTTTCTCTTCACATGCTTTTTGTCAGGTTTCCAATCGATGTGCTGTTTTTGAATGACTCAAAAACAATAACAAAAATTGCACAACTTAACCCATGGACAGGCAGGGAATCATCGGGTGAAAAAGTCAAGTACATCATTGAAATGCCGCAAGGCACAATATTGAAAAACAAGTTGGCAGTTGGGGAACAACTTTCCTTTGGTTCTGTATGATATGATTTTGAACGAGGATTTCTGACGAAATCCTCTGAAAAAATTGTTTAGATATTTTTGTAAGGGAAATCCGCCGTATACGGCAATCAAATTGTTTGGTTATTGATATCTTTCAACCAATTCCAACCCTTCCAACATCAATTCCTCTGCTTTTGCTTTTGTTTTTGATTCAGCAAATATCCGAATGATCGGTTCGGTTCCGGATGGTCGGATAAGTACCCAGCCATCGTCATACCATATCTTGACCCCGTCCATTGTATCGACTTTTGCAACACTCTTTAAAACATCTGCTGTTACACGTTCCATGGTTGCCGTGAGATTCTTGCAAACCGTCTTTGTTTTGGAATTGAAATACACAGGTACGCTTTTGGCGAACTCAGACAGGGTTGTTCCTGCTGCTATAATTTCCAGCAATTTTACGCAGGCCATACCGCCGTCACGACAGTACTGATACTCAGGGAAGATCAAACCTCCATTTCCCTC
>DQIP01000042.1 GCA_020793565.1 Candidatus Methanovorans sp.
AGATTGGAAAATTTACCAAAGTGGGATGTAACTATAAACCCCATATTTGGGTAAATTATTTATTGGGAAATCCCTAAGTACAGGCAAAACGATCTCCTGCAATGAAGCACCACCGTGGGCAAAATTAACTCCGCCGCCCTGTGACTTGAATCGTAGATCACCCAGAGGGACATATACATACATCTTTTTATCAGAATCTACTATCGAGTCCATGCTGAATTTGTGTGTATTCTTTATCGATATGTCTTGTTCACTCAGGATGAAACGTTTGTTTGATTCGATTATCTTGTTTTTATCAAAATCCAGTTTTTCAAGTTTATCGATGCTTTCGAGGTGTTCTCTGTTATAGATGAAACCATGATCTGATGTGACTATTATCTTTGTTACATTAAGTGAGGTTGCAAGTTTGCGAACCATTTTATCAATTTCATATATAGCAGATTCAACTGCATCGAATACCTTTTCTTCGGATGATATTTTATCTCCTGTGTCGTCAATTGTGTTATGATAAATGTAAATAACTCGTTTACCCCTTATTGCATCTCTTGCAACATCCTTTTTTAAATCAATGAGATCCTTTAACTTGAATACTTTAGATTCGGGATGGCCATTCAATAGAATTTTTTCTCTGTTCACAGTTCCTTCTGAGCTGATTCCATCTACAAAAATACTATTGTTTTTGTATTCGATGGTTTTGTGAGGGAGAAGGCTTGCCATTCCAAGTTTAGTGTACGATGGAAGGGAACCTGCCATGACTTTTAGTTCCATAGTGCCTTTTGTGGTTTTGTTAAGCACATCTTTGAGTTCAACTGCGTTCTCATAACGCAATGCATCTGAGATTATTACAGCTACCTTATCCCTGTCATTCCTTCTGATAATGTTATTTACATAATTTTTGTAGAAATGATCCTGGTTATCGATGAGTTCTATATTCCATTTGTTCTCAAGTTCAGATTCAATAAGTTCATCCCATCGAGTGTGAAGACTGTCAACCATCTTCTTATACAGTTTTTCAACTTTATCCTTAATGTCTTTCTTGAGTATCTCTTTTTCATTGTCCTTATCATAGTAATAGTAGAATTTGCGGTAATAGTAATCAAGAAGATAGTACCGGTTCGTGTATTCTTTAAAGAGTTCATTCAAACTCTGCTCATTGATACCTTCGTGTTTGATCTCTTTTGATAACTGATGAAGTTTTACGGCATTTTCAATGCCACAGTATATGTTTTCATATTCCGTATACCAGTGTTTTGTTTTTCGGCTGTCTATCCATTCAAGATATTTATCGAAATCATCGCCTTCTTCAGCCATTTTGGTAACAATATTAGTGATAATATTCTTGTCGAATATGTCAAGAGATTCGGCTTCAATGTAGTCTTCTACATCTTTTTTATTTAACAGTGATATGAGACTCTTTTCGAGTTTTTTATCGGCTTCTAAAAGTAATTGGCGGGAATAATCATCAAATTGTTTTGAGTCTTTTGAATGGTCCAGCCAGCCTCTTAAGAAAATCTCACATTCATTGCTCTGTCTGTTGATGTATTGCTTATAGGTCGCAAAAGCAATTTTTGTCTTCCTGTTCATATGGGTTATTATGAAACTGAGGAATAGTTTCTTTAAGGTAGGATGCTCGGATGAGTAACCAAAGTGCCTGCTCACCATGGTCCAGAAACTTTCTACAAGTTCGAATTTTTCAATCTCACTCCAGATAGTGTTCTCTTTTTCATCGAGTGAAGCAACTAACAGGTTTCTGACTATTTCTCTTTGGTCGATTGTCGGGGATCTTGTGATTACTGCAAGCATCCCCAATACGAATTTATCTTCCTTCCAATCGTGATTGTACAATTTTCTGATATCTGAAACTCTTTTGATTTTTGCAAAAAACGGCACAATTCCATAATCTAGTGATTTTCCACTTTTTACGCCAAACATACCCCCTTAATCAGCTAAATACTGTTTTCCAATCAATTATGATTTTCTAA
>DQIP01000041.1 GCA_020793565.1 Candidatus Methanovorans sp.
CAGTAGGGTCACTCCGAATGGAGGGAGTGGCATTTCTGCAATTCAAGATATGACTTTCTTGTCACAGCGCCGAAGGCGGCGTATTCCAAACATTGAGAAAATCCTCCCTACGGTCGGATTTCCTCGTTGACGTATATTCCATTAATGCAGGAAGTGCCTCATACCCGTAAACACCAGTGACACACCAAGCCGGTTCGCTGTCGCGATAACCTCATTATCCCTGATGGAACCACCCGGGGATACGATGTACATGATGTTATTCTCCTTTGCGTGGATGATACTGTCATCGAACGGGAAGAACGCATCAGATGCCATTACGCATTCAGAAAGTATCTTATTGCAGTACTCATCGAACGGCACATCCGCTCCTTCACGCTCGTAGATCATCTTCAGGTTCTCGCGTGCTTTTGTGGCTGCAAGTTTGTTGATGGAATCCACACGGTTAGGCTGTCCGGCACCCATTGCAAGCAGCATAAAACATCCTTCCTGGTATTCATGCGCAAGTGTGATTGAATTGGATTTGGTACTCTTGCACGCATACAGGGAAAAGTCTGCCAGGGGACGTTTCTCTTCAGGGAAAATTGCATCAGTAACATGTTCCCATTTCTCGTATATGCCGGCATTCCGTGATTGTTTTAGCAAGCCACCGACTACATATTTGTAAGTCTGGTCGACTCCGAAAGCGTCGTTGAATTCAGGAAGTTCCAGAAGTCTCAGGTCTTTGCTCTTCTTTTTCAGGTATTCAAGTGCATCGTATTCAAATCCGGGTGCAAGTATTATCTCAACGAACCTGCCTTTAAGGAACTCTGCAGTCCCAAGGTCAACAACCGTATTAGTACAGATGATGCTGCCATAAGCGGATATGGGATCCCCGTCCCATGCAGCTTTAAGTGCCCCTAAAAGCGTGTTTCCGGTTGCCAGGCCACACGGGTTGTTATGTTTTACAATAGCAACTGCGGGCTTATCGTGTCCAAGTTCCTTTACGGTCTGGAGTGCGTTGTCTGCATCAACATAGTTGTTATATGAAAGTTCCTTGCCATGCAACTGTCTCGCATTTGCAAGAGATGGTCCCCCTACGCCAGGTTCCCTGTAGAACATGGCATCCTGATGCCAGTTCTCACCGTAGCGAAGCGGTACGCCGTCAGTGAAATTCAACCGCAGTATATCCTCGCCAAGCAGTGCTTTACTGAGATAAGTATCAATCGTACTGTCATAGTCAGCTGTGTGCCTGAATGCCTTGACAGCCAGCTCTTCGCGCGTTCTATCGGACACAACCCCGCTCGATCGCAGTTCCTTTAGAACATAACCGTAGTCATCAGGGTCACAGAGTACCGTGACCGCAGTATAGTTCTTGGCAGCCGCGCGGATCAATGTAGGTCCGCCAATGTCAATATTCTCTATCGCTTCTTCAAGATCGACCCCTTCTTTTGAGACTGTTATCTCAAACGGATACAGGTTTACAACCACCATATCGATCAGTTCGATACTCTCCCGCTCAGCCTCTTCCACATGAACACTGTTATCGCGGAGGCACAACAACCCACCGTGTATCCTTGGGTGCAATGTTTTGACCCTTCCCCCCATCATTTCGGGAAAACCAGTTACTTCTGAAACATCCACAACCCCAATATCGGCATCACGGAGAATACTTGCCGTTCCGCCTGTTGATATAATCTCGATTCCAAGTTTCGCGAGTCCACGCGCAAAATCTACTATTCCTGTTTTGTCCGATACGCTGAGGAGTGCCCTTTTAACCAAAAAAATCACCGGAGTAAATTAGGGTGTATTGGGTATAAGTGTTATGGTTTGGATGGGGGAGATAATTGAGGGTGTTAAATCGTGATGAAGTGCAAATTTTTGAAGCAAAGATGTTGAGGTGGGTGGTTGCAATTCGTAATGAATCCCAGTCTGGAGTCGGGGCATCCAAGTAGTCAGAAGTCGAATGGTAGGATAAACAGCTAGCAGAGGTGAGGTAAG
>DQIP01000040.1 GCA_020793565.1 Candidatus Methanovorans sp.
TCAGCTGTGTTTATGCGCCCACACTTTGGACATAATTTAATTTCACCACGGTGTTCTGTCGAATGAAGTTGAACAGGCGGTATGTCAAAAGTCTGTCTTATTTTATAGTCTTTAACTTCTTCATCTTCAAGAGACGTGTGGCAATTACTACATTGATCTACCTCAATAATTCTAATTTCAACTAAACTATGTTTTTCATAATGTCTGGAATACGCCGCCTGCGGCGCTGTGACGAGAAAGTCACATCTTGAATTGCAGAAATGCTATTCCCTCCATTCGGAGTAACCCTACTGTGGCATGCATTATCAGTAATGAAAATGTGTGATGCCCACAGGACAATGTGGAAAATTCGGAAGTATCGTATTATTTTGCCGAAACTGAAGAGATCGGAGCACCAGTTCCCATTATAGGTGGGATATTTCACTACTGCCAAATCCACAATCCAAACATACAATTCTAAGATATGCAAATACAACACTGCTTGAAAACATCTCACTTTCCGCAGGTATCTGCAAATTTTAAACAATTTCCAGATAGCGTTTTCCCACATTTTTAATAAATTATATTTATGTTGACATACATAAAAGACATGTTTTGAATATGCTACTTGCCAACTTCTACAGAAAAATTGCGTATGTCATTCCGAATCATTTATCCTATAATTTAGAAAACCACAATCATACGACATCACTTTCTGTTTGTGAAAAAGATTTGTTTTCAAATATACCTGCGGAAAGTACGAGTTATCCGGAATATATTAAAAAGTCTCAAAAATAAGCCACAGAGGTACACAGAGCTGTGATTTTTCCCTGTGTCCCCTGTATTTTTCCCTGAATTTCCAAATGACTAATCCATATGGGAGTATTTAGTATTGTGTTTATCCAAAAAAACAAAAAGTGGGTCTATCGAACGGATGCGATAAACCCAGCCACTTTTTCTGATACCATTTGTATTGTCCAGCCGCCGGCTGTGAACATATATACAACAGCTGCTGCTGCAAATGCACCGAGTAAACCTAGAACATAGAGGATCACACCGCCTTTTTCCAGCACTTCAAAATCACCTGACAGGCCATGGACCTCTACCAGGTATGTGCCTGGCTCGTCTTTGGCAACCGTAAATTCAATGGTTGTGGATTCATCCATTGCGAGTGTTACCTGCCTGGATTCCGTGAGGTTTCCGTTTATCATAAGGTCAACATTGTAGTCGCCATCTGCCGTTCCGGTGTTTGATGCATTAAGTGTGATCGTGACATCTTTGCCAGCCTTGACCTCCAGGGGAGATATCACAAGGTTTGAGAACTCGAACTTTGCTTCGTGTGCAAGAACCTCAAGGTTGTGTTCCGCATCCAGAAGACCGGACTTGGTTGCAATTAATTTGTGCATTCCAGGTTCTATCACAGTGTAAGGAATTGTACCGTCTGATGCTGTTGTACCAAGTGAATTCCCATCGTATGATACATCGACACCCTCAACCGTCTCACCGCCAATCGATTTAATGGTTGAGATTATTATCCGGTCCCCTTCATAAACAACATCAGGAGAGACTTCAATGCTAATCTTCTTTGTTTCATCCATCAGGGATATTATCTCTATTTCCCCGGTTGCTGACACATAGCCTTCTTTTTCTGCCGTAACAGTGAATTTCCCTGCCTGGTCAGGCTTGTGGGTAATAGTTCCTTCGTTTGATGTTTTGCCAATGTCTTCGTCATCGAACTTGACTACTGCATCATTTATTGTGGCGCCGCGTGATGTTACAGTGATTGTCACGGAATCGCCCTGTTTAGCAGTATCTGTCATGCTAATATTAAGAGCGTCATTTGGAGCAGTATTGACCTCTACGAAGGGGTAGTACCTGACAGTATCCGAATCTGCTACTTTGAACTTGATGTCGCCCATGATCGAAATGGTCTTGTCTTTTGAAAGTGT
>DQIP01000039.1 GCA_020793565.1 Candidatus Methanovorans sp.
TTTAGTAACGATAAGTGGGGATACCGGCGTGACAGAATGTCAAACAGGGGCGAAACTGAAGCAGAATTATACATGTTGATTACAATGATCACTACATTGCTGACTGCGATTACAGCTTTTTCTGTGGGAAGATCTGATCTGATAAGAACTTCAAGTGCTTTCAGGTGGTTGACTAAAGAAGGGGAATAACAAATTTATAGGGGAAATTGGGCACTCATACTTCTTTATAGGCAAAATGGGGGGAGGTAAATGCCGATTCTCAATCCCCCAATGTGTTTATAGTTCCAGCTTACCAGTATATCCACTCGTTCCACTGTCGAAATTGCAATATGTCGTGCATCTGAAAGGCTGCTTTCTGTTACAACACCATCCTCAAGGTACGCATTGGCAAGTGTAATTGACTCATCATTAAGAGAAACGTATTCAATGTGATCATCTGGAACTTGTTTAAGTACATTCATAACCTCTTCAGGCGCGTCCTCAAGCTCAAACAACACCACATCTGAAATAATCGGCCTTTCCTTCCCCGAGATGAATTTTTAAAACCGTTGCACAGAGTATTTATCGAATTCCTCATCAACAACCTCCTATCACAGAAGTGTCAACATAGATGCGTGGTTTGAACATATTGTACATACCTCTGAAGATATTTGGTAATTCCATAACTTTTTTTTAATTGAATTGTCATCTATTTAGAAACTGGAAAAAGTTCTTTGGCTTTAATTTTAAATTCATCAATGAAAATCGGAAGAGAATCAAAATTTATTATTTCTTCAACGTTATACATATGTTTTATTCCATATCTTGAAAAGTAAAATCCAATCTCATTTATGTTGGATATATCAATCTTTTCTTTTCCGATTCCTCCGATTTTTCCAAGTACGTAATATCCTATAATTTGATTAAACATTTCTCTACTTATCTCTAATTTTTTAGTTGTTTTTATATCAATCATTTGATTATCAATAACAACATCCGCATCCGCACCTCCAACAAGTACGGAGCCCTCACCAAACGTTGGATTTAATAAACAATAAGAATTTGCATTAAAATCTTCAATATTAACAAGAGAGATTAAGTTTCTCAAATCTTGAATATCATCATTAGATACGATACCCATGTTTTCATCTACATAGCCTGCCCTATAAATTGGGTCAAGTTGAGATAAAAGTATTGCACTCTTCAAAATATTGTCATTAAGAACACCATTTTTTAAGAATTCAGAATAAGCATCCTTGGCAAATTTCAAGTTCTTTACTGCCTTTTTATGAACCGATGGATTCACTTCTGTCAATTTACACGATATTTCTGCTACCCATGTATGTTCTTTCGCTTTGGGGTTGTGATATTTTAGATAAAATCTCACTAAATAATCAAAAGCGGTACCAATCATTCCGAAATGGTTGGTAAGGGGTGGTGCTCTGATCTCGCCGACAATTTTACCTCTTGGCTTCTTAAACTCATTAGCAAATAATTCTCGTACTTCCTTATTTTTAATAAATGATGTTAAACTCATTCTATCGACCTCCTTTTAATTTCAATATCTGTGCCATCAAACACTTTCCACTATGATTGCGGGTAATGTATACTACTCCGCAGTGCGACAAGAAGCTACACTATGAATTGCAGTAATGCCACCCGTTCCATTTAGGGTGACCTTATTGTGGCATGCAACCACAGTAATGAGGTTGTGTGAAGCCCACAAGACAATGTGGAAAACCCTGAGAGTCTAACTCAGACAATCTGCTAAGGTAAAAATGTTATGGAGAAACAAATGTTGAATCATCGTAAGAGTCGTAAAGTATGACAAGCGGAAGTAGAATTATACGCTTGAACCAAAATGGTACAGAATTAGACCAGAACGGCTTGCGGAACGTTTTGGGAAATGGACATATAATTCTCGGC
>DQIP01000038.1 GCA_020793565.1 Candidatus Methanovorans sp.
AGGAATATCTATTTTCCTCAGGCGCGTTATTTTAATCAAGGGTATTGTTGCACTGATAGATGATTTGAAGAACAGTTTTTTAATAATTTCAGAATTTAAGAATAATGCAACAAATTCCGGAATAAAATTTTGTCTTTTTAACCTGATTATGGCAAAATTAGAAGGTATGACCAATCCTTCTTGGCTTTCATTTATGCAAATTGCTGTGTACGGTGTTGTCAACCGAATAATAATATCTCCTTTATTTGTAAGATACTTATTATCGAGTTTTTCTTTTGAGAAAAACACAGCCATCTCACTCTCATTAATCCATCCCTGAGGTTCAAAACTTTTTAGGGTCAGCATGCGATACTTGTGTGTACCCTGATCATCAGCATTAGCCCTTTTTCTCACAAGGACGAGGCCTGTTTGCATTTCCGAGATGTTTATTAATTTCATTAAAACATGTTCCTTTTACGTTAGTACATGCTATTGTGGTGTGTGGACATATAAGCATTTCGCTTATTTTTGTACTACTGTGGAAGGAACGCAGTTATTATCCACAATCCTACTCTTCATCATCACCCCACAACCCTTAAATAAAATGTATGCACTTATACACCATTGTACACAAGTATACATCCCAAGGGGAACTACTCATGAAACAATACATCCGGAAACTAAGCGAACACCAAAACCTCACTACAAAAGAAGCCGAAGATGCCATCAAAAAAATATTCAGCAACTCAACCGATGCGCAGATCGGAGCATTTCTGGTAGCATTAAAAATGAAAGGCGAAACGCCGGATGAGATCGCAGGGTTTGCAAAAGGTATGAAAAAAGCTGCAAATCTCATATCCCCACAGGTAAAGGGAACGCTTGTCGATACCTGTGGCACAGGCGGCGACATCCACAACACCATCAACGTTTCAACAGCAGCAGCCATCATCACAGCAGGCGCAGGCGTGCCTGTTGCAAAACACGGCAACTACTCCATCACATCCCTCTCAGGCAGCGCGGATGTGCTAAAGGAACTCGGGATAAAGATCGACCAGACACCCGAAGATGTCAAAAAGTCCATTGAAACCGTAGGCATCGGTTTTATGCTCGCACCCGTGTTCCATCCGGCAATGAAACGAGTTGCAGGACCACGGAAGGAACTCGGTGTCCGTACAGTGTTCAACATCCTCGGACCTCTCACAAATCCCGCAAATGCAAAAGCACAGGTGATAGGTGTGTTTGACAGAAGTCTTTGCGAACCTCTTGCACAGGTACTAAAAAAACTCGGCACACAGCGTGCTCTTGTCGTACACGGTGACGGGATGGATGAAATATCAAATATATCTGACACCTATATCGCAGAACTCAAGAACGGAAAAGTGTCAACATACACCCTGTCACCTGAAGATATTGGTATCAAATGTGCAGTTGCAAACGACATTGCAGGCGGTACGCCACAGGAGAATGCACAGGATATCATCCATATCTTAAAAGGCGAAAAAGGCCCGAAACGTGATATTGTTGTGATCAATACAGCAGCTGCACTGTATGTAGCTGGAAAGGCAGATTCCATCAAGGATGGCGTATCACTGGCAGAGAACACGATCGACAGTGGAAAAGCTATGGAAAAACTTGATCAGTTCAGAGAATTTGCTTGAACTTTCGCGGAGTCAGTACATCAATGAACCATACAGTACGTGTAAAGATATGCGGCATGAAGTCCGTACATGACATTGATCTTGCAGTAAAGTGCGGAGCAGATGCTGTTGGTTTTATCACAGACGTACCGGTTGAAACACCAAGGAAAATAGACATTAAAACAGCAGCAGACCTGATATCCGGAGTT
>DQIP01000235.1 GCA_020793565.1 Candidatus Methanovorans sp.
CCCACCAGATATATTCGCTGAACTTTTCACGTCACGCCTGTATGTGCTTCTGATTTCGAAACAACGAAAACTGGGTATATTAAATTTTGTGAAATCCCTAATACAATAAAATGATCCACTGCACCTGAATTAACCCGGACTGCATAATTTCACAAAATATGCATTACAAAACATGCACACAGAAAAATCATCATCAAGATCTATAAGATCGACGGATTTTTCTTGTTCTTTAAGATCTCGCATACACGAGTCTTGCACTCAAAAAGAATTGTATCCATATTTGCAATAACATCGATTCCAGCAGCACCCGCATGTCCTCCGCCTGTGCCCTGATAATGTTTGCTGATGTCTTCCATGATCTGTCCAAGATTTACTCCTGCGCTCACAGCATCACGTTTTGCACGTCCACTTACTCGTATTGTATCATCACGGGATGTTCCTACAAGTGCCACATCTGCACCAATATTAACAAGCATTGACGATGCTGATCCTCCAAAAGAACTTACATTTGACAATACTACCAACCAGTTATTAACGCGCTCGACCTGTGCACGTTTGGCAGATTTGAGCATTGCAATGCGCATTGAGATATCCTGTGGGGTGGCGGCCATCATTTCTAATACTTCAACATATTCAACACTGCTCATTTCTATAATATCTGCCATTGTTTTGAAAGTTGAAGGATTTGCGTGTTTGAAATGTCCCGTATCAGTTATGATACCTGTCATAAGACCAAGTGCTATCCGCCGCATTATCGGGGCTTCCATAAACTGCAGAACATTAAATACGATCTCTGCTGTAGATGCTGCATTACGGTGCAGGAAAAATTCTGCATTCTCTGTCAGGGCCGTAGTCATATGATGGTCAATAACACAATAATTTGTAAGTTTTATGTCATTTAACTGTGCGCTTGTAGAAGTATCGACAACAACTGTAAAATCGTAATCAAAAGGATCTGGTGTATCTACTACATCAATTTCCAGTTTGTCGATCAGGAGAGATGCAACCCGGTTGCTTCCATCAACAAGACCTACAGTACCGCCAATGGCTTCCGATAAGGCAAATGCACTACTAACAGCATCCGGATCAGCATTACGGTGGCACAAAAATAAAATGTTGTGATAATCCAGAAGCCTGCTATAAAACTCAACTTCATTAACTTGCATTGATACCTCTGACCATCATTTAAAACAATAGAAATGACAATCGCTTTAATTGATGCTCATGGTTATATCAGTACTTATTGTGCCTGGGTTCCCATTGATTGCTGGAGTTGTTCCTGAAGTTGTGTAAAACGTTTAGAGATGCGCTCTTCCTGTTTGCTGATGGATTGAAGTCTCAATGACAGGGTTTCGCTCTTTTCATTCAACTTTGCAACTGTTTCTTCTTTACTGGATAATACCTGTAATTCTCCAACAGCCCTGTAAATAACAGCATCATCCGCCAATTTCCCAAGTTCTTCAAGTGCAATTTCAGATTCTTTTTTAATATTGTCAATCTGCCCTTTCTGCGCTGCAATCGCCTGTGCTTGCTGCTGAACTTGCTGCAATTGTGCTAACTGGTTCTGTACCTGTGGGGGTAATTCATTACTCATTTTATTTCACCTGAAACTCCAATAATCACTAAAAGGATTTTAATGTTTCTATGAATGACGCGCAAAAAACCAAAATGCTCCTGACATACGTCTAAAACAAATACATTGTTAGTAGTCTGGGGTTCTCATGTGTGACCAGTGGCCTGTGATATCTCATGTGCGACCTGTATCAGGCGTAGCCATGTATTCAAAGTTGAACGCATAGATACGACATCTTCTGCCTCTACAGTTAAAACAAGACTTGAATCACTGTTTGACATTCTAATAATGGATCGGTTAGATACCGGAGTTTCAAGTTCTGGTAAAATCGATTGGTAGATCGAATATGCATCGTCCGTTTCAAAAATAAATTCGGCCTTGAACTTCAATCGATTCACTCCGAAAAATCAAATTTAAGACTTTTGACCTTAAGACTAAAAATAAGATGATCCGAATTAGTAAAATCCATCCTATTATCATTAACTATGATACAACGTGGATTGGATGGATCATCTGCACGCTGGAATGAGAGGCTTTCGACCAGTGTATCAGCAAGTTTAGACCTACCTACTCCTACAATAACAGGTTCAACTAATTTCAATTTTGAAAACTTTGAATTTTCAGGATAGGACACTGTCATGTGAATTGACAGCAAGCAAAGACCATTTCCATCATATATTGCAAGACTTCCAGGATTTCCGTGGAATTCACCGATAATCAGGAAGGGACTATTATGTGCAAGGTGTAATACCTCGCCCATGCCCATTTTTCCCCGGTTTACGTACTCGCAGTTAAAAAAGGTAGCTAAATATTTGCACAAAGTGCGAGTTCTACCGGATGGTTTGCGAGAAGAAGTAATTAACATACTTCTTACTCTGCCTTGACTTGTTTTATTGAGGTCGGTCGCTCTTTTACGATTATCCGATGCCCACAATACGGACATCGAATTCCAGTATATTCATAATCGATCTCGACATCGCGTTTGCATCGAGTACACTTGTAACCCATGATTACCTACTCTAGTACTTCTGTGGCTTTTTTAACTGTACGTATGACAGTCTGTCCAACCGATGTGGTTGGTAAATATGTTCCACCTGCAAAGGTGTAACCACATTTGCTACATTTCCATATTCCTGTGCCAACTCTCTTCACAGTGGGGCGTGCACATTTTGAACACTTGTGCGGCATTCGCATGCGATCTTCAAGATCAGCTATCAATTTTCTGTCTCTTCTACCGTACCGTGTACCAAATCGACCTGCGGATCGGGATACCCGCCCTTTTCGTGTAAATTTTTTTGCCATAAATAATGTCTCCTTCAATCGTGAATCAAATCAACTATATTTTTAAAAGGTGTTCCTCTCGCACCTTTTCAGCCTTTTTGCATGCAATCGTAACTGCTTGTAGCACTTGTTCCTCTGACAGTGCACCTTCACCGCTTTTTTGCATTGCACATATCGAGCCGTCCTGATTAGATGTGATCGAGATCCTTGTTTCACAAACAGTCTCTTCATTACGTCCAGGATCTACCATTAGCTCTCCGCCGATGTCAACCACTGAAATACACACTGGCATCTCACGGACAGGCATCATGAAATCTTCGCCTTTACCATTACGCTCAGCCGGAACTATCGCAGTCATAAGTGCAGCAATCGCACCAAGAGATGCAGCATTTAGAATATTACCGTCATCATTTAGCACATGTACATCTATAAATACCATCCAGACTTCTTCTCCTTTCGTAATACACAACTTCTTTAAATCAATTGCGCCTGATTCACGAATTCCACGATCCGTCACACGAGCCATTTCAATAGCATTTTCTCGTGGAGGTCCTGATTCAAAAGTCGGTGATGCAATTGGGTTCAATTCCAGGCTGGTTATAATTACACCAACATCCGGCGAATCCGGAAACGGAGTACCGAGCTGAACTTTCACACCAACTAAAAGCTGTGTTGCGCCATATTGTACTTTTGCAGATCCTTCAGCTTTATCGATAACATGTGTCTCAAGCGTAATATCCCGAATCTCATCAAATGCACGACCATCTTCGCGCTGACCTTTGAGCATCAGGTTATAGATATAGTCTTTCTTGAGTTTTGACATCACTTCACTCATTTGTCTCACCTTTTCCTATATCTTCATCAATATTTTCGTCAGGTTCTTTGTCGTTCTCATCATCTTCCATGACCACATTCCCGACATTTTCATTATCTTCTTCGGTCTCGATGATTTCAGTTTCAACAACTTCTTCATCATAAGTTTCAACTTCTACCGTTTCATCGTCTTCAGTTTCAACTTCTACCGTTTCATCGTCTTCAGTTTCGACTTCAACCGTTTCATCGTCTTCAGTTTCGACTTCAACCGTTTCATCGTCTTCAGTTTCAACTTCAACCGTTTCATCGTCTTCAGTTTCAACTTCTACCATTTCATCGTCTTCAGTTTCAACAACTTTTTCATTTTCAGCCTTTTCAACTTCAGGTGCCGGTGCTTCGATCACGGCTTCATTTTCAATTTCTTCGGTCTCGGACTGACTGAACTTACCTTTAAGTGCTTCGCGCTGGATCTCAAGGATCTGTTTGCATCCTACCTTTACCAGTTCCATTGCTTCTTTGAACTCATCCTGTGTAAAATTTCCGTCCATCTGGATCAATGTCACATCTCCATCCTGTGTCATTGCAACAGGGAGATCTGCATCACCATAATTATCTTCATCTTTGCCCAGGTCAAGCACAAGTTTACCATCAACTTTACCAACTGCACATGCCGATACAAGTCCTTTCATTGGAATTCCTGCATCTGCAAGCGCAATGGCTGCTGCATTGATCGCTGCGGTTCTTGTCCCTGCATCTGCTTGAAGTACTTCAGCAAAAACATCGATTACGGCGCTTGGGTACAAGTGTGTCAGGACAACAGGTTCAAATGCCTCACGGCTTACCTTTGAGATCTCAGTACTGCGCCTGTTCGGACCAGGACGGATCCTGTCTTCTACCGAGAACGCAGCCATATTATATCTATATCTTACAATTGCAGTGTCAGGTCGCTGCATCCTGCGTGGATGTAGTTCTCTTGGTCCAAAAACACCTGCCAATACCTTATTGTTGCCCCATTCAAGATAACAGGAACCATCAGCCCTTGAAAGAACTCCGACCTCAATTTTCATAGGTCTTATCTCATCGACACGTCTTCCATCAAGACGCAAACCGTTTTCGTCAAAAAACTTCTCTGGTTTACTCATAATCTACTCTCCAAATTTAAACTTAAATTTAAATGTACTTGTTTCTCTCATTCTTCCTTGAATCTTCTGTCCTGACATGAGATATTATTCATCTTCAGGATCTAACAACATGTCGATCTTTCTGGATGTGTCTTCAGGCACTTTCTCTTCCGTATCATTTGCCTGTGTATCATCTGCATCTTCTGCTGATGTACTTACCACAGTATCGACATCGTTTTCATTTCTAAAAAACTTAAAGACCATTTCAGTTAATCCGGAAACATTTGAATTGCGTGATATTATGTCGATTGCTTTGCCAAGACGATCCATATCATTGTCCTTTCCATTGATCCAGACCCTACCATTTTGTCCGACAAATATCTCGCAATTCGTTTCTTTCTGTAACATTGTGATCATAGAACCACTGTGCCCGATAAGCCGTGGTACTTTTGTTGGCATGATCGTGATGATCCTGCCATAGTTGATGGCTCGCAATCCTCTCTCACGCATGGTAAGTTCGACTTTCATGGCTGTATTCACATCTTTAATGCGAATGATAACAGAGTCCCCTACATTCATGATACCCCTCATTTGTGCAGAATCCACTCTTCTTGGGAATTCTGATACATGAAGAAGCCCATCATAAGCAGAACCGAGTTCAAATATCCAGTTCGAAGGAGTCACTACTATTACAGTTCCGATAACCAGGTCGTTTCGGGAAGGAATATATTTTCCGGAAAAAGGCAACACATTAATTCTTTTCTTGTCATTTAATATTCCATATAATAGTGAATATACCTTTCCATCGTCAATGTATGTTCCTGATCCTGCATTTTTGACATTATTTGATATAAATTGACCAGGGATAACTATTTTTTTATTCATTCTACTGTCCTCTTATAAGAGTTTGGTTTCAGCATCACCTTTTGTCAGGTGATTAATAAGACCATAAAAATCATTTTGCAATCCTGCCGGAATCTTTACAACTGCAACCCATGAGCCGTCATTTTGCCACTCCTGTTTTTGCAGTGCACCAAAACTTGCGATATCGCCGTATGCTTTTGCTGCATACTCAGCAGGTATTTTAATGGCAATATTTACTTCTTCAAAGCGGATTGGAATGATCGGACGTATCGCTTTCATTACGATAGTGACCTGATTATCCACACTTTTTAAAGGGTCAATGTGTACTTTTGCTTCTTCCATTGCCTTTTCGATCCGTGCAGGCGGATGCGGTGTCCTTGTTTGTGGGTTGATCGCATTCTGTGCAATAGTGCTTATAACTTGTCTGGTTTTCTCTTCAAGAATGTGTTTTCTCTGCTCTTTTGTAAGCTGTAATTCCCCATGTTGAATAATATTGGCAGCTATCTCAAATATGTCACTTGTACCAAACACTTTGACAAGGTCCGATTCTGCAATATGATCGCCCCTACTTACATCCTCAAATATGGATTCCACAGCAAGAATATCTTCGATCTTGACATCTTCGCCTCTTTTGGATGCAAATGCCCCGTCAGGATCGACAGCGACTTCAAAATGCTTTCCACCTTTCTTAAGTCTCGCAGTTACAGAATCATCGAGAGATACCATTCTTGACACCTTCTTTTATATGAAAATATAATTTTATACTTTAGTGATGTTTAATCTCAGGTTATGAGTTACTTTTCATCCTGATCATCGGATTCGTTTTCATTCTCTTCATCAGTTTCTTCTGTATCCGATTCGTCTTCTTCACTCTCTTTATCAATTTCTTCTGTATCCGATTCGTCTTCTTCACTCTCTTTATGCATTTCATGAATCCGGAATACATAGGATTCCACTTCTTCAGGTGTGAGTTTCCTAAACTGCCTGCCCTCAAGCGTCACCGTTCCAACTTCAAGGGTCGTAGCATCAAGTTTTCCTTCTGTAGCATTGAAAAGTGCATCCATAGCAAGTATGATTGCGGAGTCAATATTCATGTTCTCATCATAATCAGTTTCAAACACTTCCACGACTGCATTCCTGCCTGCTCCGATGGCTGTAGCTTTGTATTCTAATAGTGCCCCGCTTGGGTCGGTCTCGAACAATCTTGGGCTGTGATCATCAACACCCGCTATCAAAAGGGCTGTTCCGTAAGGGCGGACACCGCCGTATTGTGTATATGTTTGCTTGTGGTCACATATCTTCTTTGCAAGAACCTCAACACCGATCGGTTCATCGTATGATACCCTATTGATCTGGGATTCAACCCTTGACCTGTCAACAAGTGCCCGTGCATCGGCAACAAGACCTGATGTAGCAGCACCAATGTGATTATCGATCTGGAATATCTTTTCAATTGATTCGGTTTCAATAAGCCTGCTTGTAATCCTTTTGTCAACCAGCAGTACTACTCCTTCTTTTGCTTTCACTCCAACTGCTGTTGTGCCTCGCTTTACCGCTTCCCTGGCATATTCGACTTGGAAAAGCCTGCCATCAGGACTAAAAACCGTGATTGCCCTGTCATACCCCATTTGTGGTGCCATTTGCATGCTAAATTCATCTCCTGTTAATGTTAAATTGATATGTGATTACGACTGAGACTACACTTAAATTAACGCGTACAACGTACAATATTGGTACTGTATAGTCTTTCCTCATTTATATGTGATTGCTCTATTGCTGTATTTTCCTATTCGATACCTTCATTGGTAAATACTTCTATTCCTTCTAAATACTTTTCTGTTGCACCCGCAATTGTACCGGATATTCCGAGTATGTGCATTAAAACCCTCTTGCCACTTATATGTGTAATAGTGGTAACAGCAGCACGTGTCAGCCCGGTTTTTTTGTGCGCACATCGAATTATACCTTTTGAATCTTCAAATGTAAGAAGGCGTATGCCGCATTCACTTGAACCTACATCCCCGATAAGGGAACCCACACACGAGAACATCTCACGCAAAAGTTCCTCTCTTGTGACTTCATGTTCACAGATAAGTTCAAAGGCAAGATAGCGTTTTTTGTCACGCAATGTAGGCGGAAGTATCTTCAATTTGACACACCTGCCTCTTCCGGTTCACTATCTATATTATCTATATCGATACTACTATCTTTACTGTTTACTTCTTCTATGATCTCTTCTACCCCTTCCCGAATGAATCCTGGTCCAGGCCTGTTTCTTGCTATGATCCCTGCCGGAACAGTTGAAATCGCTGATATGGCTTCATCTTTTTCCATACCGAACAGCCCGGCAAGTGCTATCATTTCCCATGGTGCACGGAGATCGAAGTATGATGCTGCATTGCTTGTAAGTATCATTGGAACGTCAAATTTCCGTGCAATTTCAACATTCTTCCTGAAATATGAAAGTGTATGCACTCTTCGCCCACCTCGACCTTTGAATACCGAATCAAGATTGAACTCTATGGCTACATTATTCTCACTTGCCGATTTTGCAAGAATATGATTCAATCCGCTGTCTTTTGGTGTACATGGATGCGCAAGTATGTCCACATTCCTGTTTTCTACTGCAGCACGGTTGATGTTCTCGTTTCCTCCATGGATGACAAGGACATCCACATTCCTGCGGTATTTTCCAATTAGTCCATGAAGTTTTGAAGGATTATTAGATACTACCTCAATACCCTTGAACACTTCAAAACCATTCGATTTAAATCCTGTCGGTTTTGATTCTATGTTGGAATGGTTAGTTATTGCAATTCCGGCATAGCCAAAATGTTTTGCAAGAATGGATGTTTGTTGTGGTGTATTCTTACCATCCGGTATGGAATGAACATTCATGTCATAGAATTTTGGTTTAACCAAATAATTCCTCCACGATCTTCCCGGCTTGTTTTCGGTTCTTCGGGTATGTGGTGATCTTGGCTTTTACTATGATCGCATCCGAGGAAGAACTGAGCTTTACTTTATTCATATAAGCTGCCTGCTTATCGAGCCTGAAATGAAAAAGTTGTTCATCATCCAGACGGTCTGACATCTCACTACGAAGTAATTTTACATCCTCGGGATGCATGTTCTCCCGAATAAAACTTGCAAATGCAAGACAATCCTGTTTGCGTGTGATCTGCGCACTTAATGTTGTGATCGGGTTCTGGTAATACCCATTAACATTAGTTATCTCAACAATGTTGTCTGTATTTTCATCTATTATTTTAGATTTAGATGCCGAATTCAGTAAAAAAAAATCCAGGGCACTTCTAACCCTGAATTGATCTTCTGTTGAGTGCGCGTTTACACGCAAAATTATATTGTGTATCACTTGCCCCGGTTCAGGTTTGACCTGATGCTTGGTCTGGTCTTTTCCGTACCCTTTCCACGTGTCATCATACCGCGACCTTTCTTGCCTGCGCTGGTTTTTCCGCGGAACACACGTCCCTTCTCAGTGTTTGCGCATATCCAGTTAAGGTTCTTGTCACTTTTGATGACAGGATGATTTGGATCTACAAGAATTACTTCGTACCACTTGGATCTACCATCATCGCCTACCCAGTAGGAGTTCAGGACTTCCATGTTAGGATATTTTCTGGCTGCACGCTCTTCAGATATCCTCTGAATGCTCATACCGGAGGTTATCTTATTCTTGCCCATACGCTGTGTACGTCTTCCACGCACGTATCTTGATTTTCTCATTCCACCACGGCGAACCTTTGCACGCACGACAATAATGCCCTGTTTTGCTTTGTAACCAAGTGTTCGTGCCCGGTCAATACGTGTTGGGCGTCTTATCCTTGTAACAGACCCTTCTTTTCTCCATGACTGGAGTCTTTCCCATCTAAAACCGCGCACGTAAGTCTCATGCGGTTTTTTCCATGCGTCCCTGATATATCCATAAAACGATTTAGACAATTTATTTCACCTATGTTTCATTTTAGTTTCACGGTTCGGCTTTTTTATTAAAAGCCACATTCCTACGGGATTTTATCCCGACAATGAAACTTGCCAGATTACGCACTTGATATGACTTAAAGGTTTGTATGGATCCGGTGGGAAATCAATCCCGAAAACATTAATAATAGTAGCAACCGATAATACTTGAGGTGAATCAAATGTCAAAGTTTCATAAGCGGGATAATGAGCGAAAAGGAACCAAAAAACATGAGGGGTTGGAGGATAAACTGATAAAGGGTAACCTCGATGACTTAAAAGGAGAAGGCGGTGAAGTATTAGATTGAGCATCAAGGTGAATATAAAAATACTCGCAGGTGGCACTTCTGAACAAACAATTGAAGTTGAGACCGGTACTACCTACGAATGTTTGCTGGATATGCTTGACATAAATCAAGAAAGCGTTATTGTATTGAAGGATGGGCAAGCTGTTCCACTTGATGGGACAGTTATATCCGGCGATCTAACGATCTTAAAAATAGTCTCAGGTGGATGAATTTTTCAATCTGCTTTATTTTGTTTAAAAATATTATTTTGTGTCGGATCGTTTAAACTGAATTACTCTTGTTGCACCTTTGAATGGAAGATTTCAATCCAATGGGATTGTTCACTCAGAAAATCGGGCAAATATTCACAAAATGGTATTTGTATAGCTGGATATGATAAAATACTGATGCATAGCCAAAATTGCTAGACCCCACGCAGCAACCCGCCGCAGGCGGCACATTTCAATTATTATGAAAATGTGTATATCTCTATATCAGTCAGACAAACCCGAATATTTCTAATAACATTGGCATGTGGAAAACGCTATGCTGCGCTATTCTACATTTATTCTATAATGGTATATAATTTATAAAATTATATAGTCCGAGTTAAATCGACCGTAGGGAGATTTTTATCGGTTGAAATGCTGCGAAAATGCCCATATCGTTCACGTTAGTGGTATGGGAATCCGCCGCCTGCGGCGTTTGTATTGGTTTTA
Organism: Candidatus Methanovorans sp.; assembly: GCA_020793565.1. Classification (GTDB taxonomy): domain Archaea; phylum Halobacteriota; class Methanosarcinia; order Methanosarcinales; family Methanosarcinaceae; genus Methanovorans. The sequence continues at coordinate 10,640 of DQIP01000235.1, forward strand.
GCTTTAGTTTTAGATCGAACAATCTAATTTACGCAGATATACAAATACGTTTATTTTTTTGTGTTTACCCTGCATCACAACGATGCACCCCGTAAATCTGATTTGATATTTAATCCATGTTCTCCAGTATCACACTAAAATTCACAATTTTCATCCATAAATATATTCTTCTACCGTTCACTCCTCTCAATTTTATTTCATACTGGCGAAGATGGGCTTTAAGCCAAATACGATAAAACTTGTTCTGTCCGCAGATAATCCATATCGCTCCGCAAGTGTAATTTGGAATTATGCATGACTACCACAGAGAATGGATCCTGTGATGCGGAATATGTCTCTTTGTGGCAGGAAGTTATAACTGATGCGTTTTAGTATAATTAACGTCATGGCAAAACTTGACAAAGATCCATATATCGTATGTGTTTTCATCTCTACTGGCAAAAACAACCACAATGATATTATTTGATTACCCGGTTTCATTTACGATGTCAAAAAAGTCAAAACAAACGGTCGTACTGTTCAACCCTATGCCTGTAAAACATCAGGTTGCAATTGTAAACAAAAAAACCACATCCCTTCAGGTTCCTCTTGTAAATGTTCCTCTTTCCCTTCTGGCTCTTGCAAGGATGATCAGGGATGATTTTGATGTTCGTATTATCAATGCTGTGGTGGATATCAATTATGAAGAGATGATTCTTGATGCATGTAAGGATGCGCTTTGTTTTTCCCTGAGCAGTATGACCTGTTACCAGATACGCGATGGTATGAATGTGTCAGCTGCTGTCAAGGAACGATATCCTGATATGCCGATTATCTGGGGAGGTTATCATCCATCAACCCAGACAGAACAGACACTCCAAGATCCCAATATTGATATTGTTGTGATAGGGCAAGGCGAATTGACCTTTAAGGAAGTTGTTGAAAGGCTTGCTAAAGGACAATCCCTTGATGGTGTGCCAGGTATTGCCTACAAGGATGATGGACGCATAATTACGACTTCGTCTCGTGGTTTTACAGATCTTAACGAATTTCCAGCTATTCCTTATGAGATGATCGATGTGGAGGCGCATATCAAGAGTTACAAGTTCGGGGAGCGATGCCTTGATTATTATATCAGCCAGGGATGCGCGGCAGGGTGCAGTTTTTGCTCGGAGCCTGTTTTTTGTGGCAGGAAATGGACGGGTCTTGAGCCTGAAACAGTGGTTGCGGAACTCGAATATCTCGCAAAGACCTACAATATCGATACGTTTATGATACGGGATAGTGATTTTTTCATCAATGTGACCAAGTTAAAAGAATTGTGCAATCTCCTGATTGATAAGGACCTCGGACTCAGGTTGACAAGTGTCAATGGTCGGATGGAGCAACTTTATCGTATGGATGATGAGGTTTGGGCACTTGCACGAAAAGCGGGTGTGCGTGAGGTATTCATTGGTGTGGAAAGTGGTTATCAGGAAGCGTTGGATGCTATGAACAAAGGCGCAAAGGTCATCCAGAGTAAAATATGTATGGAACAGTGCATTAAACACGATATTGATGCCCGTGCTTCATTCATGGTAGGTATTCCTGATCTGGATACAGGGGAAGAGATAAGACTCACTTTTGAATCTATTCATGATGCCATATCCGTTTATGGCAAACAGGGAAAACTTGACCACATGGATGTATTGCTTTCTTTCTTTACGCCTTACCCGAATACTTCGCTCTACCAGACGGCTGTTGGGTGTGGATTGATACGTCTTGATACCCTTGGGGACTGGGGCGATTTCGATCAGGTAGACTTTAAGGCACCATGGATGCCGCAGGAATATTACGATCTTGTCAAAAAGTTCAGGGACGGCATGCCATGGAACTCCGGATGTGATTTTGATGAGTGGTGTGAATTCTATTCAGGGATAATGGATGAACTTGGTAGGTGTAGTTCCTGAATTTTATGGTGTGGTAAGTTATACGATTAAGTCCTCGCAACCAAAGTTACCAACGGCGAACTCGAACTGACCGAGTTTGTGATAACGTCCTTTGATACCACTCAATACGATTCCTTAGCCGATGCTTTTGCATAGGATATCGAACAATTTAGAGACTTTTTATTATTTTCTGGTCACACTTATGAATCAGTTCTGTTAACCGCGGATTAACGCGGATACTGCATACGAAATCTGCGTTACCTGCGCGTCCTTTAGATGCAGTAGGCACTCAACTCCATAGGAGGTGAGTGTATTTGCGATCATCTGCGGTTCATTATAATTCAAACCAGAAGATATTAAAAAGTCTCTGTAATCACCACTGCTATGGCGCAGTATCGGTATGATACCGAGCAAGAGACCTTAATCAAGGAAGTGAATGGTAAAAAAGAGTGCCTGGGCTGCGGAAAGATCGTGGTGAAACCTGTTTTTAAGAAAGCGAGCAAAAAGCCATCGCCGATTACCTCGACACCAAAACCGCCCACATTGACCGCATCGTCGAAACCATCAACACCCAAATCGAAAAACTTAAAGAGATGCGCAAAACTTTAATTAATGATGTTGTTACAGAAAATTAAGGTGCCTCAATGAAAGAATCAAATCGAATTGAACTCAAAAGAAAGCTCAACGATTCTCTTGAAAAATAAGTGGTGGCTTTTCTCAATTACCGTGAAGGCGGCCATATTTATATTGGAGTTGACGATGCTACCGGCAAGGTAGTGGGAGTGTCCGATCCTGATGCGGTTCAACTTAAGATCAAAGATCGTATCAAAAATAATATCATGTCTTCTGCTCTGGGTATTTTTGATGTAATTGCTGAACAACACGACGGCAAGGATGTTATCAAGATCACCGTTGCCAGCGGTCCTGAAAAACCATATTACTTAAGAAAATTGGGCATGTCTGAACGAGGTTGTTTTATTCGGATTGGCAGTGCATCGGAACCGATGCCGGGACAATCCGCCCTAGGCGGCGCACCCCGTTATCACTGATGAAAATCTCATATTTTCACATTTATGGACCTAATTAATAATCCCATTGATATTAGGCACCATTTTCGTGACAAGTGGTGTGGAAATGCGCCGCCTTCGGCGCTGTGATAAAAAATTAATACAAGAAGTATCTAAGATATGTGAGGTGGAATTGACACGAAAAAACCGAAATTCATCGATGGACACATGTGACAAAAGAGGTTGAGAATACATTAAAACCCTTAAATATCTCATCTCTTCAAACCTAATTACTAAATCCACCGATAGACGGGTTTTACCTTAATAACCATACGTTCTATTGCGGTTAGGCATGCCGTCGCAACTTTTGACTATTTGAGGATCGCAGTCAGTATTTTCATGATCAGGAACGATGTAGTGATCATAACAATAACAATAACTGCAAAAAGAAAGAGGTTTCTGTAAACAACATCACTTTCTGAGCCGGATCTGATACCAAGTCCGCCTGCACATCCGGTTGAACCACATGTACTGCATCCAGTGCTACAGTTTGAGCTGTCATCAGGAGGGTTCTGGTTTAATAGCGGGAGCTTTTTCGTATCATTTGACATAAATATACTTATTTTTTCAATTGATATAAATCTGTTGTTTGCTGCAAATTTTGCTGGAATGTAATGATCAGTAATTCTCAAAAATTTCTTGTAAAAATAGAGCGACGAGAGGGGGATTCGAACCCCCGAGGCGCAAAGCACCACAGGATTAGCAATCCTGCGCCATACCGGGCTTGGCTATCTCGTCATCAGGATAGATGTTGAAGTGTGCTCTTAATGTAACCTACGTATTTAATGCTTTCTTTGTAATTTTATAATTATTTGTAATATTTGCAACATTTGCAAAATTATGTGCTATAAATAAATCCGAGCAGCGAGCATTATATTAAGTGGCAGGCGCACCGCAGGTTGTTGACCATCCTATTTCCAAGTGGTCTGCAATCTCTCCTCCACCCCGCAACCCTGTAAGCGATGGTTGTCTACGGTAGGTCTGCTCCCTTCCGGGCCTCAACTGGTTCCCGCAGTTAAGTTATGAAAACAAGCTCTCCAGCAAGCTCTCATATCAACTCCATCCAAACAGGACGGGGCTTCTACGTTGAGATCACAGGTTTGAAAATGATCTGGACATCTTCTATTGGCTTCGTCCCCCGCATATCGGCGATATCGGGTAACAGGTAACGCCGAACTACCCGGACTAGCCCGCCACCCTACATATGCATTACAGGTAATAAATGTATTCCTGTCAATGTTGTATTTTGACAAAATGGTCAAGTGATTGCATAAATAAGAAAGTAGTTATAGTATGTCAGCTGACCTTTTAAAGGTGGAGAAGTGATATCAATGGACGAATTAATAGGTTTTGTAACAGGCAATAATAATCGGCAAAAAATACTGGCATTGCTTGGTTCAAAAGGCGAGCTTGACCCTGCACGAATTGCAAAAACAACACATATGGTGCGCATTTCTGTGGACAGGATCCTGAAAGACCTGCTGGAAAAAGGGTTGGTGGTAAAAGAAGGTGAAATGTACCAGTTGACTGCACTCGGGGGCACAGTTGAGAGACAGGTTCACAATATGTGACCGCCTGTCCTTTATTTTACATCTAACACTACATCATTTTTAATAAACAGGCCGGTATCTGTTATGGAATATTCTCTTATTTTGCTATCGTGTTTCGTTCCCCTGGATTTCAGTATGTATGCATATTTTCGGAGTTTATTCTCAGATTCTATATGTTTCAGGATTATGACTGAATCCATTATAAAGGATGCGTCCGGGCTTATGATCCTGTTTTTGCCGTTTGGGGATATTTCGGTAGTGAAAACAGATGTTACACTGCTGCTTTTCAGGTAATTTGTGAGCGAGTGCAAGTATCCCCGTAGTTGAAGGTGGTCAGGCAGTGTCATCTCAAGATTTACAATTCCATCAAAGAACACTCGTTTTACACCTATGCTTTCTACACATTTTTTAATGCGTATCGCATGTTCGGCCGGGCACACATCATCAGGATCGGAATAAATGAATTTCAATAGTCCATTCTCAATATATGGTGCAAGGTCAAGTCCCAGTTTTTTCGCTTCCAGTACCATCTGTTCCGGTCGTTCATCAAAAGTTGCAATGATACATGGTTCCTTTTGCAAAAGTCCACAGTTTATGAATTGCAATCCAAAGATCGTTTTCCCAGTCCCCGGACCGCCCGCAACCAGCATGCTGCTGTTTTCCATCATTCCGCCATTTAACATTGTGTCAAGTCCATCGATGCCGGATTTAATCCTTGTATCGGAAAGATGGATATCATTTATAGGTTTAGGGCGTGGATACACCGTAATGCCTTTTGGTGTCATGCCACAACGATATTTGCGCGAAATATATCCGGACCTTGCTTTTGGGTTAACTCCCCGCATTTTAAGAATTTGCAAATAATGTTTGATACGGTATCCCATATCTTCTCTTGACATGTAAATGATCCCATCGGCAAGATGACTGATAACAGAGTTATGAAGTTCGTCCTTAAGCATTTCTCCTGTCAGTACTACAAGTGAATCCCATTCCTGCACCATGGAATCAAATGTATAGATGAAGCGTCGTTTTTCCTGTTCTACAAAACCAAAACCAAGAGGTGTTATGGGATCGAACACTACCCTATCCGGATTAACAGAGTCGATTACGTTTCCTATATCTATTAATGTGGTCAACGGATCTTTTTCAGCCACAGGTCGATTAATACTGTGTATCTGGACAGATTCATCGAAAAATTCGAATGTGGAGAGAAACATTTTCAATTTTTCGGGAGATTCAGTTGTCAAAGGAATATAAAGTGTCTTCTCACCCCGTTTGGCAGCATTTGACAGCATCTGAAGTGCCATCATTGTTTTTCCAACACCGGCAGTTCCTGCAATGAGGATGGTTGACGGAGTTTTGAAACCACCTAATATGTCATCCAACCCATTGATGCCGCATGGTATGTCCCTCAGTTTATCCATTTGACTCAAAACATAATATGTATAAAGGTATTACTTATACTTTCGTAAAAATGGTATTTGCATACATTATTTGGATAAATGAATTAAAATATATACAGCAAGGGAGTCCGGCGAAGTCAGACCAATATTATCATATCTGTGTGCGATCAATGTACATGCACCATCCTTCGTAAGTTCATCAAACCTATATATATAATTGTAAGTTCTTTGTGGAGGTCCCAATAAAACTCAACAAGAACTATGAATATGTTTTCGATGCTCGATCTCGCTTGAATATATAATAGTCATCCAACGGTTTATTGATACAATAGATCCTACCCGTTTTTGTCAAAAGGTTCAGTTTTAAGTTCCCCGTTCTCTTTTATCAATTGCTCAATCTTGCGCTCGGCTCGAGTCAGTTTTTGTGTGCATACACGCGCGAGTTTCATGCCGTTCTCAAAAGTCCCAAGGCTCTCGTCAAGTGTCAACTGTCCATGCTCAAGTTTTTCAACAAGAATTTCCAGTTCTTCAAGAGACTGTTCAAATGTCACATCTTTTTCTTTTCGCTTTACCATATCTTCACCTCACTGGTCTGATTTCATTTTGTACTATCCACACTACATTCGATGGCACCATCCTTTACAATTATTTCAAGTCCATCGCCTTTCTTTACATCAGAGATGTTTCCAACGATCTTTCGATCATCTGCTCTGATCGTGATTGAGTACCCGCGCTCTATCGTCTTAAGCGGGCTTATCGCATCAAGTCGTCCGGCGCATATCTTTAGTGATGAGCCTTTCATGTTCAGGATGGTTTTAATGCTGTATTCCATTCTTGATGTTATTTCGTCTACTCTTTGCTGGTTCTGTCGTAAGAGATCATTGAGTCGATCAGGGTCAATCTGCCCCCGCAGGTGATCAAGGTGTGCTGCTTGCCCCGATATCTTATAAATGGCTGCCTGCTCCATACGGGTGGACAATGATTCGATATGCCGGCGTATCTCGATACGGTTTGGTACGACAAGTTCCGCAGCTGCAGATGGCGTGGGTGCGCGTATGTCTGCGGTGAAGTCTGCGATCGTGTAATCTGTTTCATGACCGACAGCAGAGACGATCGGGATATTGGAATTAAATATAGCTCTTGCGACAATCTCTTCATTGAATGACCAGAGGTCTTCAAGTGAACCCCCGCCCCTGCCGATTATAATCACATCGACATCGGTTTGGTTGAGCATTTCAATGGATGCGGCGATATCCTGTGCTGATCGTTCACCCTGCACCAGCGCTGGAGCGACCAGGATGTCCACAGGGCATCGGCGCTTTGCAACGTTGAGTATGTCATGGATCGCTGCGCCTGTGGGGGATGTGACAATACCTATTTTTTTAGGATACCTGGGGATTGGTTTTTTGTGTGATCCCTCAAAGAATCCTTTTTCTTCGAGTTTTTTCTTGAGTTGCTCAAAAGCTTTGTACAATTCACCAATTCCATCCGGTCGCATGTCAAAAACGCGTAGCTGGTATAGTCCCCGCACTGTGTATACATCTATAGAACCAAAGACCAGCACTTTCATTGAAGTTTCCGGCTCGAATTTGAGGATGCGGTTCGTTGACCTGAAACTGACACAATTTAACTGGCTGTTGCGGTCTTTTATCGTGAAATAATAGTGACCGGATGAATGTTTTGTAAGGTTGGATATCTCACCGCGTACCCACACTTCGCTCATTTTAGGGTCATTTGTGAGTATGTGTTTGATGCGGTTGTTGACTTCGGATACGGTATATATTCCCATGTGGTGTTTCTCCGGTTTTCTTATGGATAGTATGTGTCAGGAGGTATTATACTTGATGTAAGCGAGGTGAAAGTGTCATCGGGACAGGTCAATAAATGAGTGTTTATGGCCGGATTAACTCGGACTACATAATCCTATCGATTATGGAGGCTGTCCTGCAATTCAAAAATTCAGGGAAAAAAAGGTCAAATATGGATTTAAATATAAAAAGAAGGATTGATATTATTGAATACCGTAATTGTTGGACAGCCTCTATATGCTATAAAAAAGCATGAAAATATTTTGCAAGGTATCAATCGTAAAAATGTTTCACACAAGTGTCCCATTGAGTTTTGTATAGAAATCCATGACCAGTTTTGTTGCATTGTTTTCCATATTAATCCTGAATGTGCGAATTTGTTTTCCAAGAGGTTTCTCTATAACAATATTTATATCAACAAGAGGCGCAATGACCCTCGCGACGCTGGAATGGGATAATCCCGTATCTTCTGCAATGCCTGAAAGATAAGTAAATTCATCCGGATGGTCCATCAGGTTCTTAAGAACAGTCATCTGTGCAGTTTTGCCAAATACTTTTTCAAGTGCATCCATATCAATCGTATCAAATAAGGAGTTATTGGTTATAAAGATTTCTTTTATTTTGTAAGATGAAACGATAAATAATAGAACGTTCATATATTTAGAAAAGATTTAATAGCATAAGTGCACTACCTAAAAACAGTAAATTCCTGAAGTGATAATTATGAAACCACAAATAGATAAAGATATTCTCGACTTGATCGAGCAGCAACCAGATATAACGAATAAGGAAATTGCCCATACATTATCGCTTCCAGAAAATATGATTAAAGACCTACTAGAAGAACTATCGGACACAAGACAAAAGATCCTGATCGTTGACGATGAACTCGATGCATTGACCGCGCTGAAAATAGCATTAGAAGCCGAGAACTATAATGTTGTAGAAGCAGCCGACGGGTTAAGTGCAATTGAAAAGGTCAAATCCGAAAAACCGGATATAGTTCTACTTGACCTTATGATGCCGGAAATCGATGGAATTGAAGTTTGCAAGCGGTTAAAATCAGATTCACAGCATAAGCATGTTCCCATAATAATGCTAACGGCAAAGGGTGAGATCAATGACAAAATCGAAGGTATTGAAATTGGGGCAGATGATTACGTCACAAAGCCTTTTAACTTAAATGAGTTAAAGGCCAGAATAAAAATGGTACTAAGGAGAAGCCAGGACTGAATATATATTCTGCCCGGTTCACCATATCAAAATGAAGTTCTCAACAGCAAGAGCTGTGAGGTATCATCATGTCCCAGGCTACTGAGGTTGTATTGACCATATCTTATCCCAACCGCAGCAGAGTGGAGTATATAAAATAAATTGACGGAAGGAATTCGCGTTCAAACATCCATGTTCGCAAAGCAAATCAGATGGAACCCATACATAATAGTAGTAGTAGTGGCAGCCATATTTGTCATAGGCACTGTTGTATTTCTTGGTATCCGGTCGAACAGCGAGGTCAAAGATGTTGTTGAGCAGCAATTTACCAGCCAGCAGATGTTGCTGAGCAAACAAATATCCAGGGGGATCGAGGAATTTCTTAATGAAAAAGTGCTGCTGATCGAAATAATGGCAAAACAGGAATCACAGGTACCACCTGATCATTTTGCATCTAATTTTAAGACAATATACGAAGAATCCAGCGGTTTTTACGCGATCCAGTTCATCAATGAAAGCGGCACAGTGGTTTCTGGTTATCCTGAAGATAACCTGCCGCTTGGTTACAACCTTTATAAAAATAACCAGTCCTGGGCTTTTGAAAAAGTACAAAAAGATAAGAAAACATACATCACTGGCGGGGTGCAGATGTTTGAGGGAGATCTTGGCTCTTTCACATGGGTTCCTGTGTTCCATGAAGGTGAATTCAAAGGAGCCATACTTTCAATAATCAAAGTTTCCGATGTCACAGGCCGATTCCTGGAAAGCTATGCACCCCAGGGTCATGTATACCTGGTTGACAAATACGGAATGATACTATACGATAGTTCCTATAAGCTTCAAATTGGTGGAAAATATTTTGATCTGGTAAACGAATCAAACTTGCAGCAGATAAATACTTTTCAGGAACAGATTAATGGTACCGAAGGTAACGGCAAATATTTTGAAACATCTGAAGATGGCACCAGTGAAGAAAGAATTGTTACATATTCATTAATTAAATGGCATAACCAAAAGTGGTCAGTCGGCATAACAAATCCAGTCTCCGATGTTGATTCCCTGATACGTTCGGTCTATATAATACAAGGTGTATTCATAGGGGTGTCCGGCATATTCATATTCGTCGGAAGTATGTGGGTAATCCTGTTTCTTGTGAAATGGAATAAAACACTTGAGAAAAAAGTCGCAAGCAAAACCCGCGAAATTAAACAGTCAAATGAGCTACTTCAAAGCGCAAACATAAAACTAAAAGAACATAATCAGTTGAAGACCGAATTTGTTTCAATAGTATCACACGAACTCAGGACACCCCTGACAGCCATGAAAACCTCTGCTGAATTTTTAAAAGATGATAATTGTGATTCTTCTGTGAGGTTGGAAATGCTCGACCTGATCATCAGGAACATTGATCGCCAGACGAGAATGGTAAGTGACCTGCTGGATATTTCCCGTATTGAATCTGGCAAGATCAAATTCAATCCGGAAATTACAAATTTATATAGTATCGTCAAATTGTCTGTCAAAAATGTGGATAGCTTATCAAAGGAAAAAGGTGTCAGCATTGATGTCAACCTTCCGGAAGACCTGCCACATATTAAAACCGATAAGGATAAACTTATTCAGGTATTTGTGAATCTGCTGAACAATGCCTTGAAATTCACGCCAAAGGGTGGGAACGTTGAGATATCATCTGTTGAATCCGATCATATTATAGAGGTGCGAATAAAAGATACCGGCATTGGGATTGCACCGGGTCTTCTTGACAGGATTTTCGATAAATTTTACCAGATCGATAGTACCTCTACCCGGAAAGTGGGGGGCAGTGGACTGGGACTTGCGATTACAAAGGGTATAATCGAAGGCCAGGGTGGATCAATACGTGTTGAAAGCACGCAGGGTAAAGGATGTGTTTTCATTTTCACGCTCGTTAAATAAGTATTAAACATAGAACTTTAAAATCACACTTTTCTATTAATCGATGCGTTTAAGTACTTGCATATCCATTAACAAATTGCTAGACGATTTATCGACGCATCAGTCAACAAATGTGGTAATTGGTGTAAACATAAATGGATGTGCTTGTTAAATTTGACCGGAAGGTTACGATATGATGAAAACAAGAGTACTACTTATGCTGCTTCCGATCAGTTCGTCACTGTTTGCTGCAGGACGTATTAATAGGGAATTTACGGCTGGGCAGATAGCAGAATCCATCCAGTGATTTATGGGATAACTACGAATGGATTTGAAGTTTAGACAAATGTTTAATAAGTTCACACAGATAGACTACATAAAACATAGTTAAGGAGGAGGAATAAAAGATGAATAAACATATAACAAAAATCGTACTTGGGCTGCTCATTATGAGTATTATTGCAGTTCCAAATGCAGCGGCTGAGGTTCCAGTACCGGAGCTAATAATGATCGATGAAGGAATGATTGATCCAGATAGCATGTATATGGATATGGACTTTGCAAGGCTTCAGATAAATCCGGGTTATTCAAATATGCAGATAAAACCAGGGAATAGCGATGAAGTAACAGTAACGGTAACAAACAAGGATAATGAAACCATTACCGCAGCGCCATTCGTTTCAGTTGTCACATATAGTGATAATTTATTTGAGAAAAGCTGGGTCACCATAACTCCTGTGAGTGCAGATATTGCACCGGATACAAAACAGGAATTTTTGATCGAGGTCAACATACCACAAGATGCGGATATTGGACACTACTCCACAAGCATCGCATTCACAGACGATGTGATGCCAACACCATATCCAACTCCGTATCCTGATTATCTCAACAGCATGCACTTATCTGTTGATGTATGGACACCGCCAAATATCCGGATCCAGACACCATTCTTACATGATCGTGTTAAATCCGGAGAAAACTACGACTATAAGATCAAGCTTGAGAATATAGCTGATAAAGACATTTCGATCAATCCTGAGATCAGCGATAATAATCGCATGTATGACTTTGGTCCATTCGGCTCAATGTCTCCAGCATTTGAAGATGATGCCATTACAATTACTGCACCATCAGTAGTAAAAGCAGGTGAGACTGCTATTATCAATGTACACCTGGAAGTTCCGGATGATTCAAAAGGCAGCTACAGCGGAGGCATTGACCTGAACATTGATGATCCTTCGATCCGTGAATGGGATGGACAGGTACAGATGAATTTTGAGGTATGGATACAGCCAACAGAACCGTACACAAAAACATTTACCACCAGGACTGATGGTCCTGTAACAATCGAAATTTCATCGAACCCATTTAGTGAATACGCCTATGCCATGTGGATGGGTGCAGACACTCAAAACCAGGAAGAGCCATCATTTGATGTGACACTTGAAAATGAATCCGGTGAAGTTAAAATGACGCTGGTTAAAACAACCTGCACCGGCAAGGTTAGCCTTGGAATGTCAAATTTCCCACCATGGGAATCTGATAGCACAGGCATCTACCAGGATCTTTCGGCGAGTTACACAGAAGAATACTCTGCATCTGGTGCAGCCGGGGACTGGACACTTGGAATTCTTCCGGATAATGCTGATATGTTCAGTTATACGATAACGTTTGGTCCGGGTGAATAAAATTTGTGAAAGGCGCATTGCGCCTTTTTTCACTTTTTTGGTGGTAATATGAAAAAGATCATCGATTTATGTGCAGTTTTATTGTTTATAGTACTTATAGCATCGATATCAGGATGTGTCGTGGGTACCGATGATGAAGCTTTGGAAAACGGTGTTGCCTGGATAGGTACGCCTCCTGCTGACAGTGTGGCGATCGAGAAAAAGATCATACAGCAGGCAATTCCTTACACAGGTACGAAATATGAAAATATCACGGTCAGCGCGTTGCAGAACAATGGCAAATTGCGTTTACATGTATCAGGAGTATTGGCAAATACCATGCGCATTGACCTGTATGATTTCACCTATAATTATGACAAAAAAGAGCTGACACGGGTCAGTTATCTCCTGGAAGCAATTCCGGAATCTGTTCGGGGCGAAGCTATTGGAATTGCGATGCAGGATGAACAGGTAAGGAATGTATTGTCTGCTGGTATGGGTGCATATGGCAATCCGTCTGTCAAACGCATACTTCCGGAAACTGCGGAGAAATTCTATGAACCAAAGACATTGCTCAGTGTGACGTGGAAGCATATCTCCCTGTCCGCACTGGTTGATGTGGATGCGGGACAGGTGGTCGATGTCTGGAGTGGAAACTGAAGCAATGAAACTCCCCACAGCAGAGCTGTGGGGTATAATTATTAAAATAAAGGTCAAGGAATGCCACTGGAATGTGATAATAAGCAACATGAGACGTGATACAAATGAACGAAACTGAATTGATTGAGCTGTTAATGTCACAAGATGTGATACTAATTACGGTAATAATACTGTTTTTGATCGGATTAGTTTCAGTTATGGTTCACTGGTTAATTCTTGGAAAGCGGGCACTTGAGATAGGCCGTGTCCGGGTAGAGTCAATGAATAGTGCTGTGAATTGCGAGAAAAATGACAATGATGATTTGTATCACACACCATTTAACAAAATTTGATCACATCATTTGTGAATAGTGTTTGTAGAAAATATGAAGAAGGCGCCAATACATCTTATCTGGTGTATTTGTTATTCTATTGTTATTTTCACTGTTCATCTACAAAATATCTTGAACTCGAACAACGGGTTCAATCTGCCTTTTCCATCCCTTTGCAAATCAAAAATCCCCTCGCACGTTCCGTATACCTGTACTCATTGACCTTATCCCAGAACCTTTTGGAATGATCGGGATACAACAAATGCGCCATCTCATGCATGATGAGATAGTCCAGCACCCATTTTGGCATGTCTGCCAGCCTGTGCGATATCCTGATCGTGCCTTTTGCAGGCGTACAACTGCCATTGCATGTGTTCTGGTTCGTCACGAACTTGATGGATGCTGTCTGCAATTTCCCGTTAAAGTATTTCTTGTTGAACTCATTGAAGCGCATATTGAGGTAATCGTCACCATTGAGTTCTCTTTTCAGGCGTTTTTTCTCGACCTTTTCCCTCATCTTCTCGATCAGTTCAGACTCTCTTGTTTTGCTCAGCCCTGCCGGAAGGTAGATCAACAGTTTATCGTCAACTACTTTCGCCTGCACGGTCTTTTTACGCTTATGGCTTCTTATAACCTCAATGGGTAATTCCTTGTTTTTCATGACATCATGTTCTTAATTCATTTGTGTAAGTTTTATAATGCACTATCATTTATATAAAAATTTATGAAAACCCCTTCTACTCCACTTGCTAAACCTATACAATATGTCGCATATATATTTTATGCCATAATGGGCAACTGTGAGCGTTAAACTGTATATAAAATTATTCCCAAACCAAACGATGTATATACTACATAGTAATACATATGAAAAGGAGATAAAATATGACTAAGGAAGAAATATTGAGCAAAGTGCTGGATATTTTAGAGGTTGGAAAACCAGATATGGAAGATTTTTCAAACCGTATTAAATATCAAAAGATTATCTATCTTTTACAAACATCAGGTCCATCTTTAGGTTATGGTTTCAATTGGTATATTAGAGGGCCGTATTCATCCCCTTTGGCACATGTGTTGTATAATATAAATGATACAACATATGAAAAAAGTAAAAATATAACATTTAACGATAATGAACGTATTGAATCTTTAATAACAGATTTTAAAAACAAATTGGGATCTGATATCGACAACGTTGATTATTTAGAAGTGTTAGCATCACTACACTACATAAACAAATCAACATTTTCTGGAAATGGTGAATTTTCGGATTTAAAAAAGAAGTTATTAAATGTTAAACCGAATTTGATGCAGATTGACAATATCAATGATCTTGTTCAAAGAGCATGTGACGACCTTCCAGATTATAACTAAAAAATCGTTTATGACTGTCGATGAACTCATCACTTATAAAGAATTTTATGACAATGTCCACGGATTTATCAAAGTTACAGAATTGGAAAGTAAAATAATTGATTCTCCTTTTTTTCAAAGATTACGCAATATCAGACAATTAGGATTAATAGACTATGTTTTTCCTGGGGCTTTGCATAACAGGTTTAACCACTCCTTAGGAGTGCTGCAAATAGCAGATAAAATGATAGTCAGTCTTCAGGAAAACTACGGTGAAAAGTATTTGTTTAGCTGGGATGAGATTTTAGAAAATGATAGTGTCAAATTCGCAAATATTCTAGAACAAGAATACGATATTGATTGGGCAAAAACAGCAAAGTTTGAAAAAAATAACAATGATAACTCCATGAGAGTATCCACTTCAACAAATTGCATTTTGCTGAAGCTTAACGATGAAAAAACAGAGATAAACCTCGAAAAAGATGGGGATATAATTGATAAATTTCGATTAATTGTGAAAATTGAAAATAATAAGATCAACATCTACGGAAAAGATAAAGAAATAACTGGCAAACGTGAAATATTAAGAATGGCTGCTTTACTTCACGATATTGGGCATTATCCTTTATCCCATCTTGTTGAAAGTGTTATTAGAACTGATGCAAAATCAAAAATTAAATCTGATGAGATATCTTTGGAAAAAAGCAATGACAATAAAATTGATTTAGATGAAACTGATATCCAAAAATTGATTTGTGATATACACAACCGTGAGTCATCATTTGATTTCTCTCATCACGAATTAATGGCAACTGTTGTCATCTTTAAGACTCAAATTCACAAAATTTTAAAGGAATGTTTTACAACTGAACAAATACGGTCAATAGCGCAAATTATAGCAGGAAACTATCCTGGACCTTTGGGGTTAATAATACATTCAGAATTAGATGCAGATCGATTTGATTACTTACTTAGAGATTCTCATCAAACAGGAGTAACATATGGTCTATTTGACCTTGACCAAATTATACGTAATCTTGAATACGTATCAAAAGACAATAAACTGGCTGTGAACGAAAAAGCTAGGAGAGCAGTAGAACACTATCTGGTTTGCCGATATTTCTTATATAGTACAGTAATTTTTCATAAAACATCTGTAGCATTTGAATTAATGATAAAAAAGGTGTATAGCGGATTAATGGAAAGAAAATTGTTTTGGTCCTACTTCGATTTGATTGATATATTCAAAAGCCACGACTCTGCAAAAGAGTACCTGATGTATGACGATTCATATTTTTTTAACGTGCTGAAAGATGTGGCAAATGGTAAAAGAGATTGGGATAGTAGTATTGAATACGATATTCCAGATGATTTTTTATTCGAACTAATTGATAAAGTATTAAATCGCAAGCCTCTAAAAGAATGTATTGAAGAACAGAAATTTATAAATCCATTAGAAGAAGAACCTTTTAACTCTCGTTTTTTAGATGAAATTGTTGGAGAATCTATCATAAAAAAGGCTGAAATTGAAGATTATTGGTACATTCCTTTTGAAATGTCAATTCCGATTACTGATATCCACCCATACAGGAGTTCAAGTGATATTTCGAAATCACCTAGGGTGCATGACGAAACGATTAAAATTGTAAAAAAATCAGATTCGGGTGTAATTGAAAAAACATCAATTAATTTAGTTGATGACAAAACATCAATTGTGCATGTTCTTAGTAAACATGAATTGAAAATCAACAGATTGTATACAAAAAATGATGAATACAAAGAAAAATTGCGAAAGGCTTTTGATAATATTTCAGTACAAAAATAATGCCATGCTGTGACCCTTTTCATCAATTTTATTTGTAAACTAATATCCCATGTAAATATAATCATAAAAAACCAAAAAACCAAAGGTACCAAAAATGAGCAAACTTACCCCTGCGATGCAGCAGTACTACGACGCTAAAAAACAGCATAAGGATGCGCTGATATTCTTCAGGATGGGTGATTTTTACGAATCGTTCGGAGAAGATGCAAAGACCATCGCGCATGAACTTGAGATCACGCTCACAACACGCGGCAAGGGAAAGGATGGCGAAAAGATGCCGCTTGCAGGGATACCCTATCATGCTATTGACAACTACCTTCCACGCCTTATCAAAAAAGGATACAAGGTAGCCATCTGCGAGCAACTCGAAGATCCGAAAAAAGCCAAGGGCGTTGTGAAAAGAGGAGTTGTGAGGGTGGTTACACCCGGGACTGTAATCGATTCATCCATGTTCGCCGACCCTGCAAACAATTATCTCATGGCGGTATCCGGAAACACGACCGGATCTAAGTTTAAGTTTAAATTCGGAGTCTCATTTCTTGACCTCTCCACAGGAGAGTTTCTCACAACAGAGTTCAAGGATGACGCCCCGTATGACATGATAGCAAGCGAAGCCGCACGAATGCGGCCTGCCGAATGTATCATGCCGCCTGCCCTGTTCGAAAATGTGGGAATTGCCGAACGGCTTGGGGAACTAAAAATTATAGTCCACGAATTCGATGCCAGTGCATTCGGGATCGAAAACTCAAAAAAGCGATTGCAGGAGCATTTTAATGTCGCCACGCTCGAAGGCATGGGATGTGAAGACCTGCCCTGTGCCATTTCCTCTGCCGGCGCAGCACTCCAATATGCCACAGCAACACAGATGCGTGAACTCGGACACATCCATACCCTCAAGACCTATTCGGAATCCGAGTTCATGATACTGGACTCCATTACCCTGCGAAACCTTGAAATTACAAAGAACGTGCGTGAGGAAGGAAATGGCACATCGCTTTTGCGGGTGCTGGACGAGACAAAGACACCAATGGGCAGCAGGCTGCTCAGGAAATGGCTGCTCAAGCCGCTCATCTCTGTAAAGGACATCAACAGCAGGCTTGATGCTGTCGGGGAAATGAAAACAAACACCTTCCTTCGCTTTGACCTGCGCTCAAAACTGTCATACGTTCGCGATATCGAACGCCTCATAGGGCGGGTCGTGTACGGGAATTCCAATGCCCGTGACCTTGTAGCCCTCAAAAGTTCGCTTGAGGTCGTGCCTGCCATCATTGATTCCCTGAGTGATGGAATTGATCCGGAAATGCTGAACAATATCAGGCAGGGACTTGAGGACTTCATTGAACTTAAGGACCTGACCGAACTTATTGAACGGGCAATCGTTGATGAGCCCCCGGTAACTGTCAGGGAAGGCGGGATGATAAAATCAGAGTACAACGAAAAACTGGATGAACTTAAGGACATGGCAAGGAACGGAAAACAGTGGATCGCCAAATTCCAGCAAAAAGAGCGCGAGCGGACAGGTATTAAATCTCTCAAGGTCGGGTATAATAGGGTATTCGGGTACTACATCGAGGTCACAAAGATCAATATCGCACAGGTTCCTGATGATTACATCAGGAAACAGAGTCTGACCAATGCCGAGCGGTTTTACACACCCGAACTCAAAGAACGTGAGGGAATGATCCTCTCTGCCGATGAGAAAATGGTGGCTCTTGAATATGAACTTCTTACCGGGATCAATACTATCATTGCCGGTCGATCAAAAGAGTTGCAGCAGACTGCTGCATTGATAGGTGAACTTGATGTGATCGCAAACCTTGCCGATGTGGCGGAAAACAACAATTACACGCGACCGGATATCAGCAGCGACTGCAGGATACTTATCAGGGATGGACGGCATGTGGTTGTGGAAAACTCGGTGGAGGGAGGTTTTGTTCCGAATGATACAGAAATGAACTGCACGGATAACCAGTTTATGCTGGTCACAGGACCGAACATGGCAGGTAAATCCACATACATGCGCCAGATAGCACTTATTGTGATCATGGCACAGGCAGGTTCTTTTGTTCCTGCATCGCATGCATCCATAGGAATAACCGACAGGGTGTTTACAAGGATCGGCGCGTTTGATGACCTTGCAAGCGGGCAGAGCACGTTCATGGTGGAGATGATCGAACTTGCCAATATCCTGAACAATGCCACACCGCAAAGCCTTGTGCTCCTGGATGAGATCGGGCGAGGTACGAGTACCTATGACGGGTACAGCATTGCTAAAGCAGTGGTGGAATACATACACAATAAAGGACGGGTAGGGGTGAGGTCGCTTTTCGCAACGCATTACCACCAGCTCACAGACCTTGCAAATACACTCAAACGTGTCAAGAACTACCACATTGCAGTGAAGGAAGACGGACATGAGCTTGTATTCCTGCGCAAGATCATGCCGGGTGCCACCGACAGGAGTTATGGTATCCATGTAGCACGACTTGCAGGAGTTCCGCATAAGGTTACTAAAAGGGCGAATGAGATATTGCATGATATTGAGAACGAGAGTGTAATGAGCAATGAGCGGGGCAGCAGGGGGCGGACGAGAGGCAAGACCAATGCCAGGTACACCCAGTTGATCCTTTTTGATTCGGATGATACAAAGGAGCACGATAAAAGCCATCCTGTCCTGGATGAGCTGAACAATATGGATGTCAACGGAATGACACCACTGGATGCATTGAATACGCTTAATGAACTTAAGAAAAAAGCGGTAAATGATGGGGAATCACCAGCATGAAAAATGATACGAAAAATAAGATATGCATCCTTGATGAAACTACAATAAACAAGATCGCTGCTGGTGAAGTAATAGAGCGCCCGGCATCGGTTATCAAGGAACTTATTGATAATGCAATTGATGCTTCCGCTACTGGTATTCGAGTGGAAATCGGGGGGTGCTTGTCGATAATGTTGTCAGTTGTGGATAACGGGTGCGGGATGAGCAAAAATGACGTATCCGTTGCTTTCTTAAAGCACGCCACAAGCAAGATCAGGACTGCAGATGACCTTTTTGCAATCTCTACAATGGGATTTCGTGGGGAAGCGCTCTCATCCATTGCAGCGATATCAAAACTTACGATCATCACACGACAAAACGATGAACTATCTGGTACGAAAGTGATTGTTGAAGGCGGCGACCTAAAGGGTGTAACGGATGTCGGGACTGCGGTCGGGACCCGTGTTATTGTGGAAGACCTGTTCTACAACACGCCTGCGAGGAAGAAATATCTTAAAAGCGATCGCACAGAACTTGCACATGTTACGGATGTTGTCACAAGATATGCGCTTGGAAATACGGATATCTCCTTTACGCTCACCAGCAATGGCAAGACGATACTCCGTGCACCCGCTTCAGACGGGCTTTTTGACCGTATCATACATGTGCTTGGTACTGATGTGGCAAAAGCCATGATTCCCGTTTCGTTCAAGTCTGAGTGGGCGAAAGTGTCTGGTTTTGTGTCACAACCCGAAATTACCAGAAGCGGAAACGACCTGCAGTCATTTTTTGTAAATGGGAGGAGCGTTAAATCAAAGGCTATCAGCAATGCCATGCGACTGGGTTATTATTCATTTATTGCAAAAGGACGGTATCCTGCTGCGATCCTGAACATATCGATTAATCCGGAGGATGTGGATGTCAATGTTCATCCTGCCAAGACAGAAGTGCGTTTTAGTCATGAAAAAAAGGTTATGGATACGGTTATAAAAGCCGTTGTGGAAGCACATAGGTCACAGGTCGTCCATGAGATCGATGAAAGGGACAAAACAGTACAATCGTTGCTGGACGAAAGTCAGTCCGGGGTTAGTCCGGGTGTGGAAAATACATTGCGTGAGAGTACCACGCCTTACCATACATCGATAAAGGATACCGAGCGTCGTCTTAAACGAACAGGGAGAGAACTTTTTGCTGTGGATTCGGATACTGTGGGCAGTATGCAGATCGATGATATTAAAATACTCGGGCAGATCAATGACCTGTATATTGTGGCGCAGTCCGGGGACGGGCTTTTGCTTATTGACCAGCACGCCGCCCATGAGCGAATATTGTTCGACCGGATAAAAGACCGCAAGGATACAGGATGGCAGGAGTTGATCACCCCGGTTACCATTGAACTGAATGCAAAGGAGAGGATCTTGCTGGAAGAGTACATCCCCTACCTTGAGGAGTTCGGTTTCGCCATATCTGAATTCGGGACCAATACCTATGTGATCACTGCTATCCCAAGCATATTCAGCAAACTGGAAGATACGGATGTTGTGCATGATATTATCTCAGACATCCTGTCAACCGGCAGGATCAGGGACGAGACCGGCATCTACGACCATGTATCAAAAAGCATTGCATGCCGTGGTGCGATCAAGGCAGGCGCAGCATGTAGTTTTGAGCAGATGGGGAATCTGGTCGCTCAACTGGGACTTACTGAAAATCCAAAGACATGCCCGCACGGGCGACCTACTATGGTATCGTTTACGAGAAAAGAACTTGGCAAATTGTTCGGGCGGACTTGACCATAAATCACAACTATTTTAAACAGGTTATAGCATCCTGATTACGTATGAATGAAAATGGAGTTTCGGAAAAAGAGATATTCGCTTTTTTAAATTACACTAAAACACGTGACACTACATACGAGCGTGTACTGAGTGCTATGTGCACCCACCCGCATAAGATTGCGGTTGAGGCTCATATGCAATTCATTGAAGCAAATCTTGGAGACTTCGGTTTGTTCCCGGGTACCCATGACCTCGAAAAAGAAGTAATACGGATGATGGGGGACCTTATGAACGGTCCATCCGTGCACGGGTATGTCACAACAGGCGGAACTGAATCAAATATACAGGCACTTCGTGCCATGCGTAATATCAGCAATATCCGGCATCCGAACGTAGTTGTTCCTGAATCTGCTCATTTTTCGTTCGACAAGATTGCAGACATGCTTGAGATCAAGATTCGAAAGGCTGCACTTAATCCGGAGTTTAAGGTAGATATGAACTCTGTAAGAAGCCTTGTGGATGAACATACTATAGGTCTGGTCGGAATTGCCGGCTCGACCGAGTTTGGTCAGATAGACCCTATCAAAGAAATGTCGGAATTTGCGGTTGAAAAAGGTATATTCCTGCATGTGGACGCTGCTTTTGGTGGTTTTGTGATCCCTTTTTTGAAACATCCGCAACCATATGATTTTGCGCTGGATGGTGTCACATCCATAGCGTCAGATCCCCATAAGATGGGATTTAGCACCATTCCTTCAGGCGGACTGCTGTTTAAGGACCCCGTACATCTCAAGCACCTGCAGACACACACGCCATACCTTACTGTCGATACCCAGTACTCCCTGACAGGTACCAGAAGCGGTGCTACTGTTGCAGGTACATATGCTGTTATGAAACACCTGGGAAAAGAAGGATACCAGCATATTGTAGACCAGTGTATGGAACTTACACACATGATCGTAACAGGGGCAAGGGATATCGGGATTGAACCATTGATCGAGCCTGTTATGAATGTAGTGGCTCTTGACGTGCCTGATGCGGATTCGGTGAGAAAACGACTTCGTGAGGAATTCGGCTGGCAGGTATCCATTACACGGCAACCCCGTGCCCTGAGGCTTGTCCTGATGCCTCATGTGACTAAGAAAAATATAGAACTTTTTTTGCATGACCTGAAAACTGTGTGTGACCTTTGATGTATTTAATTAGCATATGCAAAACGATATGTTTGATTACAAATGTTCCTTCAATTTTGACGAATTTGAATGGAAATCTGGGCTGTACAATCCTCAATTCTGACAAAAGACAGGTTATATAAGAAAAATAAAATCCACAAACTCTGAAACTGCCTTATTTTCAGATAATTCAGCCTTAAATCTGGTAAGAACCTGATATTGCCATGTTTTTCGCATTGCCTTAAAAGGAATGAACTTTTGATGGATGAATTTACCTGATTTATCAAATCCACCTTCGGTTAGAAGTATGTGAAGATGTGGATTGGACCCCATCTTTTTGGAAAACGAATGCAACACAACAATAGCACCTGCCTGCAATTGTCCACCTCTGTGTTTTAATGATATTGTGTCGTTGATTGCTTTAATTGCTGCATCCATCAGAACCTTTAGCAATGAACGATTTTGCTCCACTGTGAATCTTAGCATCTCTGGAATTGTGAGAACTGCATGACGATGGGGAACAGTGAACATTGCTTTTTTGAGAGATTTTGCCCATTTGTCGGTGTGATTCTTACCACAATTCGTGCAGATGCGACTGTTGCATCCAAAATGAACAGTTTTGAACTCTCCACAACATTCGCATTGATATACAAAGTAACCCCGACTTTCGTCCTTGCAGGAAAGCATCTTGTTAACTTCTTCGATCTCAACAGTGCGAAGGCTATCTGTTGCAGTGAGGCAAAACGTGTTCCAGTTATTATTGTCCTCAAATATGTGCTTAACAGTAATGGTTGGTTTGAATGGGGGAATAGTGGGCACAATATAGATGAATGTTGAGAAGAGGTTTATGTGGTTCGCTACATTGTGGATATGAAAAGTTATAAATTATATACAACGAGAAAATCTTCGCTAACGCTCAGATTAACTCGGACTACATAATCCCATAGATTATATACAACGAGAAAAAAGAAAGATGATCTCACAGGAGTTTGTTAAATTCTGCACTAAGGACATTGCCCTGTGTGACACCTGTAAAACGTCTTGCTTCAACATCATCTTTTTCCATGACAAGTGTCGGAACTACACGAATAGAATACTTTGCTGCAAGTTCCTGATTCTGGTCAACATCGATTCCCTTGATCTCTACCCGGTCACCAAATTCCTTTTCAAGTTTATCAAGGATCGGTTTCTGCATTCTGCACGGTCCACACCATGTGGCTGTAAAATCTAATAATATTGGTTTGCCCATTTGTATCACCTATTTGTAGTTATTATTACTATTACTATTATTAGTATCTGAATTATCATCTTATTTAGGTTTTGTATAACACATTATACATTATCTGCATATATCAGGTATGCTTTTCTTTTTCTTCCAGATTCCTGACATAATATTATCCTTTGTACCAGATTGCCATCATTTTACAATCCGGTGGTATTGCACGGACTACACACAACCATTGTGCTACTCACATAAATACGTTTCGCATGTTAGATATGTTAAAAGTACAAATACCGAGGGGAAAGGAAAATGGCGGCAATGCTACCACCTGCCTGTGCCGTACCGGAATCTCCCCCGATACATATACTCGGCAACCACAACTGCCGATAATGCTGCAACTGCGATAACAACCCGCATACTCGACAGTCCTGTTGATACTTTTGGCGCTGTTGCAATCGAAAACTTCTCCAGCTACAAAAAAAATAAGTGAAAAAATAAGTGATCACTGTCACGTTGAAAAATATAACATCCATAGCAAATGAGATTATATGCTACGCTGAATGCGTCAATAATTCAGGCCTTTTACCGTTGATTACGTTCTTGATAGTTGTATCGATATTTCTTTTCGCATTTTACCTGAAAACCAAAACCCCGATCCATCGAGTTATTTCATTTGCAGGTGCACAACTATTAATGGTTGGTGCTATCGCCGCAATCTTTTCGACAATGGAATGCAGCCGCATGCTGACAATTGAGATGTATCTTGCATACGTATTGATCTCAACAAGCGTTATGATGTTTCTGCCCGGATCATATTACAAGATACTTATCAGACACTACAATGCACGTCCGATCTCAGAGATCGTTGATTGGGCAGATAATTTTGTGAACACGCTTGCCAATAATTCACAGGTATATTATTTTGATTCCGCGATCCCAAAAGCGTTCACATCAGGCAAGGCGATCTTTGTATCAATTGGCATGCTTGAGATTTTTGATGAAGCATGGCATCTGCGCCATAATAACAAAACTCCGATCCTGCGGCAACTGTCGCTGATGACCTTCACAAAATACCGACCTGAACAGGAACTTGAACTGATGGCAAACAGGTTTGCTGAAGAGATCGTTGG
The DNA here is from genome assembly GCA_020793565.1 of Candidatus Methanovorans sp. Lineage (GTDB taxonomy): Archaea > Halobacteriota > Methanosarcinia > Methanosarcinales > Methanosarcinaceae > Methanovorans. Next base: position 35,386 of record DQIP01000235.1, read on the forward strand.
CAGGGAACCACTTGAGTCAGCATGGGCAAAACTCATTTAAAACTGCCAGATTTACTCCTTTTAAAGAATTAGCAGCAATAATAACAGCAACCACCCATAACTAATTATACTAAATATTAGTATAATTATAATTACACAGATGTATCGGTAATGAGAGTGGCTGGTGCATATAAAATGTGCAATACTACTGAACTTGAGGGACAATGGTAACAATTGCAAAGACACAAAACACGGCTACAGAAGAAGAACGTGTGAATCCAAATACCGATAAATATGAAGATGGCTTCCATACTTCATGTGGCCAGGCATACATACGTTTTGAAAGGTAAGCAATCCAAATTTGATTTTCGGTATCCATTTCAAATCCAATGTTAACGACCCTATTTTGAAATATAAAGCATTTTCAGGCACTTTATTCAGGTAATTTGAATATGTATGCATTTCACCTTGCTTTTTGAAATGGATACCGACCGCACATGATTATGCTGGCAATTTCAGACCGGATCTACGGTATTAGCACGATTTGAATGTTATTATTGGCACACCGTAAATCCTATTCATCCAGTCCATTATGCTTGCGTCCCGTATCGATTCAGGAATAAGCATCTAATGTAACCTCAGCCTCATTTTCTCTTTATGTTACTGTAATACATACACTCATCACTAGAGAACAGCGGCATCTCAACCGCCCCTTCAACAATCTCAACAGGCGCGCCGCGAACGAGTACACACGGCACCCCTTCATCCGCTTCACCCATCAACACCTGCGAGGCTGAAACAAGATTATCCGCAACCGCCTTTTGTGTGATATGCAATGTTTTGCCGAAAAGGTCAGATGACCCTCTTGCATCTTCAACAGGCCTGATACCCGACGATCCAAGCGCGATCCCCACGCAGCCAAGCCGCAGGGGCTGTGTCCTGCTATCCCCGATAATCACGCCAACATGGCAGGAATATCGTTTCTCGATCCCGGCGCGGATGAGTGCTGCACTTTTTTGGGCATCTTTTGGAAGCAGTACTACACACCCATCAGGCGCATTGGAATCATCGATACCCGCATTCGGAGACAGGGTGCCGTTGGTGATAGTAAGTGCAGCGCCCGGAACGCCTCCGAAAACATCATCACATTCCTGCAGGATAAGTTCCATCTCCCGCGCATCAAGTTCGTACTTTTTTGCAAATTCCCGTGCCTTGTTTCCAGGATTTACATTACAAAGTTGTACAACCCGTTCTTCCGCAGTCGCAACTGCGGACTCTGCAAGAACAAGTATATCGTTATCCACAGGATGCATTCCTGCACTTGCAAACGCATCCGAGAGAATCTCCACTATGTCGTCACCCGGTTTTATGAGTGCAGTCCGTATCCCGAACATCTGCATGGAAGAATAACTGTTGTTCATGTCAACCGCCGTTTTTGAGATAATCACCCATGATCTTGATAGCGCAGTACTCACCGCACATTGAACACGGTCCTTCCACAGGGCACATATTCCCTGGTTTATCAGGATCGATCGCAAGTTTCAACTGTGCAGCCCAATCAAATTTAGCACGCTTTTTCGCAAGCATCAGATCCCTGTCACTCACGCCGTACTTGATGGAATCACCAATATGTGCCGCGACCTTGAATGCGATAAGCCCTTCTCTCACCTGCGCAGGAGTTGGAAGGGCAAGATGTTCCGATGGCGTGATATAACACATATAATCCGCACCCGCACCGATTGCCATACTCGCACCAACCGCACCTGCGATGTGGTCATATCCCAGCGCAATATCTGTAGGCAACGGCCCTGCCACAAACAGCGGAAAATCAGATCTTGATTTATAGAACTGCACAGATCCGGATATGTCTTTTGCCTGCACATGCCCGCCCATGCCTTCTATGATGACCTGCACCCCTTCTTCATTTGCTTTATTTGCAAGGCGCGTATTGGTATTGATCTCCATCTCCTGCGCACCGTCACGCAGGTCATGGATACACCCGCTTCGCATGGAATTACCAAGGGATAGCACAACATCGTTTTTCCTGAGTATCCCGAGCACCTCGTCAAAATTTTCAATAAAAGGGTTCTCACATTCGTTCGTCAGCATATAGACACTTGTAAATGAACCGCCCTTTGAGACCATACCCATTACACGCCCTGTGCCCTTTAGTTTTTCAAGGATGCTTTTTTCCACACAATGGAGAACAACTGAACTTACACCCTCATTGACATGTTCTTTTAGATTTGAGAGTATATCATCCTCATTGACACCCTTCATGCCGTGCTCAACAATGGACTGGTATATCGGGACTGTAGTGATCGGCAATGTGGTGTTCTCAAATACCATCCTGCGAATCTTGGAAATATCCCCTCCCATTGAAAGATCTGTGATGGTATCTGCCCCGTATTTTTCAGCGATCTTCACTTTTTCCATCTCACCGGCAGGATCAATTGATACTGATGATGTGCCCAGGTTGACATTTATCTTTGTGCTCACACCTTTTCCAATGGCAACAGGACGTTTTCCTTTTCGTGTCATTACGACGAGGCTGCCATTTGCGACATTCGCCAGAACTGCATTTTCATTAAGACCTTCGGTCTTTGCAACCTGTTCCATTTCAATGGTGAGGGTTCCGTTTTTTGCGTGATCGACTTGTGTAAATTTCATTGATTTTTCACTCTTTCTGTTTTTTAGTGTATATGACCTATAAGATTATGTAATTCGGGTTAATCCGGGCACAGGGAGAATCTTCTCACCAGGCTATTGTGCTATTATCGCCTGACAGGAAGTCCCGCCATCTCAAGCAGTTTTGGTGTATTCAGGTGTTGTCCTATAGGCATCAAGTGAATCCCGCGACATGTTTTTTTAAGCATTCCAATCGTTTCCGAACATATCATAAGCCCTTCCTGCACAGGGTTACCTGCACTTTCCATTCTTGCGATGATCTCATCATCCACATTTATCCCCGGAATATTCTCATTCATGAACCTGGCCGCATTTGCGGATTTTAAGGGAATGAGTCCTGCTATTATTGGAATATCAAGGTGAGACACTGATCCGGTGAACTCCTCAAATTGCCCGACATCATAAACAGCCTGCGTTTGTATGAAACGTGCGCCCATCCTGACCTTCTTTTCAAGTTTCATCATCTGCATAACCTGCGAAGGGTCAGTGTTGGACACTGCCCCGACAACCAGTTCAGGTACACCTTCCAGTTCATTTCCTGAAATATCAAAACCGTTTTGCATCTTCTGCACCATCGAAAGAAGTTGCACGGAATCAAGATCATAAACAGGCTTTGCACCCGGGTGATCACCGTTTGTAGTATGATCACCTGACATTAAGCAGATGTTCCCAATACCAAGCGCCGCCGCTCCCAGTATATCCGACTGGATTGACAATCGGTTGCGATCCCTACATGTCATCTGCATGATTACCTCATACCCCCTCTCAAGCAGTAATTTGCCAAGCGCCAAAGGACTCATGCGCATGATTGCACGCTGGTTGTCCGTGATATTGAGCGCATCCACTAACCCTTTGAGTATCTTTGCATCTGCAAGTGCAGCCGATGCATCTACACCTTTTGGAGGTGTAATCTCTGCGGTTATGATGAATTTGTTTGAGTTGAGTTTTTCACCGAAAGTTGATTGCATCATAGGTAATATGTTGGATTAGGGTTTTAAATACATCGAAAAGATAACGTCCGGTTTTACTCCCCTTTTCGTTTCCCCAGATAAATTACATCAATAGCCAATCCGGATTCTTCTAAATGTTTGTTGGTCGTGGTTCTCGCTTTCGCGTGTGTTTCAGACATTCTACTTATGACACATTCGGTTTTGTTTGGTGTAATGTTTATTGTTGCGGTGTATATTGAATAATAGTGTCATGTCAACAATACAAAGTTGCTAAACGGAAGGGGTTAGGACATATGTGAAAAACGGTGCGACCATGCGCGCAGCGCGGCATACTGTCAACGGCGGCTTTGATCGACAAAGCTGGCAGCCAGCTCATCAGACGTCATTTTACCAGTGTGCCGGAATTGATCGCGGCGGTCTATGCCAGCCTTGTCCATTATCTGGAAGATGTCGGATGTTTGCGAACAGGGCCGTTCGATGCAACGGCAGCGCGTAACGCCACACTGGAAGACATCTCGCCTGACAAAGTGCAGTGGTTCTTATCCCGCGCGCATAATGCACGTGATTATGCTTTGGCAGAAACAACCCCTGTAGCTGATATGTTAACACATTTAGATCTTCTTGATAACGGGAAACCCAATCATGCGGCCATTTTGTTATTCGGGGTCAAACCCCAGCGCTTTCTAATCTCTTCAGAATTAAAGTGCATGCATTTTCATACCCTGGAGAAGCACAAGCCGATTCCTTCATATCAGATATACAAAGGAACAATCTTTGATATGGTAGATCAGGCAGTTGATTTTGTCATGTCGAAACTGAACCGGTCTGTCGGAACCCGCACCTTGGGACCGCAGGCACCTGTTGAATATGACATCCCTCAGGAAGTTGTCACAGAAGGTATCGTAAACGCCGTAGCACATCGCGATTACACCAGTAATGCAAGCGTGGAAGTACAGCTTTTCCCTGACCGACTTGAAATCTGGAATCCCGGCACCGTGCATCCTCCGCTGACACTGGAAAAACTGCTCCTGCCCCATGCCAGCCAACCCAACAATCCATTGATCGCTGAACCGCTTTTCTTGACAAAATATATTGAGAAGGCAGGCACGGGAACGGTCGATATGCTTGAACGCTGCCGGAAGGCAGGAATGCGGGAACCTGAGTTTCGTTTGGATTCGGGTTTTTTCATCCTGACTATTTGGCGTAATATATTTGAGATACCAGTGGTTCAACCGAAGCAGGAGCTGGAGTCACGGCTAGAGTCACGGCTAGAGTCACTCTTAGCAGCAAAGATTCTTATCATCTTAAAATACGGTAAACAGGGCAAGTCTGGATTGGCATTCAAACTTGGGCACAAAACAGTGTCAGGGGAACTTCATAAACAAGTCCGGAGACTTGTGGGGCTTAATTTCATTGAAATGACCATCCCCAAAAAGCCTAATAGTCGCCTGCAGAAATACCGATTGACTGGAAAAGGCCAAAACCTTCTGACAAAACAGAAAAATGGGATTCAGGATAATGAATAGCCAAGATAAACAATCTATGAACAACATGCTTCAGACGATCAAGAAACTCGTAGTCGAACAGCAGCAGCTTGCACGTCAAGCAGGACAACAATACTTCTTTGAAGTAGAAGCTATCTTGCAAGACAAATGCCGTGATCCCCGGCGCATCGAATGCTTGCTTGACGGAATGCTTGGTTTTTGTTTCGATGATGGGATGTTGCGTTTATACAAAAAACTCTGCCGCTATTACTACAAAATTGATTCCGTGGCAACCACTTCGTATGTCTACGCATATCGTGAAATGTGGGATGAGGCCGAACATTTTAAACCCCATCAGGATTCATAATTGAATCTGTGATTATGTTTCAAATACAATCATATGCTTAATTCAAAATGTTATTGTTGATCGTGCAGGACATAAAAAATCCTAAATATCCTGCTTTCAGCAGGAGGTGTGGAAAGTCTAATCAATTATTTAGCTTTTTTATAACAGGTATAACAAACAGGTTTTGTCACAGTACTATTCGAATTCTTTCCACAAGCATGGCAGAACTTCTCTTTATATTCAGAATTGCAGTATTTTCCCCACGATTTGTAACATTTTAAGCAAAGTGGTTTTTCAGGATTTAGTTTTATATCCGTTCCACAACGAATACAAAAGCCCATATCTTTCTTCTGATGTTTTTTGTTGTTTTTTGTAGGAACTTTTTTGGATGCCGTGGGGGCATCGGTCTCGATTTTTTTTATTGAAAACTCGGGTTGCTGACTTGTTTTTAGGATTACTTTCACTTCATCGAAAATATTAGTATATAACTCGTGCTCCTCTTCTTTTTCAACTTTAATACCCATTTCTCGATTATTTTGTTGGGAATATTGATACAAGTTCATGGAAGTGATGATTGCTGTATTTTCATTTAAATAACACTTAGCGTGGAGATTTTCACAAGCGGAAATTTTAACACTGGTTAATTCTTGTAAGAAATTCATGTCTTCGGCATTTATTTTGTTATCTTTTCTATGAACCACACGAATATCGATTTTTTGTAAATCTCTTTCTGCAATAAGATGTTTGAGACTACCTGCAATTTGGAGGTAGGGACTTATCAAAATCAGTTTTTCATCTGATTTCTTTATTAAATTTTCAAGATTGTAGGATATTCCGGTAGTAGTTAAAAACTCTGCCATTCTTTTACCACCTCATTAATTTATTATTGCCATTCTGAAGTCACCACATCTTAAATTAAGTCCAATACCTGTATGCAACTCCAATCACTCACAAAACAACAACCCGACTCCGATTCCCAACACTCAACTCTATCTCATCATTGAACCCTGACTTTGAATATCCATCGATTACCTGTACCCGGGTATCGATATCAAGTTCATCCACAATAGGTGCGTGGTCGCCCCAGAGTGCAATACGTATGCGCCCGGTATCATCGGAAACATAGATATTTGAGACCATATTGAGCGTACCGTCGTCGCGTGAGAATTCTCGCAACTCGCCCAGTCCTGACACAGCACCCTCGATGGAATATGATTCCCCTGGTACAATGTCAGCAATAGGCGTAAACGTCTCCTTGTACTCGACAACAGAATCACTTTTCTTGATCACTCCGTGGTTGCCGACCTGGATCTCCACCTGCTGGTTGAAATTGTTCTCGCGGGCATAGCCGTTGATGATCTCGATCGAATCATCAAAACTGATATCCTTTGTAAAATCGGTCTTATCATCCCAGAGTGTGACCCTTATCTTACCTGTCTCATCACCGATCCCGATATTACACACGCGCCCCTCAGTTCCATCCTTTCTGCTAAATGTACGCACATCCGAAATATCCACAATCCTTCCGCAGAGATTGATATCACCCATCCCGTCCTTGATATCAGTGATCTTTTGCGAATTAATTGTGGCATCCACATCTTCGTCAGTCTCTGCGATCACATTATTCTTGCCGATATTCACTTCAACTCCAGAATACCCGTCTTTCACATATCCGCTAACCTGCACATTCTGACCGATCTCAATGCTACCGGTCTTGATAAGATCTGCCTTATCGTCCCAGAGCGTCAAGCGGATCGACCCCGTCTCATCTGCAACAGTTATATTTCCGACTTTACCGATCGTACCGTCGTTGCGGCTAAACTCTCTTGTATCAAAAACCGATATTACCTTGGCAATAAAATTTACATTGTTGCTGTCAGCAGTAATATCTGCTATCTTTGTGGTCTCACGGCCAGTGTCTGTAACCCCAAGGTCATGGGCAACAAGCATCGCTGCCGTTTTGCTATCACACAGACCGCTCATCTGTTCCACCTTTTCTTCAACCCTTTTAATAAACTCTTCCTTGCTGACCACACCGCCGAGTTTTTCGTAAATTTCACTGATATCGTCCATGATAACACCTGTTTCATTGTAATTAAATCAAAATATAATGCGAGTATCCGGCTGTTTGACAGCCATTATAACAAAATATGCTATTAGTAATATTCAGATAATTATAGTGTAGTGTAGTATAATATTACATTAACCTGACGAAAGACTCCCAATATGCTATAACAGGAAAACATCCATCGGATGCGAAATTATTGTAGACATTGCTAATCAATTACATAATGTCAATTATAAATTATAGTCTGTCATTTCATTTCGTTTTTCAAAACCACTGCTCTGCTTAATAGTACTCCCGGTCTTTCAACTGGTTTGAGTCCGATCTCAGCCGCTTTGTTTACAGTTTTCTCAAATGCCTTCTTTGAAACATGAAACATCGGCTCAATTAAAAAAAATATACCGTCAGGTTTTAGTATTGATCGTATCTCTTCCAAAAACATTTCCTGGTCAGGAACCTCATGTACCATATAAAATGCCAGAACAAGATCAAACTTGGTTTATATACCTATTTTATTTACTCCACATTTATGTAATTCAATTCTCTGTTCAATATCTTTTCCCTGGATCTTGTTCTTAACTTTCTCAAGCATTCCTTCCTGCAGGTCTGCAGCAATAACCCTGCCTGATTCACCGACCATCCTGGCTATTTCCACTGAAAAAAAACCAGGTCCGCAACCGATATCTAAAACAACCATCCCTTCTTTTACATAGTTTCCAAATATTTTCTTTGGATTATGAACAAACTTCCGGATGAAATTGTCAAAGGACGTAGCATGTTCAACCGGACACACACGTTTATTTTGATTTTCCATGTTAGGTCTATCCATCATGTTTTTATATAGATTTTGTGAAATTATGAGTGCGAGTTAATTCGACCGAAGGACGATCTTTTAACAACCTTATAGTTTAACATAAAAATACATTAACCTGACAAAAGACTTCCAAACTATCTTCATAAAAAAAGTTCATCCCAACAATTTGAAATAAAGATAACCACTTATTGAGCCGATGAGACTCAATACTATACAGTTCCTGACAAATTCATCGTATATGATGAGTATCATCTTTATTCCCCTTTTTGCAGAGTCTCTTGGAGCCACGTATTTTGAGATCGGCGTAATCAGTGCGATCTTTGGGGCAACATCTTTAATCTCATCATTCATATTCGGCAAAGCGGCAGACATTCATCGTCTCAAAAGCGTTATCGTTTTGGGCCTGCTAGTATCTGCGATTACATTCTTCCTGCAGGTATTTGCATATGACCCGCTCTCACTTGCGATTGCCAGGGGGTTTGCAGGATTTAGCGTAGGCATGTATCCGGCTGCCCTTATCGCCTATGTGCATTACCAAAAGCGTAGCATAGGAAAATTCAGTTCATTCGGGGCGCTTGGGTGGATGATAGGATTCCTGCTGGCAGCACTTATCGGCAACATCATCTACCTGTTCGCGCTGTCCTCACTTTTCTACTGCTTTGCACTTGTCAGCGCACTTCGGATGAAGGATATTGAAAGACCCATTATCCATGTCACATATTTCTCAATTGCCACATTCACAAGCAATATTGGCACGTACCTGTCCTTTTTTGTACGGCACAGCGGTGCAGTGGCTGTATGGACAATATTTCCGCTCTATCTTACATCACTCGGGGCAAGCAAATTCTGGATAGGGGTTATCTATGCGATCAATCCGGCAGTACAGTTTTTTGTAATGCGCCGGCTTGATGGATATGGGAATGAACGGCTCATAGTCTGGGGACATCTTCTTTCCGTAGTCGCGTTCGCAAGTTATATTGTAGTCCCGAATTACCTTTTTGTCATTCCCGGAATGATCATAGTGGCATGTTCGTGGTCTTTTCTCTATGTCGGTTCAAACCAATTGCTTGTTGAGCGCAATATTGACAAGGCGACCGCTGCAGGTCTCCTGAATTCTATGATTGGTGGGGCAGGGGTCACAGGTGCACTTATTGGCGGGATATTATCACAATTCTACGGATTTGTAGCAGTACTAATCGGTGCATCCATTCTTTCAATGGTCAGCGTTGTGATTTTTACGGTTTTTGACAGGCCAAAAACGCAATAATCTTGCAATCTCCGAACAATATACCCATATAAAATCACCCCACCTAATAATATATTTTTTGATCGTGCTACACAATTTCATACATGCCAATCATGAACACTTTGAAACTCACCTCATCTTTGTATCCCACGTTTAACAAAAATAAAGCAAAAATGGTAACATAATGAGCATCGTTCGTACAAATCGATTTTATTTTAGACTCATCTTTTTAAGTGTAACTTCTTCCAAATCAAAAGTTGGTTTCTCGTTTCGTACTCACACTTTCGCACATCACCTCGGGCCAATCTATTGTATGATTTATCTCTTTTTTGATAGATAGTACCGTTTCATTGTTTAAATCTATGGCAATTTTGTATGTTTCCCCTCCCACCATATGTCCTTCCTTACTCGTGTTCGAAGTTATTATCTCATGATGTTCCCCTCCGATTCGAAAAAATAATTCTGCGTAAGTTTCGTTCCATATTATTCCACCTGCTAAAGGACATGGTTCACTACCAATCAATTCCTGCACTCCCTCATCTTTCAAAGCTATATCTCTCGCCTTTTGCCCCCAATCGGTTTTTTCTATTTCAGGCGAATTATTAGTTTCTTGTGTATGGTTTATCAGATTTACTCAAGTATGCCTGTGTCGAATGTATCAACGATAACCAATATAGCCATAAATGCGAGGATTGAAACAAAAATTATTTTCTTCATTGCCACCACTTCTTTTCACCATTCACCAAATATCAATTGTCCTGATTTGATATAATCAGAATAACCAGCATCTATTTTCATATATCGCCATGTAACTTGACATTATCACCTTTTAGCATACTGCTGGCGCAACCAAGTAATATAGCCATTGCAACCAGTGTCTATAGTTCATATGTTGTGTTATATGACCACCAAAGCGAGTATGATGAGACTGTAGTATATAAGTTTTCTATGTAGAGTCTCTAACTGCCATGGAATGAGTAAACTCGGGGTCGGTAAGCGTATGGTGGTGCGGTGGTTTGGTGATCTGTAGTCGCGTTCGCAAGTAATATTATAATCCCGAATTACCTTTTTGAACGCAACATCAACAAGGCGACTGCTGTAGGTCTCTTTAATTCGATGGTCGGTGGGGCAGGAGTCACAGGTGCACTTATTTCCCCGGTGTCAAAAAACACTAGTGTTCAACGTTTATACCCATGTCATTCATTCAAGAAGTATCTCAACCCTACACTTAAAAAGAATGATCTTGTTATCCTCCACTTCCACATCGAAATTCTTTACATTAACCTTTGTGATATTCTTTTTGGATTTGAATATCGGAAGTTCCGATGCATCATCCACTGCATTTTTCAATGCCGCTTCCCAACTATCCGGGGATGAACCAATTGTTTCTATTATTTTTACTATTCCCATGTTATTTGCCTCCACATTCCATTTAGGTTAAACCATTATAAGATTATTCCACTTTTCTTGTTATCACCGAACCATCCCGCATGTGGACAGTGATATATTTCTCTTTTTCTTCCTCTATCTCGTACTTGTTGTAGAGCATCGATTCCACGCGCCCGATATCGAGCAAATTTTTAAGCAGGGAACTGTCCTTGCCTTTCATCCTCGACTTACCGGAAGGTGGACTTGTTTTAACCTTCTTCTTTGAATATATGGCACCGTCTTTCATCCCGGCACCGACATATCCTTTTGCGTTTTTGAACACCAGCACGCCACCTTTCATGTACGCACCAGCAAACTCATCAACCGTGCCAAGTACGATAACAGTCCCGCCGTCGAGGTGTGCACCAGTGTTCATGCCGGCATCGCCTTTGACAATGATCATACCGTGCCGCATCAGCAGACCTGTGCCATTATAAGCATCACCTTCGACAACGATACTTGCCATACGACCGCACCGAGCACCGAGGGTTCCGCGAACTATGCCGTCATCCAGTGTCAAACGCCGTTCCTCTTCATCAAATATATTCGATATAATTGTATCTGTATCAAGACCGTTGTAAAGTATATCGGTGATCGAACGGAACTTCCTGTATCCCTGCACATCAGATCCGACCTCAATGATGTTGCCCAGGGGCTCTGCCACATCTCCGCTTATATATAGCGTCCCTGATACCATGCCCATACCTGCTTCTTCGCCAACATTCCCGTCAACGAACACACGTCCTGCAAACTCGGAATTTCCGCTTCCGCCAGAGTGTTTCAGGTTAACACCAAGACTATAGGCAAACCGTGCGCCTACATCGCCTTTAATGTGAATGTCCGTACCGCCTTTAAGGGCATCCACGAGATCGGAGTAGGTAAACTGTGTACCTGACTGGTCCGGAATAACCGACACCGGATCAAGTTGCTGGTTCTGCCAGTGGAAATCAAATGTGTAATCACATATATTATTGACAGGCGCGGTCAGTTCGATCCTGATATCCATTGGTTCCATCACCCGTGGATGAGTGTTGGAAGACAGCGCGTGCAGACCCAGAGACTTTCCATTTGATGCCGCATCGGAAGGAGGTACCTTGTATCCTCACCCGCACCACAACTGAAACACTTGATAGAAATGTCCGTGGTCTTTTGATGCGCATCCGCCTTTTCGGCATTGAACTCGACGGTCTGTCGCTCTTCAATAGTAATTGCATCTTCAGGGCATATTCCTATGCAAAATCCCATGCCGTCACAAAGTTCCTCTGATACGACCTTTGCCTTACCATCGATTATCTGGATAGCGCCTTCGGCGCAAGGGGATACGCACTGCCCACAGCCAGTGCACTTATCCTCATCTATATGTACGATCATACGTTTCACCATTTATCTCATCTCCTTTAGTGATGTGTACCTTCAACAATCTTTATTCCCGCGTCTGTTATTGTCTTTCTGATTAAATCGATATGCGGACACTTCGGGTAATTCTCCATCTGCATGCATGAGCTCAAATGAACCACATCAGCACCGTGTTTCTTAATTGATTTTACCAGGCGATAGACGCGTCGCCCTGAACAGCCTCCGCATGTAAAAAAGGCTATCATCTCCGTGTTTTCGTCATAATCTTTAAAATACATCTTCCGTTTGTTGAACGCAATGAAACATCCAACACCTGGACAGGTTTCTGATATTATATCGCACCTGACCACTGCGACCCTGGTTGGCTTTTTTTCTGTGATGATCTTCACCTCGTTCTAAACATTCATTTATGTCATAATAATCCTGACGGAAATCAGACGCATATTTGCGCCTAGGATTTTACTCCGCCACTAGATATTTGATTAGTCGAAAATCAGATATAAGGATTTTCGGATTTTATCAACATAATAATGATAACTATCAGATGGTGTTTATGTTGCTAGTGTAGTGTCAACTATCAAATGTCATATTATTTTGCCGAAACTGAAGAGATCGGAGTTCCAGTTCCCATCATAGATAGGACATTTCACTACTGCCAATCCACAATCCAAACATACAATTCTAAGATCTGCAAATACGACACCGCTTGAAAACAGTATTGTATTTCATATTTATAGTGTTGGAACATGCCGCGCTTAAGCGAGTATGGTCCCGTCGTTTTTCACATCTGCCTTAACCTTCCGTTTAGCAACATTGTATTGTTGAGATGACACTACTACCCTCTTCGCTTTTCCAGCTCTGATACAATATCTTTTAGTTTCACATCATTTGCTGCAAGCATTACAAGCAGGTGGAACAGCAGGTCTGAAGATTCGTAGATTATCTCCTCGCGATCCCTGTTCTTTGCCGCAAGTATGACCTCGATCGCTTCTTCACCTACTTTTTCAAGTATCTTGTCCATTCCTTTGCGATGGTTCAGGAGCGAGCATACATATGACCCTTCTATAGGGTTATTTTTGCGGTCAAGTATAATATCGTATATCTCATTTAGAATTGACAGGTCGGCATCTGACATATTTTAACCTCTATTATTAGGGACCAATGATCATGTGTGATCATAGTCCAATGATATTTACTCTGGTGTTTTCCTTACGTATATTATTGTCCCTTTGTATTCAATCCGGAGTATCCGGTGATATGGTATCATTGTATCCGGGTAAAGTGTAATAAATGAAGCCCCAATATCTAAGATATTTTTTCCTGATACGGTTTTAGTATCACCTGGTGTACCCTGTGGATATACTGTATGTTGCATTCATTTAATTCCATCATTTTCCATTTCAGTTCGTTCAATATGTCCCTGGAGTGTTTCGATCTGATCACACCATTCATAATCTCACCATCCACATGTTGAATGCTGTCAGATTTTTAGACATAATGTCTGTCGGAAAAGTGATAAAATCAAAACACATTGTATTATATGTAGGAGTAAAAACCATGCTTCGATTTGCCAAATTTAGTTCACAAATTAGAATACATCAAGATATGGACTTTTCCGACAGCCTCATATTATATATCATTGAAAATAATATATAATATAATATTGAACGATCATTTAATATTAATGGATCTTCAATTTATAAAAGGAGTGGAACTATGGAAACCGATATTCACATAAAGGATATAATGACGCGCGGAGTGTTGACCGTGCCAGTTGAATCAACTGCAGATTATATTGCAGCAGTAATGGCAGACCATGAAGTTTCTGCAGTTGCTGTAGTTGAAAAAAGTGGCGAAGCTATTGGTATCATATCTGATATGGACATTCTCAGAAAAATAAGCAATATCGATTGGGAAAATACATTGGCAGATGACCTGATGGCACCATCAATTGAATCGATCAGCCCTACCTCAACAATAAAGGAAGCTGCCCGGCTCATGTCGAAAAAACATATTCACCGCTTGATGGTCATGTCAGAAAAAAATGTGGGTGCGTCTAACCGACCGGTTGGGATAGTAAGTGCGAGTGATGTTGTTAAAAAAATGCTGCAAGAGCGAAATAGGGTAAATACTCGCTAACACCTGAATCGATTTAAACCGTAACTTTGCCTAAACAGGCATGTCTTACCTTTATTTTTCGATTTGTTTGCATGTATCCGATCATTTCTGCTATTTTCACATATTATTATTCCCTAATCACTGAATATGGATGAATGGGTAAAGAACTGGATGGAAGAGCGGGGAAGCCAGGGCACAAGTACCTTGAAATAAAGATCATAGGCAAAAACCACTACCCTGCCCGGTAACACTCTTGGTCTTTCAACTGGTTTGAATCCGATCTTAACCGCTTTGTTTACAGTTTCTTCAAACTTGCATCACGAGTTTCTTTGATATCTCCTGAAAAGAAAAATCAGGATTAACATACTCAGGATTAATCCAATGATCGCAGGATTAGTATGGTATGAAATTGTTGATTTATTAAGATTTATGTTTACTGGTATTTTCACACCGCTGCCCAGTTTAAGGTTACTATCCGGATTGAGAGCAACTGCATATATTGTTGCATTGAATATTCCTACTTTTTCGGTCAATGGTGTGAAATGGATGTAGATCTCCTTTTCCTGATATGGTCCAAGTGAGAAATCCGTATTAGTTATTGTTATCCAGTCATTATATTCATCGTCTGTGTATATATGGAATACAAGGTCGGCATTATCCGGATTTGAGATGGTAATGTTCTTCTGAATACTTTCACCGTTTTCAATTTCCAATTCAAGTTTTGCAGGACTTGCACCAATACCTATGGCAGATACACATAAAGTAAAGATAAATATGTAGCATAATATTGATACAATTCCAATCCCGGCAATTTTAATTTTAAATTTCATATTTATATTATTATTAAAGGCTTTATTTAAAAACCTTATTGAAAAAAATCATTTTACATCTAAAAAAATAAATGGTCAGGATCTAATTAATAGCTTCTGACCAGATAATTATTGTTCCCATCATTTCACCAGAACCGACAAATTCTGCAGGAACATGCAATTGTAGATCCAATGAAGCGAAATTATCCTTCGGGATTATGGTTTTGTATTCACCCCATAATGTATCATCTATCTGAAGTCCTGTTGTGTATAATCCACTTGTGTCTTCTACACTCACACTTATCATCAGGTCTTTTGATCCGAGATTCTGAATTACAGCAATTTCAACATCACTCACATCATCCGGATCGAGTTCACCAAAGTCAAAGTATGATGGGTTCATATTGAACTGTATCTGGGGCCTTATTTTCGTGCGCATGGTAGCTGTATTGCTCTCACGAATTTCCAGTAACGTTAAAGCTGTCGAATAAGTATTTCCTACAAAAGCTGTGCTTCCATCAGTATAGTTCTCTCCATGTGAGAAATCACCATTATATTCCCCGTCCCAGTAATCGCCTGCTGATCCTGCAGTTATCAACCAGTCACAGTCGTCATTTAGTGGCAGTACTGCCCTGCCATTTTCATCGCATATTGCACTTACTTTTGTATCCCTATCTTTTGTACCTGTTATCATTACGGTACCATTTGGCAGTGCTTTCCCGTCAAATAAGACCATGAATTCAAAATCACCGGTCCCTATTGTTGATACATCATCAACGGGAATGATCTCAAATTTCTGTCCAAAAGCATTGTCGTTTCCGTAGAAATTACAATTCGTGCTTACAAAGGTTTTCATATATTTGTATGGCTTGGCGAATCGCACTACATGCCAGTCATCTGCCCATTTTGATTTGTCAATTTCATCCCAGTTAATTTCACCTTCGAAATAGCTGTAATTGGAATTAGAATTGACTCTTGACCCGGGGCCTGTATAGATCTTGTAAGAATATTCATCTACATGAGTCCCAAGAATGGTATATAATCCGACTTGATCTGCTTCGAAATTGGAATACCAGTACATTTCATCTTCAGCTGTTTTGTCAAGAGTAATTCTTGAGCCATCAGGTTCGACCAGTTCTGCTGATAAATCATATGGCGGTATACCTTCTTCAACAAAGTTATGTCCTTCAGTAATTCTTATCTCGACGTTCTCATCAAGATCAACGCACATAGCATCAATCTCCATCCAGGATCCATGAGCACTTGCCATTCCGGTTGTTCCCAACACTATACAAATCATAGCAAATACTATGATAATTTTATTTTCCATGCTCTATCATTCCTTTATTTTATTACATAAATCCTATTCATATGTACCTTGAAAACGTGCTGGCGTTAGCAAGGTGTTTTATCAACATTTGTAACACTAATGAATACATTAGTATTAAAAAGTAATATTACTGTATGACTTTGCTATATTTAATACTATTGTTTTCATCACGATCCAGTTCCACCATTTATGACACTACCGGTAAGACAAAAGATTTTTGATCGATGTCTCTCCTCCGCCCTTCTTTGCGATCAAGTGGCAGCGCGTCCTTCGATCTGCTTGTTGGCAGCATAGGAATATGTCACCGGTTCATTTGCCAGGATGGTGGCAAATGCAGACACGGCAGTAGTGGAGGTGCAGATTGGTGATTAGCGGGTGGATGTTGCCGAATGTGTGGTTGTAACAGTTTGTCGAATGGAAGAATCGAAACCCCCTCCCGATGCATAACCCTGGTGCGCGAACTACTTATACAAAAATGAATAATACACATTCACATGATCGAATTTACAAAACTCCATGGCAATGGTAACGATTTTATCGTGATAAACGAGTTCGGTAAAAATATCATCCCTGATGACAAAAAGGCGGATTTTGCGGTAAAGTACTGTAACCGGAGATTTGGCATTGGTGCTGACGGCGTTCTTTTCATATCAGGGTCAAACAAAGCAGATATGAAAATGCGTCTGTTCCAGCCGGATGCATCGGAAGCCGAGATGTGCGGAAATGGGATTCGTTGCCTTGTCAAGTATGCTTTTGACAGCGGGCATATCAATGTGAGTACTGCCATGGTCGAGACACTTGCAGGTGTACTTCCTGCTGAAACGCGCAGGGATAACACGGGATTCTGGGTAAGGGTTAATATGGGGCCGCCTCTTACCACCCGTGCGGAAATTCCTGCAAAAGGTGATGCCTGTGATGAGTTTATTAATGTCGATATGTATGGGTACACTGTCTCTGCGATAAATACGGGTGTTCCGCATGCTGTGATCTTTGTTGACGACCTTGATCTTGATATTCTGGAGATTGCACCAAAGATAAGGTTTGACCCCATATTCCCAAATGGTGTGAATGTGAATTTCGTAAAGGTGGAGTCTGATAATATGATCACTATCAGGACATATGAACGTGGGGTTGAGGATGAGACATTGAGTTGTGGCACTGGTTCAGTGGCGTGTGCATATCTTGCACACAAGTTAAAGAGCATAGCTGATGAAATCCTGGTTCATACAAATGGTGGTGTTTTGAATATTTCCATATCGGATGATGTTACCTTCATGGAAGGACCTGCGGAAACGGTATTTAAGGGTACAATCCCTCGATAAATATCATTGGTTATAATGGCACAATTCCATAATCTAGTGATTTTCCACTTTTTACGCCAAACATACCCCCTTAATCAGCTAAATACTGTTTTCCAATCACTTATGATTTTCTAAAATTTGATCTTCAATACTCAAATATCTAAAAACCAATTTTTTTCAGCATGAAAACAAAAAAACTGCAGCCAATATGGCATCTAATTACATAAAAATAGATAGCTACGGCTCAACCCCTATAAAAAGTATCAATCCAAAGTATATCAACTAATTGCAAAAGGTCTGAACAATCCGAAAAGTTCTAACAGTGTTGGTTTTATGCCTTCGAACATCCCCGCTCTTTTCATAGCAGCAAGTTTCATCTGATAAAGAATGCCTCTCTCGGTTCGGAATTGTTTTTTCCGGTGTGTTTTAAGACTCGTTGAATAAAAGTTCTCAATGGCGTTATTCGTAGCAGGAGCGCCCTCAAAATAGTGAAATGCTGTAACATTCATCCAATGCTTTTTAATCATTTTCAATCGATACTGTATATTTTCATCAAACGAATCGATTTCATCCATCAGCTCAGTGAAATGTTCTTCAGCTTTTTCAAGACTGTTTATTTCAAGATTTTCTTTATTCCTTCTACGAGCAAGTTCTAATTCGTGTACATAGTTGTAGAAAACCTTTTTTGCGATTTTAATCCATGATTTATAAGCATTTTCATCCTGAATGATTTCAAATTCTTCCAATTCGAGTTTGCGGAGCATTTCAATCTCTTTCTCACGATTGTAGAAAATATTCAATAATCGGTATTTCAATAATTCCTGCGCAATGGATGTATGTCTCGGAAAATCATTGACGACAAGCTTGTTTAAATGAAACAAGCAATACTGATGTATTAAATTATCTCCAAACACTTCTTTTAAGACTGGAGGATAACTTGAGTAAAAATCTGTTATGATGAATATAGGTTTTGATGTGTCTAAGTTCGCCACTAAAAATTGCTTTATTGTTTCAGGATCTTTCTTATCAAACAGTTCATCTGCTACTGGTCTTTTGGTATTAGCATCCAATAGTGTAAGGCGGTATTTTTGAGTGCGTCCTTTCTTTGGAAACTGTTCATCGTAGTGGACTATTAAAACATTCTCTAAAGGGGGAATTTCGGTGTTTTCCATAGCACGATTAAATTCCCTGAAAATTGTACTTTTGGATTGTGGGAAAATAAGACGCATTAGCCTAGAAATCACATCATAGGCAACATGATTTAATCTAAGCATCTGATATAAATCTCCCAGCAAATCGATAAACAAGGTTTTGAGTTGCTCCCAAACACTTCGATCTTCTTCGAGATTTTCATTACATGGTTTACAGATATATTTGCCGATTTTAATCCTGCCCATACCTTTTTTGGTGTAACGGTTGAAGCCATTGTGCACCATTTTACGAGCACATATAGGGCATTGAGGTGGGTTTTTCTTGCGAAAAATATCGTTTTCAGTATATTCATATTCATTGCCAAATTCACCAAAAATCTTCTGGAGAATCTGGGTTTCGGAAAAATTACCAAAAGTAGTGTTTATCATCACCATAAATGTCACAGATACTATAACTACTTTTAAATTTATATAAATATGCATCCGATGTGATATTATTACTGTTTTTTTACTGTGTAACTGAATTATGGGACTGTGCCACTAATCAGTACCTATAATCAGTACATATATCAAGTATTATAACAATTATTTTGTGATGTCATCGTCATGTGAACAAATAATATCCGGAACAATAATTATTGGCACGGAATTCGAACATGTTGAAGGTTATATCTGTGTAAGTAACGGAATAATTACAGAGATAGGCGAGGAATCATCAGATACGGGAACTATTATCGCACCGTGTTTTGTGAATTCCCACACCCATATAGGTGATTCAATATGCAAAGACCCTTCACTTGGTAAATATGATGGGGGCAGGCTAATACATGACCTTGATTCACTTGTTCGCCCACCGGATGGTCTCAAGCACCGGATTTTGCGCAGTACCCCTTACCATGCGCTTGTGGAAAGCATGAGGGGTACGATTTTGGATATGATCACAACCGGTACGTGTGCATTTGCAGATTTCAGGGAAGGCGGGGTGGTAGGGGTGTTGGCATTAAAAGAAGCAATTGGCACTCTTGATATGGAAAACCTGATATTTGGAAGACCTGACAGGCCTGATGCCCAAATCGAAGACGTACTTGGCGAAGTTAACAGGGTACTTAGGAATGCGGATGGTCTTGGTATCAGCGGGGTCAATGACATGGACTCCGGAATGATCCGTAAAATGGTCGAATATGTAAGAGGACAGAAACATTTGTTTGCTATTCATGCCGGCGAAAAGGATCGCACCGATATTGAAGAAGCACTGTCATTGGAACCAGATATGCTGATCCACATGACACATGCCAGCAAGAATGATATTTCGATGACTGCTGATACTGGTATTTCGGTTGTCATCTGCCCACGCTCGAATTTCACGACAGGGGTTGGAATGTCACCACTATGCGATATGCTTGAAGCTGGAATCAAAGTTGGAGTCGGAACCGATAATGTTATGCTTAATTCTACGAATATGTTTGCGGAGATGGAATTCTTATCAAAAGTATTTGGGCTTGATAATAGACAAGTATTTAAGATGTGCACGCTTTATGGAAGCCAAATATTGGGATTGGATGGTCTTGGTTCTATTGAAAAGGGAAACAAGGCACATCTTATGATACTAAATGGTAATTCAAATAACCTTTCAAACATTCAGGACCCGCTAAATGGGATTGTGAGGCGGGCAAGACCGGATGATATTTTATCCATAATACGTGCATAATTTCTAATTTCAAATCTAAATTCCGGGTAATGGAGATGGAAATATGAGCAGTAAATTATACAGGAAAATTTTGATTGCAACTGATGGATCGGAACCAAACAAAAAAGCAGTTTTATACGGCATTGAACTTGCAAGATTGAGCGATGCAAAACTATATATTGTTTATGTGGTAGATACAGCGGCATTTGCTTCCATTCCTATGGATTCAGGGTGGGAAATAATGTATGAACTCCTGCAAAAAGAAGGTACTGAGGCAATACAACAGATAGTGGATGATGCAAAAGTATCAGGCATTGGGGTCGAGTCATCATTGCTTGAAGGCCATCCAAGTCAGGAGATCATCGAATTTACACAGGATAATGATATTGACCTGATAGTATTGGGCACGCTTGGTAAGAGCGGACTGAATCGCTTCTTGCTTGGTAGTGTTGCAGAGAAGATCACACGTAATTCCAGAATACCCGTACTCGTGGTACGAGGATAAGAAAGAAGTATGATTTATGAGGTTATAAAAACATGCCGAAAAACACAATCATTGACGATATTATGGTCAGGAATGTCGCATGTGCAACCCTTCCCGGTTCAAGAGATGAAGTTCTCAAGATTTTAAAAGATAAGCACATTTCCGGAGTTCCGGTATTAAAAAATAACAAGGTAGTTGGGCTTGTAACCCGTACCAATTTACTTCGGAAACCTGAAGAGGAGCAACTTGCATTGCTTATGGCACGGGATCCGATAACAATCGCATCCGATGCAGATATTACTGATGCGGCAAGGTTACTCATTGATAACAGGATACGAAGGTTGCCTGTGGTAGAGGATGATAAACTTGTAGGGCTTGTCACGATTGCAGATATAATCGGGTCAATGGCTGATTTGAATATCACAGAGCCAGTCGGACAATACCTGAACAATGGTGTTGTACCTGTCTGGAATGAAACGCCTCTCCCTGTTGTGGCAAGAGCTATGGAACTTGCACATGTCAAAGCTGCTCCGGTCCTTGATTCCAACTTGGAACTTGTAGGGATCATATCAGATCGCGATATCATCAGTGCAAGTATCATTGAGGATACGGTGGAGATGTCTGATATGTCCGCAGGTGCTGATGATGATGCATGGACATGGGAATCCATGAGAGATACAATGAGCATCTACTATAGTGTTTCAAGGATTAAAGTTCCAAATGTCATTGCAAAGGATGTAATGATAAAGAACCCGATCACCGCTTCATTAATTTCAGGGGTTAGTGACTGTGCACGCAAGATGAAACGCAATAAGATAGACCAGATGCCTGTTGTGAATGCAAACCATAAATTGATGGGAATTCTTCGGGACCGCGATCTTTTGAAGGCACTTATAAGATATTAAAATGGTTTACCCAATGCGAAAATCTCCTTGTAAAATCCGGTGACTCACAAAAATAAACACATCGAGAAAATCCTCCCTACGGTCGGATTAACTCGGACTACATAATTTTACAAATTATATACAACGAGAAAATCCTCCATGCGGTCGAATTAAATCGGACTACATAATTTTACAAATTATATACAACGAGAAACTTTGTAAAACATTATTTTGGCAGGATAATAAGTTAAACAGGTGAATAGTATGGAACGACCCTACACATTCATAAACTCAGCAATGTCTGCAGACGGTAAGATCTCGACAAAGGAACGCAAACAGGTCAGGATCTCGGGTAGTGTGGATTTTGACAGGATGGACGAACTTCGTGCAACTTCGGATGCTGTGATGGTTGGAATTGGTACTGTTCTTGCAGATGATCCAAGTTTAACCGTTAAGTCCGTGGAACGCAGGGCGAAGCGCAAGGACAGTGGGCATGAGGAAAATCCGATCAGGATAATTGTTGATAGCCAGGCAAGAACACCAATTGATGCTGATATTTTCAAAAAAGGCAAGGGAACCCGGATTATTGCGGTATCACAGTCTGCTCCGGTCGAGAGGGTTAATGCCCTGGGGAATACGGCTGTGGTGATCGTTGCTGGTGAGAACAAGGTGGACCTGTCTGAACTTGTTGTACGGTTAAAGATGATGGGTATCAACCGTTTGATGATCGAAGGCGGTGCAAGTTTGAATTTTGGTATGCTCTCAAGCGGTCTTGTGGATGAGATATATAGCTTTGTAGGTAATTTAATAATCGGCGGAACCTCGTCGCCTACACTTGTTGATGGGGTGGGTTTTGAAGAGAATGAAATCTGTGGATTGGAATTTGTATCATGCGATAGAATGGATGACGGTGTACTTTTGAAGTGGCGCGTAAATGCGGCACAGGCATTTGATTAACTGTATTTGTTTAGATGGTTTCAATAAAATGTAGATGCACAGCCTATATACCAGATCCCGTGCAGTAATTCCGCCGCAGGCGGCGTATTTCGAGCATTATAATGAATATAACTCTATTGAATGGACCCTAACATTTTTAATAATATTGGTGTTAAAAAACGCTAAACAAATACGATTAACTTATTTGGTGAGGCGGCATACGCGCCATAAGGACTAATGGCCGGAGTGTTTGTTTAAAACAACCCATGCGCCTGTTCTTTCGTGACCGGCTTCGTGGTAGCGTACAAAATATACCTTACCAAAAAAGCCTTTAAAAGGATAAATGAATATTTAGTATTATAAGTGAATTGGTTATCGGTGAATCTATGAGAAAATCCATTATTATAACAATCTTGATTGGAGCTGTTCTGGTGCTAAGTGGCTGCGCTGGTCAAGACAGTAGTGAAGCAAGCGGTGATAACCTTGCAACCCAGGTAACAGACATCCGGCAGATCAACGAAGCACTTCTGGATAAACCTGTATTGCTTAAGATCGGGGCAGAGTGGTGTCGGCCCTGTCTGGATCAGGGGGCCATAATTAATGCACTGGCAGGAGAATATGAAGGTAGGGCTGCGGTCATGTACATTGACACGGATGAAAGCCCGGAACTTTCAACTTTTTTCAGTGTATACTCCATACCAGATTCGTGTGTGATAGTTGGTGTTGAGAATGAGCAATATATCTACATGGCACGCGATGGCACTACAAGTACCCGGCGCGAGTATGCAAGATTTATTGGACTTACCGATAAACAGACGCTTGCAAATACACTTGATCATGCTATTGAACTGAATAAATGAATATTCAAAGTAACATGAAATTCACAATCAAATAAACTTACATGATGATAAACGGGATGAACAGAATTGACTGGATACAACGCAAAAATAAAATCCAGTACATCCTGTAAATCCTGTCAAAAAACAAATGTGGAAATCAAGATACCGGACAATAATTTCGTAAAGCAGTAAAAAAGGCGATATAATGGATCTCCCAACAATAACCCCGGTTGCAGCATTTTTAGCAGGTATTCTCAGTGTTGCTTCACCATGTGTGTTACCGCTCATTCCTGCGATATTTGCATATTCTACTGAAAAAGGAAAGTTAAGGCCAATAGCTATTGTTCTGGGACTATCAATCTCCTTCACTTTAATGGGGATTGTTACATCGGCTTTTGGCTCAACGTTTAAGGCATACATCGGGTATCTTAACATTCTCGCTGAGATCGTCATTATCGGGTTTGGTGTGGCAATGCTTTTTGAACTCAATGTATTCAATGCATTTGGGAGATTCTCGTCCCTGCGCATTAGCAATGAGGAGGGACTGCCTGGCGGGTTGCTTCTGGGGATGTCACTCGGTATTATATGGATCCCATGTGTAGGTCCCATACTCGGCACGATCCTAACGATGGTGGCAGTGGCTGCTGATATTACTTATGGCGCGATGATGCTTTTCACCTATTCACTCGGGTTTGCTATTCCGATGCTTATAATTGCATATTCGGGAAATCTATCATCTGCAAAACTTGGCAGCATTTCGAAATATAATGTGGTCATCAAGAGGACTGCGGGTGCTGTGTTGATAGCGGTGGGGCTTTGGATGATCTATACGAACCATCTTGTGCGGATGTTATAAGGATTGTTCGGGAAGCAAGGTGTTTTTTTGCGGTTGAACGAAACATTTATTCAAGCGGTGTATGGTTAATACTTTCACAATGCTTGCCAAAAGGTAATATATAGTCATACATCTTTTATAAACGTCAGAAGCAATATTGTTCACATAATAAACGATATATATAAAATTTTAAAAATTAAAATTTTAAATAAATATATTAATAATAACAGAGAAGCAAAAATGAAACTTCTAACGCACAAACAAAGAATCCTCTTAAAAGTCATAGAGGAACTTGCTGAAAAAGGCATTTCATCTAAATTTATGCTGGTGAAAAATCTGTTTTTACTTTATAAAGAGAATAATATGGGGCATCTAATTAAGTTTTATAATTTTTATCCCTATAAATATGGCCCATTTTCTAATGAATGTTATGCTGATCTTAGTAAACTTGAACGTGCGGGGCTGGTAGTCGAGGAAAGAAAACATCTAGTACTAACCGAAAAGGGAAAACAGGCGGCAAGTACGTCAAACCGCAAGGCGTTATATGTGGTGAAAAAAACAGCTAATAGGTTTAAGTCAGACCGCGAAATAAGGAAGTATGTTTATAGCCATTATCCCGAATACACAGTAAAAAGTGAAATTGCTCCTACTCCTGAGAAACGATATACTTCTGGGATATTTACCATCGGTTATGAAGGCAAGGATATAGATTCTTTCCTTAATATTCTTATAAAAAACGAAATTGACGTAATTGTTGATGTTAGAAAAAATCCTTTTAGTATGAAATTCAATTTCACAAAAAATAAATTGAAAAATTATCTTAAAAAAGTCGATATTCAATATGTTCATATTCCAGAGCTTGGGATTGAAGGGAAGTTAAGAGATGATCTTTCAACAATGGAAGATTACCAAAACCTTTTCGAACAATACAAGGCCACGACTTTGAAAGAACGTTCAGATCAAATTGAACGTATTGTAAAATTAGGTGAAAAACACAGAGCATCATTGATGTGTTTTGAAGCTAGCAAAAACTTTTGTCATAGAGGTATTATTGCCGAAAATATAAAAATACAATATGATGTGGGGGTAACACACCTTTGAATGAGAATATTCTTGTATTGGTCAGGGTTACACCTGAAAAAAGCAGTAATCACGGACATCTGGTATGTGTAGCAGGAATAAATGAAAATCGAGAATGGAGGCGGTTATATCCCATTCAGTTCCGTTATGGGGATAAATCGATTAATTTCAAAAAAAGAGATCTGATTGATGTCACTCTTGCAATGCCGGATAACGATAAAAGAAAGGAGAGCAGAAAAGTTATCAAACACACAAATTTGAACTCGCAACTAAGTAATGATAAAGTTCGTGAATGGATTTCGCCTTTAGTAACTTCTATTGAAAAACTGAATGAAAAGAATGCCAGTTTGGGAGTTATAAAACCTGAATTATTAGATGTTGAGATTAAAATAAACAGTACTGAAATTTATGATAAACAAACATATTTTTCGATGGCTGGTGATTATTTATCAGAAAGTCGAGAAAAAGTAAAGATGCCAGTCGAATTTAGATACATTTTCAAGTGTAAGGATGAACCTGAATGTACCGGACATAAAATAATTCTGATTGATTGGGAATTAAATGAACTTGCAAGAAATATCATGCGGAAAGATAAGGATCCCGATATTATAAAAGAAAAAATTAAGAAAAAACTATTTGATGATATGAAAACAAGGGATCTGTATTTTTTTATGGGTACACATTTTCGCTTTGGCACATGGATAATAATTGGTATTTTTTATCCACCACAACCAGAAAAAACAGTTCAGAAAACATTGTTTGATATATAATAATATTTAATTTTCAAATAAGAGGGGGAAACCCCACATTTGAAGAAGTTAGTCAACTTGTACAGGACCGAAGAGTAACAGATATAAAATATCTGCCTCTTGTTTTTATATTCTAACCATCATAAATCAGAAACCGTACCGTCCTTCGATAAAAGCACAACCCTGCTTATCTCAACATCGTCCGCAACCTTATATCCAAGATGACGTGCAATATCCTTTGCAAACACCATAACTTCACCGTGTGATGGCATGGCTTCACGCGGCAGGCGCCCTCTTGAAAAACCAAGATGCATATATGCCTTGACCTCAACAAAATCAGGCTCTGCCTTTTTTATTAACTTCGCATATCCTGCCGGGTCGAACATGTTCAGGCCCTTGATAGCCGTTATCCTGATAGCTGTCCGCGTTTCCTTATCTTTGAGAACGTGCAGGGACTCATTGATCCTATTCCACAGGCCAGGAGATCCGGGTAAGCATGCCTTGATATAGGTATCCTCATCCGGCGCGTCCAGGCTCATATACAACTGGCTTGGGTTGATCTTTTTCAACATATCAGGATTTGTACCGTTAGTAACAACAAAAGTACTGATCCCCTGCTTGTCGAACTCTTCAACAAGTTCAGGCAGGTATGGATACATGGTCGGCTCGCCTGATAGTGATATTGCCGCGTGTTTCGGCTCGTTCCCTTCCAGCCAGCGCTCCCTTGGTGCAGAACCTCCAAAACCTGATATCAATTTCCGCTGTGCAGCGATGCATAACCCCACAATTTCCACTGGAGAATCCCAATCGGTCGGCATAGGTACATCAATTTCCGTGGGGCGCCAGCAGTGCAGGCATTTCTGGTTGCACATAAGCGTAGGGGTCATCTGGATGCAGCGGTGCGATGTAATACCGTAGAACCGCGATTTGTAGCATGAACCCTCATTCTTTATCGAACGGGTAAGCCAGAGACACGTCTTGACTGCCGAATGGCTGCCTGCAAGGCTATAGCCCTGTTTTTTTAACAGGGTTTTAAAATCAGGGATATCAATTATATTCTTTACATTAATTATTTCATCTTGTCTGGACATCACAACACACCCAAATTATCATTCAAATTATCACTTAAATTATCACTTAAATTATCACTTAAATTATCACTTAAATTATCACTTAAATTATCACTTAAATTATCACTTAAATTATCACT